>DATLEX010000087.1:0-25994 GCA_035525045.1 Thermoanaerobaculia bacterium | reverse complement strand
GGCGCGCCTCGCCAGACCTGATGACGCCCCACGAGTGGCGAAGAAGATCGACGTGCTCTTCGAGAATTCGTCGTATCCGACGAAGACCGAGAGCGAGGCCGCGCTCCTCCGCGGACTGGCCGGTCAGATCGGCGACATCGGAAGCATCGTCATGGCCATTCTCGCCGTGGTGTTCTTCACCCTCCTCCTCATCGTCGGCAACACGGTGGCCGAGGGGGTACGGGAGCGCCTGAGGGAGTTCGGGATCCTGAAGGCGATCGGATTCACGAACGGCCTGGTCCTCTCGCTCGTGTTCGCCGAGTCCTGCCTCATCGCATTCACGGGCGGAGCCGCAGGGCTCGTCCTCGGGTGGCTGGCCGTCTCGGCGCAGAACCCACTCCGCGGCATCCTCCCCGCCTTCGTCTTCCACCCGCAGGCGATCGCCGCCGGCGCGGCCATCGTTCTGCTCCTCGGCTTGATAGCCGGAGTGCTGCCGGCGATTCAGGTGATGCGGCTCAACACTGCCGAAGCACTGAGGACCGACTGATGATGAAGTTCCTGCCTCTCCTCTTCGCCACCTTCAAGCGTCACAAGCTGCGCACGCTCCTGACCGTCCTCTCTATCGTCGTGGCCTTCGTGCTGTTCGGCTACCTGGCCGCGATCCGGAAGGCGTTCGAGATGGGCGTCTCGGTGGCCGGGCAGGACCGCCTCGTCGTCCGGCACAAGGTCTCTCTCATTCAGCTCCTCCCGGCCAGCTACGAGGCCGAGATCGAGAAGATCGACGGCGTCGAGGACGCCACGCACGCAACGTGGTTCGGCGGGATCTACCAGGAGCCGCGGAACTTCTTCGGTCAGATGGCCGTCAAGCCGGAGGAGTTCCTGAAGATGTATCCGGAGTTCGTCCTCCCCCCCGAGCAGCTCGAGGCCTGGACGAAGACGAAGACCGGCGCGATCGTCGGCCGGACTACGGCCAACCGATTCAACTTCCAAGTCGGCCAGAAGATCCCCCTGCAGGCCACCATCTGGCGGCCGAAGGACGGCGGCAGCACGTGGACCTTCGATCTGGTCGGCATCTACGAGGCGGCATCGAAGGAGACCGACACCTCGAATTTCTTCTTTCGATCCGACTACCTGCAGGAGAACAACGTCTGGGGTGAAGGGCAGGTGGGTTGGTACTACATCCGCGTTGCCGATCCTTCACGCGCGGAAGAAGTGGCGCGGAAGGTCGACGAGCGATTCGCCAATTCGCCGGCGGAGACGAAGACCGAGACCGAGGGCGCCTTCGTGAAGGCATTCGCCGAGCAGATGGGGAACATCGGGGCGATCATCCGGGCCATCCTCACCGCCGTCTTCTTCACGATCCTGCTGGTGGCCGGGAACACCATGGCCCAGTCGGTGCGCGAGCGGGTCAGCGAGCTCGGCGTGATGAAGGCCATCGGCTTCACCGACGCGCAGGTGCTCTTCTTCGTTCTGGCCGAGTCGCTCCTGATCGCGCTGGTCGGCGGCGGCATCGGTCTGACCGTGGCCTGGTTCGCCATCGCCGCGGGCGATCCGACCAGCGGCGCGCTCCCGGTGTTCTTCTTTCCCCCCGCCGACGTGATCGCGGGCATCCTCTTCGCCTTCGCCCTCGGCTTGCTGACCGGTCTCATTCCCGGCGTTCAGGCCATGCGCCTGAACACCGTCGAAGCGCTGCGGAGAGAATGATCATGCGTTGGTTCTCGCAGGTGTTCGCGCTCCTCGATTTCAACATCCGCTCGCTTCCGAAGCGGAAAGGGGCGGCCATCGCGGCGATGTTCGGGATCGCCGGCGTCGTGGCGGTGCTCGTCGGCGTGCTCTCCATCGGGCAGGGCTTCCGCCGGGTCATGATGGTCACCGGCTCCCCCGACACGGCCCTCGTGCTCCGCTCCGGGGCCGACAGCGAGATGACCAGCATCCTCGGTCGTGACGAGGCGCGCATCGTCGCCGATGCTCCCGGCATCGCCCGCGCCGATGGGAAGCCGCTGGTCTCTCCCGAGCTCTTCGTCATCGTCGACCTGGCGAAGCGATCGACCGGAACCGACGCCAACGTGGCGCTGCGCGGCGTGGAGCCGCCGGCATTCTCGGTCCGGGGGGACGTGCGCGTCGTCGAGGGGCGCCCCTTCGCCTGGGGTCGCAACGAGGTCATCGTCGGGCGCGGCGCGCACGCGGAGTTTCGCGGACTCGACATCGGGTCGGAGCTGAGCTTCGGGCAGAACCGGTGGAAGGTCGTGGGGATCTTCGAGGCCGAGGGCGGGCTGCCGGAGTCGGAGATCTGGACCGACGCCGCCGTGCTCGCCCCCGCGTATCGCCGCGGCTCCAGTTATCAGACCCTGGTGGTGAAGCTGGCCTCGGCGGGAACGTTCCAGCAGTTCAAGGACGCCCTCACCGCGGACCCCCGCCTGAACGTCAAGGTCGTCCGTGAGACCGACTACTACGCCGAGCAGTCGCGGATGATCACGCTCCTCATCACCGGCCTCGGCGGGATCATCTCGGCGCTGATGGCCGTCGGCGCGATCTTCGGCGCGCTGAACACCATGTACACGGCGGTGGCGTCGCGGGCCCGCGAGATCGCCACGCTGGAGGCCCTCGGCTTCGGCAGCTCGCCGGTCATCGTCTCGGTGCTGATCGAGTCGATGCTGCTGGGGCTGGCCGGCGGCATCCTCGGCGCGCTCGGCGCGTGGGCGGCCTTCGACGGCTACCGCGCCGCCACGTTGAACTGGCAAAGCTTCAGCCAGGTCACCTTCGCCTTCGACGTCAACCCGCCGCTGCTGATGGCCGGCATCGCCAGCGCCCTGGCCATCGGATTCATCGGCGGGCTTCTTCCCGCCATCCGCGCCGCGAGATTGCCGGTGGCCATCGCGCTGCGACAGGCCTGAGCCGCGGGAACGATGGTAACCTGTGACCAAAACTCCGGACGCCTGAGGCTCACGGCCTGAGGCCTGTCGAATGATCCACTTCTACCACGTCACGAAGAAGTTCGACCGCTACTCCATGGCTCTTCACGACGTGACCTTTCACATCGAGAAGGGGGAGTTCGTCTTTCTCACCGGGGCCAGCGGCGCGGGGAAGTCGACGCTGCTCAAGCTCATCCTCCGGCAGATCCTCCCCACCGAGGGGCAAATCGTGGTCAACGGCCGGAACCTCAACGCCATGAAGCGGCGGCAGCTTCCCTTTTTCCGCCGCGACCTCGGGATGGTCTTCCAGGACTTCAAGCTGATCGAGCGGATGACCGTCTTCGAGAACCTCTCCTTCATCCTCACCGTGCTGAACGTCCCGCCGAAGGAGCACAAGAAGAAGGCCTACGCCGCGCTGCGCGCGGTGAACCTGCAGCACAAGCTCAACGCCTATCCCCTCCAGCTCTCCGGCGGGGAGCAGCAGCGCGTGGCCATCGCCCGGGCGCTGATCAACGATCCGCTGATCCTGATCGGCGACGAGCCGACGGGAAACCTCGATCCCGACCTCTCCGCGGAGATGATCCAGATCTTCAGCGATGCGCACCTGCGCGGCTCGACCGTGCTGCTGGCCACGCACGACCGCGAGCTGATCCGCAACAGCGACCGGCGCGTGGTCACGCTCGATCGCGGGCGCATCATCGATGAGAAGGTGCCGCGGCCGGAGAAGCCGGCGGCCCACGGCGACACCGTGTTCGGGATCGCCACTTCCTGATGGCCCGCGAGTTCAATCGTCTCGACGAACCGCAGGTCCCGTCCAGCACCTTCACCTATTTCTTCCGGGAGGCGTTCCGCAGGATCTGGAGCGCCAAGCGCTCGAGCTTCGTGGCCATCTCCATGATCGCCATCTCCCTCCTCATCCTCGGCATCTTCCTGCTCGTGGCCGAGAACATCGAGCGCTCCGTCGAGCAGTGGCAGGGGAAGACGCGGGTGAACGTCTACTTCGAGCCGGAGGCCACCCCGCAGCAGATCGCGGCCGTGGAGGGCCACCTGGCCTCGCGCCGGGAGCTCTCCCGCCATCGCTTCATCACCCGCGAGGAGGCCCTGCAGCGGTTTCACTCCTTCTTCGGGACCGTGTCCGACCTGGTGAACCAGCTCGACGAGAATCCCTTCCCCCCCTCGTTCGAGATCGAGGTCACGCCGCAGTTCATCCAGTCCCGCGCCTTCAACGAGGAGATGGCCGCAGTGAAGGCGCTGCCGGGAATCGCCCACGTGCAGTTCGACTGGGACTGGCTGGCCCGGCTGCGCCGGCTGGTGCGGATCATCAATCTGGCGGGCGTGGTGGCGGGGGGGATCCTGGCCATCGCTGCGGCCTTCACCATCGCCAACGTGATCCGGCTGACGATGATGCTCTACCGCGAGGAGATCGCGATCATGCGCCTGGTCGGCGCAACGGAGCGGATCATCCGCGGCCCGTTCCTCGTCGAGGGCATCGTGCAGGGGACGCTGGGAGGCCTGCTCGCCGCCGGCCTCCTCTTCCTCCTCTTCCTCAGCGCGCGGCAGGCCCTCGATCCCTCCCGCTCCCTCCTCTTCGGTTTCCTCGTCGGGACGTTCCTGCCGTGGCAGAAGATCGCCATCCTCGTCGGCGGCGGGATGCTGGCCGGCTGGCTCGGAAGCTGGCTGTCGGTGCGGGAGCGGACGGGCGAGGCGTAGGGAACTCGAAAAGACCGGGCTCGGGGATACTTGACCCCCGTGCCCGAGCCCGCGCCCGAGCCCGGCCTCTTCGGATTCAACCGTCGGAGGAGACGAATTGCGCCCCCTGCGCACCCGCTCCATTCCCGCATTACCATGCGGCCGGCATGAAGATCGTCGAATGCGTTCCCAACATCTCTGAAGGGCGGCGGCCGGAGATCTACGACGCCGTCGCTGCCGCGGCGGCATCGGTCTCCGGCGTCACGCTGCTCAACGTCGATCCCGGGGCGGACACGAACCGGACCGTGATCACCTTCGTCGGCGAGCCGGAGCCGGTCCTCGAAGCGGCGTTTCAGCTCGTCCGCAAGGGTGTGGAGCTGATCGACATGACGAAGCACCGCGGAGCGCACCCGCGGATGGGCGCCGTCGACGTCGTCCCCTTCATCCCCGTGGCCGGGGCGACGATGGATGACTGCGCGGAGCTGGCCCGGCGCCTCGGCGAGCGGGTCGGCCGCGAGCTGCGCCTCCCCGTCTACCTCTACGAGCACGCCTGCACCGCCCCCGACCGCCGCAACCTCGCCGACATCCGCGAGGGAGAGTACGAGGGGTGCGCCAGGAAGCTCGCCGACCAGCGGTGGAAGCCCGACTTCGGCCCCGCCGAGTTCGTACCGAAGAGCGGGGCGGTCATCATCGGCGCGCGCAAGTTCCTGGTCGCCTACAACGTGAACCTCAACACGCTCGACAAACGGCTGGCCAACCGCGTGGCCTTCGACATCCGCGAGCGGGGGCGCGTCAGGCGCGACGCGGGGGGGAACCCGGTCGTGGACGAGAACGGCGAGCAGGTGTGGGAGCCGGGGATCCTGAAATCGGTCAAGGCGGTCGGCTGGATCATTCCGGAGTTCGGCTGCGCCCAGGTCTCGATCAACCTCACCGACCTCGACACCACGCCGCTGCACATCGCCTTCGAGACGGCTGATGAGCGGGCGCGGGCCCGCGGCCTCCGCGTCACCGGATCGGAGATCGTCGGCCTGGTGCCGTTGTCGGTCCTGCTCGACGCCGGCCGCTACTACCTTCAGAAGATGGGCCGGCCCACCGGCGTCCCGGAGTCGGCGCTCCTGCACACCGCCATCCGCACCCTCGGCCTCTCCGAGGTCAAGCCGTTCGATCCAGAGGAGCGGGTGATCGAGTACCGGCTGGCGAAGGAGTCGCCGCTCGTGTCGATGACCCTCCGCCAGTTCGCCGACGAGCTGTCGAGCAACTCCCCCGCTCCCGGCGGAGGGTCGGTTGCGGCGCTGGCCGGCGCCCTCGGCGCCGGGCTGGCGGCGATGGTGGCCGTGCTCTCGCACGAGAAGAAGGGGTTCGACGCGGTGCAGGCCGACCTCGACCGCATCGCCGTCCGGGCGCAGGAGCTCAAGGACCAGCTCCTGGCCGCAGTCGACGCCGACACGGCCGCATTCGACACACTGCTCGAGGCGATGCGAATGCCGAAGGCAACGCCCGAGGAAGAGGCGGCCCGCGCCGCCGCGATGGCCGATGCCACCGCCGGGGCGACGGAAGTGCCGCTGGGCGTTCTGGAGAAGTGCCCGGAGGTGATCGAGTTGTGTCGTGAGATCGCCCGCATCGGCCTGCAGGCCTCGCTCTCCGACGCCGGCGTCGGGGCGCAGATGGCCCGCGCCGCGGCCGCCGGCGCGTATCAGAACGTCTGCATCAACCTGGCGGGGCTTTCCGATCCTGCACGGAAGAACGCGCTGCTCGCCCGCGCCGATGAAGCGTGGGATCGGGCGCAGCGCCTGGGGGCGGAGGCTGAGGGGGAGACGGTGAGGAAACTGCGGGGCATGGTTTCTTAGTTGGAGCTCCCTCGCTGCGCTCGGGATCAACTAGCTATAAAACTCCCACGCCACCTTCCTCAACGCCTTGTCGGAGCGCTCGATCAACTGCAGGATGTCCTTCTTGGCGTGGGCGGCGGAGAAGAACGCCGCCTCGAGCTGCGAGGGCGGCAGGTAGACCCCTTCCCCCAGCATGACGTGGAAGAACTTCGCGTAGGCGTCGCGGTTCGACTTGTCGGCGGAGGCGAAATCGGTGACCGGACCCTCGGTGAAGAAGATCGTCCACATCGAGCCGGCGCGGTTGAAGGTGACCGGAACGCCATGCGTCTCCGCGGCGCGGCGGACGCCGTGCTCGAACTCGGCGCTCCTCTCCTCGAGGTCGTGGTAGATCGACGAGTTCTTCAGCACTCCCAGCGTGGCTTTCCCGGCGGCGACGGCGAGGGGATTCCCCGACAGCGTCCCGGCCTGGTAGACCGGTCCGAGGGGGGAGACCATCTCCATCAGTTTGCGCGTGCCGCCGTAGGCGCCGATGGGCATCCCCCCGCCGATGATCTTGCCGAGGGTGGTGATGTCGGGACGGACGTCGTAGAGGGCCTGCGCCCCGCCGTACGAGACGCGGAAGCCGGTCATCACCTCGTCGAGGATGAGCAGCGCGCCGTGCTCGTCGCAGATGTGGCGGAGGCCCTGAAGGAAGCCGTCCGCGGGGGGAACGCAGCCCATGTTCCCCGCCACCGGCTCGACGATGATCGCGGCCACCTCGCCGTCGATGGCGCGGCGCACGGCTTCGAGGTCGTTGTAAGGGACGCTGATGGTCAGCTTCGTCACGTCGTCCGGGACGCCGGCGGAATCGGGAACGTTGAACGTGGCGCCGCCCGAGCCGGCCTTCACCAGGAGCGAGTCGACGTGGCCGTGGTAGCCGCCGTCGAACTTCATGATCTTCTTCCGCCCGGTGGCCGCGCGCGCCAGGCGCAGCGCGCTCATGGTGGCCTCGGTTCCGGAGTTGACCAGGCGCAGCATCTCGATGCTCGGGATCGCGGCGACGACCATCTCCGCCAGTTCGACCTCGCCGAGGGTCGGCGCGCCGAAGGAGAAGCCGCGGGTGGCGGCGCGCTTGACCGCCTCGACCACGTAACGGTGCCCGTGCCCCAGGATCATCGGCCCCCAGGAGCCGATACAGTCGATGTACTGCAGGTTGTCGGCGTCGAAGAGCCGCGATCCCTGCGCCTGCTCGATGAAGCGCGGCGTGCCGCCCACACCGCGGAAGGCGCGGACCGGCGAGTTCACCCCGCCGGGGATGACCTGCTGAGCCCTCTCGAAGAGGGACTCGGAGCGTTTACCCATGTCGGCGCGGGATTATAGGCGGGCGCAGGTGTCATTCCCCCCGGCCCTCTCCCGCTTGCGGGAGAGGGTGGCGCGAAGCGCCGGGTGAGGGCCCTTGGTCGCGCCACACGCCCCCTCATCCGGTCCTTCGCTCCGCTCAGGACCACCTTCTCCCCCGCCGGAGGCGGGGGAGAAGGCTCTGCGGTTCATCTCCCCGCGCAGACGCCTAGTACGCGTTCTCGTGCTTCAGCCCGTGGACCACGGTCAAAAAGAGGATCTTGCAGTCGAGCATCAGCGACCAGTTCTCGATGTAGTAGAGGTCGTGCTCGATGCGCATGCGGATGGAGGTGTTCCCCCGCCAGCCGTGCACCTGCGCCCAGCCGGTTATCCCGGCGCGCACCTTGTGCCGGAGCATGTAGTGCGGGTACTCGGCGCGGAACTGCTCGACGAACTGCGGGCGCTCCGGCCGCGGGCCGACCAGGCTCATGTCGCCGACCAGCACGTTCCAGAGCTGCGGAAGCTCGTCGAGCGACCAGGCCCGGATGATCTTCCCCACCCGGGTGCGCCGCGGGTCGTCGCGATCGGCCCACACCGCCCCCGACTCCGCCTCCGCGCCGGCGCGCATCGACCGGAACTTGAGGATCTCGAACGGTTTCCCGTCCAGCCCCATCCGCACCTGCCGGTAGAAGACCGGCCCGCGGTCCTCGAGCCAGATGGCAATCGCAATCAGAAGCATCAGCGGCGAGAGCACGATCAGCACCACACCGGCCACGGCGAGGTCGAACCCCCGCTTCACGAACCGGCTCCACCCCTCCAGCGGCGTCTCGGAGAGGTTGATCGTCGGCAGGCCGTCGAGGTCCTCCACCCGCGAGCGGAGCACCATGAACTGCAGCAGGTCGGGAACGACGTGAATCGACACGCAGTTCCGCACCAGCCGGTCGAGCAGCAGCATCATCGCCTCGGACGAGGCGTGCGGCAGGGCCACGAAGACGTGATCGACCTCGTGCCTCTTCACCACCTCCTCCGCCTCATCGATCGTCCCGAGACACGGCAGCCCGGCGACCTCCCCCTCCTCGCCGTTCCGGAGGTACCCGACGATCCGGAATCCGAGCTGATCGCGGTGCGCCTTCATCCTGGCCACGACGGCGCGCGCCAGGTCGCCGTTCCCGGCGATGAGGACCCGGTCGAGATCCTTCCCCGCCCGATGCCGGCGCTCGACCACCCCTCGGACGATGGTCCGGCCGACGATCACGAACGCCATCGCGCAAATCATGAAGATCCCGAGGGTGGCCCGCGAATAGAGGCCATCGGGGTCTCCGGGCCGGATCCACAGCAGCACGCCCGACAGGACCACCGTCGCCACCACCGAGCCGACGGCGACCTGCAGCCACTCCTCGGCCCTGCTGCGCGCCGGCCGGATCGCGTACAGCCCCTGCACCGCGAAGGCGAGCGGGAAGACGATGGTGACGATGGGCAGGATCTGAATGTAGGTGGAGAGGTCCTGCTGCCCCTTCGTGACGGGGATGATCTCGTACTGGAAGCGGAGGGCCCAGGCCGAGAGCATGGCCAGGTTCGACGCCACGGCGTCGTTGAGGAGATAAATGGAGGCCAGGGCCCTGTGCTTTTTCTCGATCATCTGGTGAGGCGACTCAGGGCGCTGGTGAAACGCTCCAGGAAGCGCGTCCGCGAAAAGCCGGCGGCTTGACGCCGCAGAACCTGGCGATCCCACTGGCGTGACTCGACCTCGTCGATCGCCCGACGAACCGACTCTACCGCCCGGTCATGGAAGAAAATTCCGGTCGTCCCCGGAACGACGGACTCGAGGACTCCCCCCTCCGCCAGCGCCACCACCGGCGTGCCGAGGGCCATCGCCTCCAGGGGCGTGATCCCGAAGTCTTCCACCCCGGGGAGGATCAGGCTGCGCGCACGTCCCACCACCGACACGATTCTAGATCTCTCTACGGACCCGAGAAGCTGAACGTTGGGCGGCGCCTCCCGCCGCAGCGTCTCCAGCAGCGGCCCGCCGCCGATGATCAGGAGCCTCCGCCCCGCCGCTTTCGCCGCCGCCATGGCCAGTTCCACCTGCTTGTACGGCACGAGCGCGGAGACGACGGCGTGGTAATCGTCGCGCTCGCCGGCCAGCGGCGCCTCCAGGAACGCCTCGTCGACGAATGGATGGACCACCTCCGCTTCCCGCCCGTAGAAGCGGGCGATCCGCTCGCGCACGAAGCTCGAGTTGGCGAGGAACTGCGTCACCTCCCCCGCCGTCTTCACGTCCCAGCGCCGCAGGCGCGCTGCGACCGGCCTGGCCACCGCGCGCTGGACCGGCCGCGTGCGCGGGAAGTAGTCGTCGAACCGGTCCCACACATACCGCATCGGCGTGTGGCAGTAGCTGAGATGCGGCTTCCCGCGCGAGTTCACTCCCTTCGCCACGCAGTGGCTCGAGGAGACGATGAGATCGAAGTCACGGAAGTCCCACTGCCGCGCCGCGCTCGGAAAGAACGGCAGGAGCCTGCGGTAATCGCGCATCCGCGACGCCACCGGCTGCAACCAGGAGGTGTGGATGCGCCGCTCCTCGATCCGCGCCGAGACGGATCCCTTGAAATGAAAGAGGGTGTAGAGCCCGGCATCGGGCAGCGCCTCCAGGATCGCCTCCAGCACCGCCTCCCCCCCGCGCATTCCGGTCAGCCAGTCGTGCACGACGGCGACCCTCATCCTTCATCCCTCATCCCTTCTTCTTCCTCTTCCGCCGCGCACTCATTGCAGACGTGGTCGTTGGCAAAGTACTCCTCGGCTCCCACCTCCGCCAGACAGCCGATGCAGCGGTGCTTTCCCGTCCTCTCGGAGAGGTCACGAGGGATCTCCTCGTCGAGCATGAGGAGGGATGATAGCGCCCCAATGACAGGGGCTAGAACAACTCGTCGACCGGCTGGTAGAGCCCTTCCTTCGCGTAGGGGACGTACTCGAAGCCGCGGCCCAGCGGGTCGTCGGGACGGACGGTGGTGTAGTCGATGCCGAGGGCGGAGTAGATCGTGGCGGTGATGTCCTCCGGGCGCACATCACGTCCGGCGCTCCAGCCGTACTCGACGGCGCGGTCGCCGACGGCGTCCGTCATGCCGATCACCCGCCCCCCGCGCACGCCGCCGCCGGCCATCACCAGCGACATGCGGAGGTAATGATCGCGACCGCCGGCATCGCCCGTGCCGCGGAGCGGCCCGGTGGTGCGGCCGAACTCACCGAGGATGACCACGAGGGTCTCGTCGAGCAGCATCCGGCCGGGCTCCGTCCCGGGTGTGGCGGCGAGGTCGCCGAGCAGCGCGCCGAGGCCGTCATCCAATGGGCGGCACCGCGTGTAGAGCGAGTTGTTCGCCTCGCGGTTGTAGATGTTGTCGTGATGGTCCCACCCGCCAAGCGTCACGTGCACGAAGCGCGTGCCGCGGTTCGAGGCCACGAGGTTCCGCGCCACGACCAGCGAGTCGCCGAATGTCGTCGCGCCGTATCGCTCCCGCTCCTCGGCGGTGAAGCTGAAGATCTGGTTGATCCCCGGCGTATCGATGAGGACTTTGGCCTGGTCGTAGAAGCTGGCCATGTCCGCGGCATCGCGTCCGAGCGCCCCGCTCACCCGCGCCGTGTCGATCTTCTGCAGCAGCGCCCACCGCTCCTCGAGCCGCTGGGCGCCGTCGGGATGCGAGAGCGCCGGGAGCCCGTCCTGGCTTGCCGAGATGGCGAAGGGGGCGTGGCGGGCGGAGAGATATCCGGCGCCGGCCATCGTCCCTCCGAGGGCCACGAAGCCGGGAAGCACCTCGTTGGGCGTCCTCCTGAGCTGCGTCTCGAGCGAGACCACCGCGCCGATGTGCGGCGCGAACCCGCCGGTGGCGCCGCTCGGATTCCGCGAGATCTGCGCCCACTTCTGCGCCAGCGGGTGCACCGCCGCCCACGCCATCCCGCTGCGGATGAGGGCCAGTTTGCCGAGGTGCTCGGCGGTCTTCGGCAGGAGTCCGTGCGGCCAGCGCACCGCGCCGTAGCTCGTCGGGGCGAAGTCGGACGGTGTCCACGAACCTTCCTTCAGGTCCCACATGTCGACGTGGCTCGGTCCGCCGGAGAGGAAGACGAAGATGCAGCTTCGCGCCGTGTTGTGGAGCGACGGCCCCGCCGAGGTGGCGCCGTGGAGGATCGGCGGCGCGAAGACGTCCGCGAACCAGGAGGCCACCAGGGCTGTACCGCCGATGCGGATGAAGTGCCGGCGGGAAAAGCCGTCGCCGGAGAAGAGCGACGATCCGTCGCCGGTGCAGGTGCAGGTGCTGTTCTTCTTCATGGCTGTCTCACCAGGCGTCAGTAGTAGAGGAACTCCAGGCGGTTCAGCAGGGCGTACTGCAAGTCCTCGGTTTTCTGCGTGAGGTCGCCGCCGGCGAGGTGCGCAACCGCCGCAGCGCGCTCCTCGGCCGACGGCCGGCGGGAGAGCGTGGCCAGATAGAGCTCGTCGGCGATCGTCCCGGCGTCCTGCGTCGCGGCCAGGACTCTCTGCACCGTGGAGTTGTTCGCGGCGCGGACGCGCGTGGTGACGAAGGCGTCGTTGAGCAGTCCCAGGGCCTGCACGATCGATCCCTCGGACGATCGCGGCGTGGTGTCGCGGTCTCCCCGCCCGAATGCGTTCAGGAACTGGCCGAATGCGCCGCGCGGCACGGTCGGATCGGGGAGCTGCATGGCCCGCTGGAGCTGCAGCCCCCCCACGTTGAATCGTGGAGGGGCGACTCCCGTGGCGCGGGCGACCGCGTCGATTACCGACTCCGCCAGCATGCGCCGCGGATACCGGCGTGCGTAATACGGCGTCCACAGCTCGTTCCACTCGCCGGGTGTGTAGATGGCGGAGAGCTGGTAGGCGTTCGACACGACGATGGTCCGCAGAAGGGACCGCAGGTCGAACCCGCTGCCGCTGAAGTGCTCGGCCAGCCCCGTCAGGAGCTGCGGGTGCGTCGGCTGCAGCGTGGCGCCGGGGGGCAGCGTGGCCGGGTCCTGGCGGAGGAGATCGAACGAATCGGCCGGCTCCACGATCGCGATGCCGAAGATCTCCTTCCAGACGTAGTTCACCGTCGCCCGCGCGAACTGCGGGTGCGCCGTCAGGATGCGCGCGTAGGCCTGGCGCGGGTCCTCGCCGGCGGCCGGCTTCTCGGCGGAGAGGAAGAATGCCGGCTCGATGAGCGACGGCTGACCCGGCATCGGCTGGCGCGCGGTCTTGTTGCCGCTGGTCGTGTTCAGCACGTAGCCGTTCGGAACGCGCCGGGCGCCGGCGGATGGCTCGATGAACCATTCCACCCGGTTCGTGGCCGGGTCGCGCTGCGGGCGGTGGTAGGTCGTGGCGAAGAAGGCCGCGTTCTTCCAGAAGTCCTCGCGCGTCCGGTAGACGAGGCCGGTGTTGACCTGCTCGAGATGTCCGATCCCGCCGTGACACGAGACGCAGTTCAGCGGCAGGCCGAGGAACTTCTCCCCCGTATCGGCCGAAAGGTTGTCCCAGGTGTCGTGGATGGGACCGTTCGTCTGGATCTGCCGGACCCAGTAGTTGGCGGGACCGGAGGTGTTCTGGCCGCCGCTTCCGGTGATCAGCTCGCGGACGAGCTGGTCGTATGGCTTTCCCGACCGGAACGAGTCGCGGATGAAGAGGTAGTAGGCGTTGCGCCCCTGCGGCCCCATGTTGATGTTGGCGGCGACCACCACGTTCTGCACCAGGTCGCCGAACCAGAGGGTCCACCGGTCGGCAAACTCCTCGGAGGCCAGGAGCTCGTCGATGACCCCCTCGCGCTTGTCCCCCCGCGGATCGGCGAGGAACTGCTTCACGCGCTCGGCGGTGGGGATCTGTCCGGTCAGGTCGAGCGACACGCGGCGGAGGAACTCCTCATCCGTGGCGGGAAGGGTCCAGCGGATCCCCCCGGCCTTCATCTTCCCGAAGACCTCGTCATCGATGAAGTTCTTCGAGACGATCGTCTGCGGCGGCTCTCCGACGGCGCGGCGGCGACCGGAGGAGGGGGCGACCTGCTCGGCCTGGCGCGAGACGCGCAACCACACCTCGCGCGGAGAGTGCAGCGCCTCCGGGTTGAAGGAGCAATCGGCAGGGCCATCCCCGCTCTCAGGCGCTGTCGCCAGTGCGGCGGCGGTCAACGCGCAGAGCACCAGGGAGAGCGTGGGCAGTCGCCGGGATCGCATGCGGGCATCCTCCTCATCGGGAACGAGCGATATCGTACGCTCGATCAGACGCCCCGAAGCGTGAGGCCGCTTACACGGGAATCGCCGTTTGTTGGAAGAGGAGGAGGACGTCACCATGCTTCAGGTTCGGAAAGCGAGCGAGCGAGGCCACGCCAACCACGGCTGGCTCGACACCTTCCACACGTTCTCCTTCGCCGACTACTACGATCCGGCCTTCGCCGGCTTCCGGACGCTGCGGGTGATCAACGAGGACCGCGTCGCGCCGGGGGGCGGGTTCGGCACGCACGCCCACCGCGACATGGAGATCGTGACATGGGTGCTGGAGGGGTCGCTCGCGCACAAGGACAGCATGGGGAACGGCGGCGTCATCCGGCCGGGGGACGCGCAGCGGATGAGCGCCGGAACGGGCGTTCGCCACAGCGAGATGAACGCCTCCGACGAGGAGCCGGTCCACTTCCTTCAGATCTGGATCCTCCCCGATCGACCCGGCATCCCGCCGAGCTACGAGCAGAAGCGCTTCGAAGAGAGCGAGCGCCGCGGCGTGCTTCGCCGGATCGCCTCGCCCGAGGGGCGCGACGGCTCGGTGAAGGTGCATCAGGACGTCTCGATCTACAACGCGCTGCTCGACGGGCAGCCGCTCTCGCACCCGTTCGCCCCCGGCCGCCACGGCTGGCTGCAGATCGCCCGCGGCGAGGCGGAGGTGAACGGGCTGAAGCTGCTCGCCGGCGACGGCCTCGCCATCGCGGAGGAGCCCTCTGTGACGATCGCCGGGCGGGAGGCGGAGGTGATGTTGTTCGATCTGAACTGACCCGTGTCTTCATCGGTGTCATTCCGAGCCGCGAAGACGGCGAGGAATCCCCCGCCGACGGAGCGAGCAGCGTTCAAGTGGAGGGGATTCCTCGCGCTCTCCGGCGCTCAGAATGACACTGACTGTAACGGCTGCTACCCTCCCCGCGTGATCCTTCTCTTCCGCCTCATCAAATGCCTCATCACCAGCCGCTTCCGGCCGCGGATCGACGTGCTCGGAGAGTCGGTGTTTCGCATGCGCGTCTGGCCGAACGACCTCGACCTGAACATGCACGTCAACAGCGGGCGTTATGGGAGCTTCATGGACATCGGCCGCGTCGATCTGTTCGTGCGCATGCGCGTGTTCCGGCAGGTGATCCGCCGCGGCTGGCGCCCGATCAATGCGGCCACGATGATCAGCCATCGCAAGTCGCTCCTTCCGTTCGAGCGTTTCACCGTCCGCACGCGCATCCTCTGCTGGGACGAGAAGTGGCTCTACTTCGAGCACCTCATCGAGCGGCAGGATGGCGAGCTCGCTGCGGTCGCCAACGCCCGCGGGCTGCTGCGCGGGCGCGACGGCAACGTCGCGCCGCCGGCGCTGCTGGAGCTCGTCGGGCAGCCCGGGCTCCCTTCGCCACCGATGCCCCTCTACATCGCCCGCTGGCGGGAGGCGGAGGCGGCGCGGTGAGACGGCAGGAGCGCGCCGATCGCGCCGGAGAGATCCTCGATCGCCTCTACCCCTCGCCGCCGGTTCCGCTCGAACATCGCGATCCTTTCACCCTGCTGGTGTCCGTGGTCCTCTCGGCGCAGACCACCGACGCGCAGGTGAACAGGGTCACGCCTGCTCTCTTCGCACGCGCCGCCTCCCCCGCGGCCATGGCAGCGCTGCCGGAACAGGAGATCCTCGCGCTCATCCGGAGTTGCGGCCTCGCTCCCGGGAAGGCCCGGAACATCAAGCGGCTCTCGGAGAGACTGCTGCTCGAGCACGGCGGCCGCGTCCCGGCCGACATCGAGGCGCTCGAGACCCTGCCCGGCGTCGGGCACAAGACGGCCGGCGTGGTGATGGTGCAGGCTTTCGGGGTGCCGGCCTTTCCGGTCGATACCCACATTCACCGGCTGGCCCGCCGATGGCGCCTCTCCTCAGGCCGAGACGTGGAGCGGACCGAGCGGGACTTGAAGAAGCTGTTCCCGAGGGAGGAGTGGGGCAGGCGGCACCTGCAGATCATCTATTTTGGCCGGGAATACTGCCCAGCCCGGCAGCACGACCCATCCGCCTGTCCGATCTGCTCCTGGGCAGCAGTCAAAAAAAGCAAATAAATCGCCCTCATTTCGGAAATTTCCCCTTCTTTTGCGCACGTTGGTTGCTCTACTGTTCCCCAGCAGCGAGCAGCAACGGCAGGAGCAGCAGCATCGATCCAGAGAAGGAGAGACTCAGCACATGCGCAGCAACGGTACCGTGAAGTGGTTCAACGATGCGAAAGGATTCGGCTTCATCACGATGGAGGGGGGCGAGGACGTCTTCGTCCACTTTTCCGCGATTCAAGCCCAGGGGTTCCGCAGTCTCGCCGAGGGAACGCAGGTGGAGTTCGACGTCGTCCAGGGACCGAAAGGGCTGCAGGCGGCGAACGTCACCCTGGTCTCCTGAAGAGGTCCGGCATCGCACTCGAGGAAAGGACGGCTGGCGCCGTCCTTTTTTGTTTCAGCGCCTCGAGTACTCCCGAATCGAAACGACGGCATAGAACACCGGATAGAGCAGCGACACCCCCGCCAGCCACGCCGGCGGCGCCGGATACCGCGGCAGCATCGCCAGCAGGATCCCGCCCCAGACGACCGCCCCGATCAGGATGGCGGGCCGCCAGGGCGGCGGAGCCAGATTGGGATAGATGAAGCCGACCGGACTGATGGTCAGGACCGCGAGCAGCAGGAGCGCCACCGCGTTCGGCCAGGGGCCGAACAGCGCCGCGGCGATCCCGGCGTAGAAGGCGACCACGTTCCAGTACGACGGGAACCCGAGGAAGAAACCGCGCGCCTCATCCTTGGCGCCGGCGTTCGCGAAGCCGAAGACGCTGGCGATCATGGCCGGCGCGACGAACAGCGTGACGGGCTGCGGGACCCATCCCATCCTGGCGATCATCAGCAGGGGAAGGAACGTGAAGGTGAGGTAGTCGACGATGTCGTCGATCTTGCGGCCGTCGATCTGCGGGAGAACGCTCCTGACCTCGAACCTGCGGGCCAGCGGGCCGTCGGTGGCGTCGATGAGCACGGCGATGAAGAGCCAGAGGAAGGCGCGGCGCGGATCGGGTTGGGGGACGCAGATCTCGATGGCCGCGAAGAGCGCGAAGACGAGTCCCGATGCGGTGTAGCAGTGAACGGCCCAGGCCCTGGCTGCGGCGCTCACGGTGTCGGGTTGCTCCGGCGCTTCACTTCCTCCTCGGTCAATCCGTAGATGGGCGGCGCCGGAATGTCGAGCATCCCGAGGTAGAGGTAGATCTGGCCGCGGTGATGGACCTCGTGCTCGATCATGGAGCGGAGCCACTTGCCGATCCGGAGCTCCGCGCCGCCGGGCGTCATGCACTTCGTCTCCAGGTCGGCGTCGGTCAGGCCGCGGAAGATGGTCATCGACTCCTCGTGCATCCGCCGCATGTAGTCGACCACGGCGTCATAGCCGTCGGCCAGCTCCTTCCCGTGGCCGGGATAACGGCTCGGCTTCCGGCGGGCGTTCTCGGCGAACATCCATCGCTCCAGCGCGGCGAGGTGGCGCATCAGGTCGCCGAAGGTGAACTTCCCGTCGCGGTAGGTCCAGTCGATCCTGTCCGGCGGGATGCAAGCCGCCACGCGCATGGTGCGCCCGCGGATGCGGTCGATGTAATCGGCCAGCTCGGTGGCTCGGGGGTTGGACACCCGACAAGGCTACCGCAGGTGCCTCCCGTACGCCTCGAGCACCTCGTCTCCGAAGCCCCCCAGCAGCGACTCGTTCGCAGCGTTGACGATCGCGTCGACCGCCAGCCGGGTGATATCGGACCTAACGGCTTCCCTTGCGGCCAAGCTTCACCACGATGTCGTACTCGGATTTCGTCACCGGCTGGATGGAGAGGCGATTGCCCTTGCGGATGACGCCCATGTTCTCGAGACCGCGCGTCTTCCTGAGTCCGTCGAGCGGAACGGTGGCTGGAAACTTCTCCACGAAGCGGATGTCGACCATGGACCAGATCGGGTCCTCCGCGGTCGCCTTCGGGTCGAAGTACCTGTGCCCCTTCTTCGTGGCGAAGGGATCTGGATAGGCCGCCCGGCTGACCTCCGCCAGCCCGGTCACGCCGGAAGGCTCGGCGTTCGAGGCGTAGAAGAAGACCTTGTCCCCCACCTTCATCTCGCGCATGAAATTGCGCGCCTGAAAGTTCCGGACGCCCTCCCAGCTCGTCGTGCCGTCCCGCTCGAGATCGTCGATCGTGTACGCCGCCGGCTCGCACTTCATGAGCCAACACTTCATGAGGATGAAGGATGAGGGATGAAGGATGAGGAAGGCAATCCCCGCATTCTTCATCCTTCATCCTACGGATATCGCTTCAGGGCAATGCTCAGCAGGTCGATGGCCCGGCGCAGGTCGGGCTCGTGCAGCACGTAGGCGATCCGGATCTCGTCGGCGCCGAGGGGGGAGACGTAGAAGCCGTTCGCCGGGGCGACCATGACCGTCTCGCCGCGGTCTTCGAACTCGCTGAGCAGGTAGACCGCGAAGTCTTCCGCGCTCTCCACCGGAAGCCGGGCGATGCAGTAGAAGGCGCCCTCCGGCTTGCGCAGGAAGACGCCCGGAATGGAGGTCAGCCCTTCGAAGAGGACGTCGCGGCGGCGCTGGTACTCCGCCACGACGGCGGTCGTGTACTCCTCGCCGAGGGAATCGGCGCCGGCGGCCACGAACTGGGCCAGGCCGGGGGGGGCGAGGCGTCCCTGTGCCATCCGTAAGGCGGCGTCGTAGATGGCGGCGTTCCGCGTCACGAGCGCGCCGAGCCGGAGACCGCAGGCGCTGTAGCGCTTGGAGACGCTGTCCACGACCACGGCGATCTGGTCGAGGTCCGGCAACTCGAGCGCGCTGATCGCCTTCCGCCTATCGTAGACGAACTCCCGGTAGACCTCGTCGGAGATCAGGAAGAGGCCGTGGTCGCGGCAGAAGCCCGACACCATCTCCAGCTCTTCGCGCGAGTACACAGTGCCGGTCGGATTGTTCGGGTTGCAGATGATCACGCAGCGCGTACGTGGGGTCAGGGCCCGTTCCCAGACGTGGAGGGGCGGCATGTGAAAGCCGTCGCGTCCGCGGCTCGTCACCGGAACGACCTGCAGGCCAGCCATGGCCGCGAAGGTGACGTAGTTCGCGTAGAAGGGCTCCACCACGATCACCTCGTCCCCCTCGTCGGCACAAGCCATGAAAGCGAAGAGGATGGCCTCGCTCCCGCCGGTGGTGGCCAGGATCTGGTTCTGGTGGAGCGTCAGCCCGACCCGCCGCTCGTAATAGCGCTGCAGCGAGCGGAGATACTCCGGCGTTCCCGTGGAGGGGGAGTACTCGAGCGTCCTGGCGGTGATCTGGTTCAGGCGCTCCAGCATGCACGGCGGCGTGGCGATGTCCGGCTGGCCGATGTTGAGGTAATAGATCTTCGTCCCGCGGGCGGTGGCCGCATCGGCCAGCGGCGCGAGCTTGCGGATGGGCGAAGCAGGGAGGCGGTGCGCCCGCCTCGATCCGGCGAACGCACCGGGCGGCTCTTCCAGCTCGGGCATCTGACCCATGAAGAAGAGAGGTGCGAACGGCGTGCCGCGGGTACAATGCCTCGAATGTCGTTCAGAGTCCGGGCCTTAGCGGCCGGGCTGGCCGTCCTGCTGGGAAGTTGTGCCTATATCGGCACGCCCCCTCCCCCTCCCCGCGAGTTCCGCGGCCTCTGGATCGCCTCGGTGCGCAACATCGACTGGCCCTCCCAGCCGGGATTGCCGGTCGAGGAACAGAAGCGCGAGCTGGTGGCGATCTTCGACCGGATGGTGGCGAGCCACCTCAACGCCGCGCTCCTCCACGTCCGCCCCACCGGCGACGCGCTCTACCCCTCGAGCCTCGAGCCGTGGTCGGAGTACCTGACCGGACAGATGGGACTTCCCCCTGAGCCTCTTTACGACCCGCTGGCGTTCGCGATCGAGGAAGCGCACCGCCGCGGCATCGAGCTGCACGCCTGGCTCAACCCCTACCGCGCCCGCCGCCTGAGCGAGACCACGCCCGCGGCACCGAGTCACGTGAGCGTGGCCAACCCCGAACTGGTCCGCACCTACGGGTCGTTTCTCTGGATGGACCCCGGCGAGCCGATGGTCCGCCGGCGGGCGGTGGAGGTGGTGCGCGACATCGTCCGCCGCTACGACGTCGACGGGATTCACTTCGACGACTACTTCTATCCCTATCCCGAGAACGGCGCCGACTTCCCCGATGAAGAGACGTGGCTTCGCTACGGCGGAGGAATGAGCCGCGCCGACTGGCGGCGGAAGAACGTCGACGATCTCATTCAGGAGGTGGCCCGGGCCATCCGGGAGGAGAGGCCGTCGGTCCAGTTCGGACTCTCGCCTTTCGGCATCTGGCGTCCCGGCCATCCGCGCAGCGTGCGCGGCCTCGACGCCTACGAGCGCATCTACGCCGACTCCCGCAAGTGGCTGCGCGAGGGATGGGTCGACTACTTCACGCCACAGCTCTACTGGGCGCGCGCCGCGCCGCAGCAGCGTTTCACCGACCTGCTCCGCTGGTGGAAAGAGCAGAACGTGCACGACCGCCATCTCTGGCCGGGCCTCGGCGCGCACCGCGTCGCGAGCGGCCGCACCGGCGCATGGCGATCGGACGAGATCATCGCCCAGATCCACGAGATCCGGGCCCGGCGCGGCGCCGGCGGCTACATCCTCTTCAACGCCAAGGTGCTGATGCAGAACCGCGACGGCCTCGCCGAGCGGCTGGCGGAGATCAACCGCGGCCCGGTGCCGGTGCCGGGGAGTCCGTGGATGATGGCCCGCAGCCGGTAGGGGGAGTCTAAAGTGTCATTCCGAGCGCCGGAGAGCGCGAGGAATCCCCTTCGCTTGGACAATGCTTGCTCCGTAGTCGGGGGATTCCTCGCCGTCTACGCGGCTCGGAATGGCACCTTCCCGCTACGCCGTCGCCGGCTGGCCGGCGCCGATCAACTGGCGCAGCACGAAGGGGAGAATCCCGCCGTGCGCGTAGTAGTCCACCTCGATCGGAGTGTCGATGCGGACCCTCACCGGCACGCGATCGGCCGTGCCGTCCTTACGCCGGACCACGAGCGTGGCCATCGTGCGCGGCTCGGAGAAGTCGCCCTCGACGTCGAAGGTCTCACTGCCGTCGAGGCCGAGCGTCGCCGCGCCGCTTCCCTCCTGAAACTGCAGCGGAAGCACGCCCATCCCCACCAGGTTCGAGCGGTGAATGCGCTCGAAGCTCGCGGCCACGACGGCGCGGACGCCGAGCAGCTTCGTCCCCTTCGCCGCCCAGTCGCGCGAGCTGCCGGTACCGTACTCGTGGCCGGCGATGACCACCAGCGGCGTCCCTTCCTTCTGGTAGCGCAAGGCCGCATCGTAGATGTCCATCCTCTCGCCGCCGGGGTAGTGGATGGTCACCCCCCCCTCCACGCCGGGCACCATCAGGTTCTTGATGCGGACGTTGGCGAACGTGCCGCGGGTCATGACCTGGTCGTTCCCGCGTCGCGATCCGTAGCTGTTGAAGTCCTCGACCTTCACGCCGTGCTCGACCAGATAGCGCCCCGCCGGGGAGCTCGGCTTGATGGCCCCGGCGGGACTGATGTGGTCGGTGGTGACCGAGTCGCCGAAGATCGCCAGGGGCCGGGCCGCGCGGACGGCCGGCTGGATGGCCGGAGTCATGGAGAACCCGTCCACGAAGAACGGCGGCTCCTGGATGTAGGTCGACTGCCGGTCCCACTCGTAGAGCAGCCCCCTGGTCAGCGGGATCTGGTTCCAGAGAGGATTCTCCTCGGTGAAATTCGCGTAGAGCCGGCGGAAGTCGGCCGGATCGACGGCCTGCTCCATCGCCTCGCGGATCTCCGCCGTGGTCGGCCAGACGTCCCTCAGATAGACATCCTGACCGCCGCTGCCCCTGCCGATCGGCTCATGCATCATGTCGATGTCCACCCGTCCCGCCAGGGCGAAGGCGACAACCAGCGGCGGCGACATGAGGAAGTTCGCGCGGATCGACTGGTGCACGCGGGCCTCGAAGTTGCGGTTCCCTGAAAGGACGGATGCCGCCACGATGTCGTTTGTCACGAGGGCTTCCTCGATCCGGGAGTCGAGCGGGCCGGAGTTGCCGATGCAGGTCGTGCAGCCGTAGCCGACGGTGTGGAATCCGAGCTGGTCCAGATAGCGGTCGAGGCCGCTCTTCCGGTAGTACTCTGTGACCACCCGCGAGCCGGGGGCCAGCGAGGTCTTCACCAGAGCGGGGACGCGGAGCCCCTTCTCCACCGCCTTCTTCGCCAGGAGCCCCGCCGCCAGCATGACCGTCGGATTCGAGGTGTTCGTACAGGAGGTGATGGCCGCGATCAGCACATCGCCGTGGTGCAGTTGGGCCAGGGCCTGGGGGATCTCCCGCTCCACGGTCTTCACGCGGTCGGGCGTGGGGCGGTTGTTGATCATCTCGTACTCGGTCAGCTCACTGGTGTTCAGGGTGGCGGTCGTGCCGGGAACGATCTCGATCTCCTGCCCGCCGCCTCCCGCGATCACGTCCGCGCCGCCTCGCTGCTCGATGGCGACGCCGCGCTCGATCTCCGCGGCCTTCTTCCCGTATCCGAGGGGCGGCTCGGCCTGCAGCTCGTTGATGAACTTCTGCTTCAGGTCGTTCAGCTTGATCCGGTCCTGCGGCCGTTTCGGCCCGGCCACGCTCGACTTCACCGCGGCCAGGTCGAGCTCCAGCTCCTTCGTGTAGGCGATTTCACCCTTCCGCGGGATGCCGAACAGACCCTGGGCCTGGTAGTAGTTCCGGATCACGGTGATCTGCTCGTCCGATCGCCCGGTGAGCCGGAGGTAGCGCAGCGACTCTTCGTCGATGGGGAAGAAGCCCATCGTCGCCCCGTACTCGGGGGCCATGTTGGCGATCGTGGCGCGGTCGGCCAGTGCCAGCGACGCCGCTCCCTCGCCGAAGTACTCCACGAACTTCCCCACCACTTTCGCCTTGCGCAGCATCTCCGTGATGGTCAGCACCAGATCGGTGGCGGTCACTCCTTCGCGCAGCTCGCCGCTGAGGTTCACGCCGATCACGTCCGGCGTCAGGAAGTAGACCGGCTGCCCGAGCATCCCCGCCTCGGCCTCGATGCCGCCCACGCCCCACGCCACGATGCCCAGCCCGTTGATCATGGTGGTGTGGGAGTCGGTCCCGACGAGCGTGTCCGGATACCAGACCCCGTCCCTCTCCATCACGCCGCGGGCGAGGTACTCGAGGTTGACCTGGTGCACGATCCCGATGCCCGGCGGCACGACCTTGAATCCGTTGAAGGCCTGCATCCCCCACTTGAGGAACTGGTACCGCTGCTGGTTCCGCCGGAACTCCATCTCCATGTTCAGGTCGAGCGCGTCGGGGCGGGCGAAGTAGTCGACCTGGACGGAGTGGTCGACCACGAGGTCGACCGGGCAGAGCGGCTCGACGATCCGGGCATCGCGCCCCAGGCGGGCGGCGGCCGAGCGCATCGCGGCGAGGTCGACCAGGAGCGGGACGCCGGTGAAGTCCTGCAGCAGGATGCGGGCGACCATGAACGGAATCTCTTCCGTCCTCTCCCCATCCGGCTTCCAGCCGGCCAGGTCGCGGACATCGTTCTCGGTGATCTTCTTCCCGTCGACGTTGCGCAGGACGGACTCGAGCACGATGCGGAGGCTCACCGGGAGCGTCGAGACCGGCCCGACGCCGGCCGTTTCCAGCCTCGGGAGCGAGTAGAAATTCGCCTTTCCGGAGCCTGTCTCGAAGGTGTCGAGGGTATCGAGCGTATCGTGCGGCATGGTCGTTCCTGCCGGCGCGGAGGAAGGAGGTTTACACGGCGCGCGCCGCGGGGCGGGAGTGTATCAAAAAGTGCCGAGGCTTGAAGGGGTGTCATTCCGAGCCGCGTAGACGGCGAGGAATCCCCCGCCTACGGAGCGATCAGCGTCCAGGCGGAGGGGATTCCTCGCGCTCTCCGGCGCTCGGAATGACACAGGCCGCCATTCCCGCAGCCTGGCCGCGCATCTGATCGAACTTCCGGCGGAGCGATTCGAGGTCGATCCTCGCCTCGCCTCGCAGGCAGAGGCGGTGAATGGCAAACCGGAGCGATTCGTCCTCCCCCGTGATGAGCAGGCCGGCATGCACCACGCCGGATTTCGGAGCGCCCGTCCACATGACCTCGCCGCGGACATCGATCGGTCCGCTCTGGTCGTCGACCTGGAAGCGCAGTTGCCCGGTGTCTCCGGCAACGATCCCTGCCTCGGTGGCGATACGCGCGCCGCGGATGGAGAGATCGAGAAGGGAGACGGGCGCAATCTCGCCGAAGCTCCCGGTCAGCGGCGCGGTGACCCGGTAGCGGTCGTGGCTGCGGAAATCCTCGATGCGGGATGCCAGGTCGCGGCCGCAGAGAACGTCGAGCAACTCCTCGACGGCCGCGCTCGGATGCGCGAAGGCCAGGCCGGCAAGGTAGCGATCGCGGCTGCCGTCGAGCGGCAGCGTGTCGATCTCACACCAGAGGACGGTCGCGGCGACGGTGATCTCGCCGCCCGGTGCGGCGATGACCAGGAGCGTGTCTCCACCCGGGGGCAACGGCTCGGTCAGCTCCATCCGGGCGCCCTTGACGGAGAGGTCCACCAGGCGGACGACACTTGAGTTGGCGGAGCCGTCCAGCGGAGGATTCAAAAAGTAGCGAGGAACGGTGCGGAGGTCGGGACGTTTCATGATTCGCTTTTTACCTCGTGCGCCGTCAAGTGGCCGTGCTTCCCGTGTCAAGAAAGCGCGATTCCCGCGGCCGCACCGGCCACCCGCGTCGCTTCACCTGGTCGAAGGTGAGCAGCGAGCCGGCGTAGTAGTCGCGCAGGGTGATCTCCCCCTCCGCCCACCGCCAGCCGCCAGCCACGCCCTCGATCAGATGCCGCAGCACGAGGATCTCTCGCGCCGCGCGCCAGATATCCGCGGCCGCCCGCTCGCGCATGAGCCAGACGCGGTGGCCCCACTCCGAACGATACCGCTCGATGGCCGTCACGATCTCCTGTTCGGAGAGCTCGCTGCGCCCAGAGTGGCCGGCGAAGACGCGGGCCACGATCGTCACCGGCGTGAGGGGAAAAGCGGCTGAGATCTCGGTCATCACCGTCTCGGCGAGGCGGTACATGGCCGGCTTCCGCTCCTCGAACGTATCGGCGAGGAGGGAAGCGTGCTCACGGGCGAACTCGTCGACGGAAATCGGCGTCCCGAACGTCACGATGGCGTATCCGTAGCGCTTGAATCGCCGGAATAGGCCGCGGAAGAAGTTCTTGAAGAGGTACCCGGCGGTGGTTCGCAGCTTCTCCATCTTCGTCGACCGCTCCTCCCGCCCGAGGAGCTCCTCGGTGAGGTTGCGGTCCTCGAGCACCCGGTCGTAGTTGATCGCGGTGGGAATGATGTAGAGCGGCGCGGTGAACTCCGGGTTGCGTTTCGACGTGACGATGTAGTCGAGCATCCCGATCTTCGGCTTCTGGAAGGAGCCGTCACGCGTCAGTCCCCCTTCGATGAAGATCCCCTGCGTCACGCCGTGCCGCGTGATGGTGCGAACGAAGCTGGCCAGGACTGCGTGGTAGAGCGGCTCGCGATACCGGCGCCGGATGAAGTACGCCCCGAACCACTTGAAGAGATGATTGAGCGGCCACACCCGCGCCCACTCCCCCACCGCGTAGGAAAGGGAGATGAACTTGAAGAGCATGTGCGCGACCAGGACGTAGTCGGCGTTGGATCGATGGTTGATCACGTAGACGACCGTGGTCCCCTTCGCCGCCCGGGCGTTGAAGTCGCGGATCGGCTTCCGCTCCACGACCACGCGATAGAGAAAATTCATGATGCCTCGGGCCACCGGCGCGCCGATCCGGTAGTAGGCCAGGAGGTTGAACTTCGGGACGATCTCCCGGAGGTAGGTCTTCGCCTGCCGCACGGCCTCGTCGGTCGAGAGATGGTGCTCCTTCGCGTAGGCCTGCACGGCGTGGACGACCTCGGGCGAGCCGAAGACCTCCAGCTCGATGTCGGCGTGCCGCCGTTTCAGCTTGAAGCGGTCGATGC
>DATLEX010000050.1:0-4851 GCA_035525045.1 Thermoanaerobaculia bacterium | reverse complement strand
CTCTTCTACCGCCTCGGCGACTTCTACGAGATGTTCTTCGAGGACGCCGAGAAGGCCGCCCCGATTCTCGACCTCGTCCTGACCTCCCGGAACAAGGGGCAGGAGAACGAGGCGCCGATGTGCGGCGTTCCCTACCACTCCGCCGACGGCTACATCGCGAAGCTCATCCGCAGCGGGCACCGGGTGGCGATCTGCGACCAGGTGGAGGATCCGGCGGCGGCGAAGGGGCTGGTGCGCCGCGAGGTGGTGCGGATCGTCACGCCGGGAACGGCCACCGAGAGCCACCTCATCGAGCGGGAGAGCTGCTATCTGCTCGCTCTGAGCGGGGAGTCCGAAGGAGGGAAGGACGCGCCCGCTCCGCTGGGGGCGGCGTACCTCGATGTCTCGACGGGCGACTTCTTCGTCACTACCTATGGTGGAATCGGCGACGCGCGGCTGGCCGACGACATCGCCCGCTTCTCCCCGCGCGAGGCCATCTTCGCCGGCGAGTCGAACGGGCTGGCGGGAGATCTCCGCGCCCAGGGGGTGGCCGCCACGCCGGTCGAGGCCTCGCTCTTCCAGCAGTCGGAGGAGTACGTGGCGCGCCACTTCGGGACGCAGTCGCTTCGCGGCTTCGGGCTGGAGGGGGGCGACCCGCGCATCGGGGCGGCCGGCGGGGCGCTGCGCTACGCCAGCGCGAGCCACAAGAAGCCGCTCGATCATGTGCGATCGCTGCGCGTCGACAACGAGGCCGACTTCCTGCAGCTCGACGCGGCCACGCTGGCGAATCTGGAGATCCTCGAGTCGCGCGACAGCGCCCAGCCGCGGGCCACGCTGTGGGGGATCCTCGACGCGACGCGCTCGGCGATGGGGACGCGGACGCTGCGGCGATGGATCACGCGGCCGCTCCTGTCGCGCCAGGACATCTTCGACCGTCACGATGCCGTCGAGGAGCTGACGCGGTCGCCTGCGGTGCTCGAGCAGATGAACGGGCGCATGGCCCGCATCGCGGACCTCGAGCGCGTCACCTCGCGGATCACGCTGCGCAGCGCCACGCCGCGCGAGTGCCTGACCCTGGCCGGCTCGCTGCTCGCCGTCGACGAGCTCCGCGCGGCGATGGCGCCGCTTCACGGCCCGCTGCTGCAGTCGCTGCGCGGCCGGCTCGACCCTCTCCCCGACGTAGTGGCTCGCATCGCCGAGACGCTCGACCCCGACCCGCCGGCCAACTTCCGCGACGGCGGCGTCATCCGGAACGGCGTGGAGAGGGAGCTCGACGCGCTGCGGACCATCGCCCGCGATTCGAAGTCGGTCCTCATGGCCATCGAGACGAGGGAGAAGGAGCGGACCGGCATCGCCTCGCTGAAGATCCGGTTCAACTCCGTCTTCGGCTACTACATCGAGGTCTCCAAGGCCAATCTCTCCAAGGTGCCGCCCGACTACATCCGCAAGCAGACCCTGGTCAACGCGGAGCGCTTCATCACCCCCGATCTCAAGGAGCTCGAGGAGAAGATCGTCGGGGCGGAGGAGAAGGCCATCGCCATCGAGCAGCGGATCTACGACGCGCTGCTCGAGGCCGTCGCCGCGCGCGGCGCGGCCATCCTCGCCACGGGGCGCGCGGTGGGGGAGGTCGATGCCCTCTCCTCGCTCGCGGCGGTGGCCGTTCGCCACCGCTACGTCCGGGCCACGCTCAGCGAGGCGGCGGAGATCGGCATCGAGGAGGGCCGCCATCCGGTCATCGAGCAGCTCACCGCCGAGCGATTCATCCCCAACCACACCGACATCCAGCGGGAGAGGAACGGGATCCAGATCATCACCGGCCCGAACATGGGAGGGAAGTCGACCTACCTCCGCCAGGTGGCGCTCATCGTCCTGATGAACCAGATCGGCGGATTCGTTCCCGCGGCGAAGGCCCGCCTCGGCATCTTCGACCGCATCTTCACCCGCGTCGGCGCCTCCGACCAGCTCGCCCGCGGCGAGTCGACCTTCATGGTGGAGATGCACGAGACCGCCAACATCCTCAACAACGCCACCCCCCGCTCCCTGATCATCCTCGACGAGGTGGGGCGCGGCACGGCCACCTTCGACGGCCTGTCGCTGGCGTGGGCCATCATCGAGTTCCTCCACGACGAGGAGGCTCGCAGCGGCATCACCCTCTTCGCCACCCACTATCACGAGGTGACGGACCTGGTCAGGACGAAGCCGCGCGTGGCGAACTTCAACGTGGCGGTCAAGGAGTGGAACGAGCAGATCATCTTCCTGCGGAAAGTCCTGCCCGGCGCGGCCGACAAGAGCTACGGCATCCAGGTGGCGAAGCTGGCCGGGATCCCCCCCGGCGTCATCGAGCGCGCCCGGGAGATCCTGGCCACTCTGGAACGGAAGGAGCGCGACGTGGTCGAGGAGACCCGGCGTCGCGGCCCGAGCGCTCCCCTCCGCCAGCTCTCCCTCTTCGGTGCGCGCGAGCAGGAGGTCCTCGATGCGCTGCGGGCCGTGCAGGTGGAGACCTTGTCGCCCGTGGAGGCCCTGAATGCGCTCGACGCACTGGTGCGGAAACTGCGTGGTGAGGGGGAGGGTAGCCGTTGACCGTTGACCGTTAACCGACCATGCTCTTCTCGGTTAACGGTTAACGGTTAACGGTTAACGGCGACTCATGCAAGACCTTCTCGGCATCGGCCTGTGCGGCAAATCCCTCACGGATCTCGAGCGGCGGTTCCTCGCCCGGACCAGCCCCTACGCCGTCGTGCTCTTCGGGAGGAACGTCGGGACGGTCGAGCAGTTGCGCGATCTGGTCCACGAGGTGAAAACCATCGCCCCCCGCCCTCCGCTGATCATGATCGACCAGGAGGGGGGGCGGGTGGACCGGCTGCGCAACCTCATCCCCGGGATCCCGAGCGCGGAGGCCTTCCGGGAAGGGGAGAAGCCGGCGGAAATGGCGGCGTGGGCGGGACAGATGATCGGGATGGCCCTTCGATACTTCGACATCGAGGTCGACCTCGCGCCGGTCGTCGACATCCGCGGCGAGCAGGCCCCCAGGGGGCTGGAACGGAGGACGTTCGGAAGCGATCCCGACACGGTCGTCGAGCTGGCGGGGGCGTTCATGCGCGGGCTTCATTCGCAGGGGGCGGCGGCGTGCCTGAAGCACTGGCCGGGGATCGGAATCGGATCGGCCGATCCTCACTACGGCGCCACCATCATCGACATCAGTAGGGAGGACCTGCTTCGCCGGCATCTGGTCCCCTTCGCCGAGCTGGGGAAGGAGGCGGGGGCGATCATGATCGGCCACGGCACCTATCCGCAGATCGACGAGCCCGATCTCCCGGCCACGCTGAGCTGGAAGATGACCTCCGATCTGCTGCGCAGCGGGATCGGGTTCGGCGGCGTGGCCATCAGCGACGACATGGAGATGCACGCCGTCTCCGACCTCGGCAGTTACGAGGAGATCGCCGAGCGGGCCCTCCTCGCGGGGAACGACGTCATTCTCTTCTGCAGTCACATCGAGCGGATGCCCGACGTGCAGAGGTACCTCGAGCGCCGCGCAGCGGACGACGAGCGGGTGCGCGGGCGGATGGAGGAGGCGGGGGACCGCGCGGAGCGCTATCGCGCTCACTGCCGGAAGCTGCGCGAGGAGGCGGGGCCGGGCGTGGGCCGGTTCGAGGAGATCCTCGAGCAGACGGCGCGCTTCTGCGACGAGTTCGAACGGACCCGCCCGCAGCGCGAGCCCGTCGCGTTCGACTCCGACCGCCGCCACGGTCCGCGGCACCCCGGCACCGGCCGGAGCGGCCGGGAGGAGTGGACGTAATCTAAAGTCTACCCAAACATATTTGATTCGAAAGTCAAAGACCGGGCTCGGGCGCGGGCTCGGGCCCGGGAAAGCTCGCGCTTGCCCGTGGGACGTGGAATTGAATATCTCGGTCCTCCGCACGATCATCTTTCCCGAGCCCGGCCTTTCTCGTTGCACTCTGAGAGACAAATCCTCAGACTCGAGGTACAAGAATCCAAAACCCAAAATCCAAAATCAGAAGATGATCACCATCGTGCTGGCCTCAGCGTTGTCCATGGCGAACGTCATCGTCGTCACGGCGACCGAAGGGTACCGCCACGAGTCGATCGAGACGGCGGAGGAAGTCGTTGCGGAGATCGGGCGCGACACCGGTTGGTTCGTTCCGCGGTTCGTTCGCAGCGAAGAGGAGCTCTCCACGGCCATGACTCCGGCGGCCCTCGCGGAGACGAAGCTGGTCATGTTCGTCAACACGACGGGTGAACTGGAGTGGCCGGAGCGGGCACGGCTCCTCGAGTGGGTCGCGGCCGGCGGCGCGTTCTTCGGCGTGCACAGCGCCGCCGATACGTGGCATCAGTGGCCCGAATACCTCGACATGCTCGGCGCCGAGTTCGCCGGGCACCCCCCCGAGTCGGAGGTCGAGGTGGTCGTCGACGACTGGTTCCACCCGTCGACGCGCCACATGACCGCGCCGCACCGGGTGGTGGAGGAGATCTACTTCTTCGACCGTTTCTCGCGCGACCGCGTGAAGATGCTGCTCTCGCTGCGCGTCGCGCCCGACGACGGACGTCCTGGCTTCTTCCCTCTCGCCTGGCACCGGCGCCACGGCCGCGGTCTGGTCCTCTACACCGCCCTCGGACATCGGATCGACGTCTGGCAGTCGGAGTGGTTCCGCCTGCACCTCCAGGGCGCCATCGAGGCGGCGCTGGCTCAGCCTTCCAGACGGCGCCGCGCCGTCGGGCGCTGATCGTGCCGGAGAGGCGGGGCGCCGGCGTTCGCGCCGGCGCCCGCAGCGGCCGGGAGGAGTGGACGTGACGGCACCGCAGGCACGCGGCAAAACAGGCACATAGGCCCGACGACGGACGAGCTTATCAGTC
>DATLEX010000028.1:0-12623 GCA_035525045.1 Thermoanaerobaculia bacterium | reverse complement strand
TCGATCACCGTGGCCAGGCCGACCAGCGTGGCGCCGAATCCCCGCACCAACTGCACCGCGGCGGCGGCCGTGCCCCCCGTGGCGAGAACGTCGTCGATGATCACCACCCGGTCTTCGGCCACCACCGCATCGTCGTGGATCTCCAGAGCATCGACCCCGTACTCGAGGATGTACTCGTTCCGGCGAGTCGTCCACGGCAGCTTTCCCGGCTTGCGGATGGGGACGAACCCCGCATCGAGAAGCCGGGCCACGCAGCTCCCGAAAATGAAGCCGCGGGACTCGATGGCCGCGACCGCGGTCACTCCGGCCCCGCGGAACGGCTCGGCCAGGGCCTCGACCGTCCGGGCGAGCGCTTCCGGCGAGCGGAGGAGCGGCGTGATGTCCTTGAACACGATTCCCGGCTTCGGAAAATCAGGGACGTCGCGGACGTAATCGGCCAGCCTCATGGTCAGAACTTCACGTCGAAGTCGGGCAGGCGGCCCGTGTACTCCTTCGTCTCCTGATCGATCCGCTGGACCTCGGCGTAGCGCGGGCCTTCCTTCAGCTCCTCGATCCACTGATCGATCGCCTTCCGGTCGCCCTCGACGAGCGCCTCGACGGAGCCGTCGCGCTCGTTCTGAATGGATCCTTTCAGACCGAGCCGCCGCGCCACTCGGGTGGCGAAGAAGCGATATCCCACGCCCTGGACCTTCCCGTGGATCCGGATGACGCGAAGCTCTTTCGACATGTCGCGCGATTCTAATGCCTCGGCCGGGCGGGCGGCGAGGGGCTGGCGCTCGCTTCTCTCATCGGGCTACTCTTTCCAGCCGAAGCGGCCGACCAGCGGAACGAAGTCGGCCGCGCCGCAATCCTCGATCTGGATCCCTGTGCCGACGCGCGTGACGCGCGCCAGCCGCTGCCCCGAGCCGGGGGGACCGATGGGAATGATCATCTTTCCGGTTCGGGTGAGCTGCTGGACGAGAGGCTCCGGGACCTGCGGCGCCGCGGCGGCGACGAGGATGCGGTCGAAGGGCGCCTGGTCCGACCAGCCGTACGTCCCGTCGAACACCTTCACGGAGGCGTTGTTGACCTTCAGCTCCCGGAAGAGCTCGGCAGCGCGGAGCGCCAGCTCGTGGACCCGTTCGATGGAGAAGACCCTGGTACACAGCCTCGACAGCACGACGGCCTGATATCCCGTTCCCGTGCCGATCTCCAGGACCTTTTCCTTCCCGGTCAGCTCCAGCAGCTCGATCATGCGGGCCACGATGTAGGGCTGGGAGATCGTCTGCTTCGCGCCGATCGGGAGGGCCCCCGGGCCGTACGCCTTCGCCACGACGACCGCGGGGACGAACCGGTGTCGCGGCACCTCGCGCATGGCCTGCAGCACGCGCGGGTCGCGGATGCCGCGGGCGGCGACGTGCCGGTCGACCATCAGCTTCCGCTGGTGAGCAAACTCGCGCTCCTGCGCGGCCGCGTCATCGCGTTTTGGCGAGGGGGCCAAGCGACTCCTCGAGGTACTTGAGACGGGTGATCGATTCATGATGAGTCAGGTCGAGGTGGAGTGGGGTGATGGAGACGAAGCCGGCCTGGATGGCCTCGAAGTCCGTCCCCTCGCCGGGGTGCCAGGTGGGCTGGTCCCCGCCGATCCAGTAGTACTTCCGACCTCTCGGATCGAGACGCTCGATCACCCCCTCCGAGTAGATGCGCTTGCCGAGGCGGGTCACGCGCACCCCGTGGAACTCGGCGGTTGGGAAGTTCACGTTCAGGACAATGTTCGGATTCCTCTCGCCCTCCAGGACGATCCGGGTGAGCTCGGCGGCGAACGATGCGCAGGGATCGAAGGAGAAGTTCTCTCCGACCAGGGCGGAGAAGGCGATGGAGGGGATGTTCAGCAGCGCTCCTTCGAAGGCGGCGCTGATGGTGCCGGAGTAGGTCACGTCATCGCCGAGGTTCGGTCCGAAGTTGATGCCCGACACGACGATGTCGGGGCGCGTGTCTTTGAGCAGGCGCAGCACGGCGAGGTTGACGCAGTCGGTCGGTGTCCCGTCGACGATCCACTCGCTCTCCTGGAGCTTGAGCATGCGCAGCGGCCGGTTGAGGGTCAGGGCGTGCGAGGCGGCGCTCTGCTCGCGGTCGGGGGCCACGATGATCACCTCCCCGATGCTGCGGCAGGCCTCGGCAAGCTTCCGGATCCCTTCGCTGTAGATGCCGTCGTCGTTGGTGACGAGGATGCGGGGCATGCGCGGAATCGTACGTCATTTGCCGTTAACCGTCGTGTCACGGGGGATTCCTCGCCGTCTTCGCGGCTCGGAATGACACGTGCGGCTACCTGGCCTGCGCCGGCGCCGGGCCTCGCGTCTGCTGCAAGTCGACCAGGCGCCGCTGGAGGTGCGCAAACATGAGCAGGAAGATCAGCAGCATGACGATGGCGGCCATCCTCCACAGCCAGCGGCTCATCGCTCCCACCTCGCCGCGTGCCGCGCCGCCCACTCGATGGCGTTGCGCATCGGCCGCGGGTCCGCCGCTCCTCTTCCGGCGATGTCGAAGGCCGTGCCGTGGTCGACCGAGCAGCGGAGATACGGCAGGCCGATGGTGACGTTGACCGCGCGCTCGAAGTCGAGAGTCTTCACGGCGATCAGCCCCTGGTCGTGGTACATGGCCATCACCACATCGTACGCGCCGTTGCGCGCCGCCAGAAACACGGTGTCGGCCGGATGCGGACCGGAGGCATCGATCCCCGCGCGGCGCGCGGCATCCACTCCCCGTGCGATCCGCTCCTCCTCGTTTCCGAAGAGGCCTCCCTCGCCGGCGTGGGGGTTCACCCCGGCCACCGCGATGCGAGGCGCGGTGCCGTGCAGCCGTCCATACTCACGCCGGGTCAGCGCGGCCAGATCGGCGATCCCCTCCGGCGTGATCGACGCCAGCGCTTCCCAGAGCGGGACATGGACCGAGAGGAGCACCGTCCGGATCGAGGGGGAATCGAAGTACATGGCGAAATCCCGCCCGTAGCGCGCCAGTCCGGCGCGCGCCGCGAGGAGCTCGGTGTGCCCCGGGTGCGGCGACCCGGCCGCGGCGACGGCCTGCTTCTGGATCGGCGCCGTCACCAGCGCGGCGCAGCGGCCCTGCTCGACCGCCTCCACGGCCTGCTCGATCGAGTCGAGGGCCACCCGTCCATATTCGGCGGAGATCTCGCCGAATCGCAGCTCGCCCGAGCCGGGCACGTCGATGAACCGCTCCACCGGAGGAAGGGCGCCGCTCCGTTCCGTCCAGCGCCGGCTGCCGAACAGCCAGACCGGGACGTCGACGGCCGCGACCGCTTTCAACACCACTTCCGGACCGATGCCCGCGGGGTCGCCGAGGGTCACGGCGAGCGGCTTCATGACCCCAAGTGTATAGGCCCCAGGTCCGGGGCCCCGTCAGGCCAGCTCCTCCGCCTTGAACACGTACTTGATGCAATGCTTCTGGATCAGGAGGTTCGGGGCGCCGTCGCGGTTCACCTTCAGGCAGTTCCTGTCGTACCACTCGATCCAGCCGTGGATCTGCTCCCCGTCGGTCATGACCACGACCATCGGCGCCTTCGAGTTCATCTGCTTCAGGTAATAGAAGTTCTCGGCGTTGGTGACCTCCGGGGGCGCCGGGCGGCCGTTCCGGCCGTTCGTGGGGCCGCGGGAGATGCGCTTGAAGTCGTTCAGCGACCGGAAGACGCGTCGCTCTGCCGGGTGGCGGTCATTCGTTTCGTGCGGACGATTCGAGAATGGCATCAGTCCTCCGTCGCGCTGCTCTCGTTGTCTGGAAGCCCGTTTTCGCTTTGGCTGAAATGCGTTTGCGAAGTGCGTGCCGGGGGGGGTCGCCGGGGCTCCTCGGCGCTGCTAGAATGCCCCCCCGCGCCGCACGGCAGCCCGGCCGTTGCGGACCCCCATGGCAACCGGAGGCACCTTTGAACTCTCTCGTCTGCGTCAGCCACGTTCCCGATACCGAGGCTCGCATCAAGATCGCCGGCAAGGGCGTCGATGAGGCGGGGCTGAAATTCATCGTCTCTCCGTACGACGAGTACGCCCTGGAGGAGGCCATCCGCCTCAAGGAGTCGAAGGGGGGCGACGTCACCGTGATCACCTTCGGTCCCGACCGCGCCGCGCAGGCGCTCCGCGAGTGTCTGGCCCGTGGCGCGACGAAGGCCGTCCACGTCAAGGGCGACCCGGCGGCGGCCGATGCCCTCGGCATCGCGAGGGTGCTGGCGGCCGTCATCAAATCCCTCCCGCACGAGCTGGTGCTGTTCGGAAAGCAGGGGGTCGGCACCGACAACGGCCTGGTCGGCCCGATGGTGGCCGAGCTTCTCGGATACCCGCAGGTGAACGTGGTGACGCACCTCGAAGTGGGAGACGGCAAGCTGACCGCGCACCGCGAGATCGAGGGCGCCGAGGAAATCATCGAGAGCAGCACGCCCGCGGTCATCACCGCCCAGAAGGGTCTCAACGAGCCGCGCTACGCGTCGCTGAAAGGCATCATGGGCGCGAAGAAGGTCCCCATCGAGACCAGGTCGGTGGCCGATCTCGGCCTGGACGAGTCGGACGTCTTCAACCAGCGGGTGGTCTACGTCTCACTCGAGCTTCCGCCCCAGAAGAGCGGCGGCCGGAAGGTCGAGGGTTCCGATCCCGCGGGGGCGGCGCGGGAGATCGTCAAGTACATCCGCGAGGAGGCGAAGGCACTCTGATGGCTGGCATTCTGGTCTACTGCGAGATCAAGGACGGACGGCTCAAGAAGACTTCCCGCGAGGCTTGTTCGATCGCCGCCCGGCTCTCCTCCGCCGTGGGGGGCGAGGTCGTGCCGGTCGCCGTCGAGGGTCCCTACAGCACGGAGGTCCACGCTGCCGCGCTCGAAGCCGCGGTCAAGGAGCGCCAGCCGTCGGTGGTTCTCTTTCCCGGCACCTCCAACGGCCGCGATCTCGCCCCGCGGATCGCCGCGCGCCTCAACACCGGCGTCGCCTCCGATGTCGATCGGCTGGAGTGGGTCGACGGGAGGCTCCGGGCCCGCCGCCCTGTCTACTCGGGGAAGGCCTTCGCCACGGTCGATGTGATCGGAATGCCGGCCATGGCCACCTGCCGGCCGAACGCCTTTTCAGTCGATGAATCGTTGGCCGAGCCGCAGGTCGTCACTCTGCCCGCACCAGAGATCGAGGCGAAGGCGCGTCTGGTCGAGACGAAGGTGCCGGAGGCGGGGGAGCTGAGCATCGCCGAGGCGGACATCATCGTCTCGGGCGGGCGAGGGTTGAAGGAAGCGGCGAATTTCTCCTACATCCGCGATCTCGCGCATGCGATCGGTGGTGCGGTCGGAGCGTCGCGCGCCACCGTCGACGCGGGGTGGATCGATCACCAGCACCAGGTGGGGCAGACCGGCCGGGTGGTCAGCCCGAACCTCTACATCGCCGCCGGGATCTCCGGCGCCATCCAGCACCTGGCGGGCATGTCGACCTCCAAGCACATCGTGGCCATCAACAAGGACCCGGAGGCGCCGATCTTCAGGGTGGCCGACCTCGGGGTGGTGGGGGACCTGTTCCAGATCCTTCCGGCGCTGACCGCAGAGGTGAAGAAAGTCAAGGGATCCCACTGAACCGCCGCCCCTGTTTTGTGATATAAATCACAGAGTACCGCGAGGAGGGAGAGCCGAACCGGCGCCGGAGAGAGGGGAGGCGCGTGCGACGTCGGACGACCTCGATAGCTTGCTTTCACAAAGCCGGTCGACCACCTTGGAACCGGCGCCTGTTTCATTCGGGCGTACTCGCGATCGGCTCGCTTCATCGTTTCTGTCCAGAAAGTGGACGCCTGTTTGGCCTGCGAACGGGAGCTGCAAGGGGAGCTTTGGAGCTAACTCTTTCTTTACGAGACCGTTACCTCACGTAGCGAAGCTGGACGCTCCCTTGCGATTGGGAAGAAGTATGCGCTTGCACTTGCTTCTCGCCTCGCTCCTCGCCGTCGTCGCTTCCGCGCCGCTCGCGCTCGCCGGTGAGCGCTCCGAAAGCATGACGGTCAGTGCGCGAGTGATCGCTCGCGCGGTGGTCTCGGTCGAGAGCCAGCCGTCGGAGATCGTGGTGACGGAGGCGGATCTCGCCCGCGGCTACGTCGACGTGGAGCAGCCGCTGGAGCTTCGTGTGCGGACCAACAGCCGGCGCGGATACCTTTTCCAGGTGGCGAACAGCAGCGAGGCGTTCTCGGCGCTGGAGCTGACATTCGACCAGACGCGGATGACTGTGGTGCAGGAGAGCTGGGTGGCTCGGCCGTACGTTCCGGGTGGCGAGCTTGTGCGGGCGCAGGTGCGGGTCCGGCTGGGGCCGGGAGCGGTGGCGGGACGTCATCCGTTGCCGGTCGAGGTCAGCGCCACGCCGCTCTAGCGGTTACAATCCTCGCACTGCGTCAGACTTCGACCACTTCGACTCTTCTCTCCGATGACGCGGCAGTGCAGGGCTCGCTGCTGCCTTCGGCCCTGCTGTCGAAGGACTTCGGGTTCATCGCCGCCAACAAGGCGCTGTGTGATCTGCTGCAACTGAGCATGGCCCAGCTCCGCCGGCGCACGGTCTTCGACGTCGTCGACGAGCGCGACCGGGAAGGGTTGCAGAGCTTCCTCGGGCTGGTGGCTCGGATGCGTACCGAGGCCGTCTCGCAGCGGGAAGTGCATCTCGCCGCTGGCCGGAACGGAGAGCGGAGGAGCGCGCTGCTGGTGATCCAGCGGACAGGACGCGCCGCGGCGACCCGGTACCGGATCAGCCTGGTCGATCTCACCGACCTGGCCACGGGTGGGCAGGAGCGCGCCGCGCTGCTCGAGCAGATCGAGCAGGCCGCCTGGGAGTGGCGGCGCACGTTCGACGCCGTGGAGATGCCGATCGTGATCGTCGGCCCGGAGCTGGCCGTGGCGCGGATGAACCGCGCCGCGCGAATGCTGGTGGGAAAGAGCTACGGCGAGATCATCGGGACGTCTCTCCGCGATTTCCCCACCACCGAGCCGTGGGTGTCGATTGCCGATCTGGCGTCCCGGGTGCAGGAGGCACGCGCTCCCGCGGCCCGCCAGGTCAAGGACTCGTCGGGACGGACGCTCGATCTGCTGGCCATCCTCTTCAGCGCCGAGGACACCGCGGACGATCGGGTGATCGTGATCGTCTGGGATGTGTCGGCGCTGGTCGATCTGCAGTCCCGCCTCGAGCAGCAGCGGCAGATGGCCGCCATGGGCGCCCTGGTGGCCGGCGTGGCGCACGAGGTGCGGAACCCTCTCTTCGCCATCTCGGCAACGGTCGACGCCATGGAGCAGACCGCCGGTCCCGAGCTGCGCGAGTACTTCGATGTTCTGCGCGAGGAGATCGACCGCATGACTGCGCTCATGCAGGACCTCCTGGCCTACGGGCGTCCCGCCGTTCCCGTCTTCAGCGATGTGGGAGTGAGGGAAGTCGCCGAGATGGCCGCGCGCGCATGTTCGGCCCTGGCCAGCAAGCATCGGGTGGAAGTGCAGGTCGACGCGCCCGCGGGCCTGACGGTCGTCGCCGACCGCGAGCGCCTCAGCCGCGCCATCGAGAACGTGGTCATCAACGCCATTCAGCATGCTCCCGCCGATTCAACCGTGGTCGTGGCATGCCGCGCGGCACGGGTGAAGAAGTCGAGCTTCGCCAGAATCTTCGTCCGCGACCGCGGCCGCGGCTTTCCCGTCGAGGACCTCCCCCGCGTCTTCGAGCCCTTCTTCTCCCGGCGCAAGGGAGGGACCGGACTGGGCCTGGCGCTGGTCCAGCAGATCGTCACCGAGCATGGCGGCGAAATCCATGCGGCCAATGCCGATGGCGGCGGGGCGGAAGTGATGATATCAATCCCGGCACGGACGTCGAATGCCTCGTAACAAGGTGCTGCTGGTCGAAGACGATCGCGGGATCCGTTTCGGGATCCGCAACTTCCTCATCGGACGAGACTACGACGTGGAGGAGGCCGAGACCCTCCACCAGGGTGAAGAGCTCTTCCGGCAGAGCCGTCCCGACATCGCCATCCTCGACTACTCCCTTCCCGACGGAAACGCCCTCGAGGTGCTTCCCCGCCTGAAGGCCAGCGATCCCTCCGTTCCTGTGATCATCCTCACCGGGCACGGCTCGATCGACCTCGCCGTCCGCGCGATCAAGGAGGGGGCCGAGCAGTTCCTGACCAAGCCCGTCCAGATGCAGGCCCTTCTGGTCGTGATCGAGCGCCTCCTCGACAACCAGCGCGTCCGCCAGCGCGACCAGGCCCGGACCAGCACGCAGGCGCGCACCGGCGCGCTCGACCCCTTCATCGGCGTGAGCGAGGCCATCGCCGCCCTCCGCGAGCAGGTCGAGCGCATCGTCTCCACCGACCGCCCCATCCTCATTCTCGGCGAGACCGGGACGGGCAAAAGCATCCTGGCCAACTGGCTGCACAAGAACGGGCCGCGGGCCGAGGAAGCCTTCGTCGACCTCAACTGCGCCGGCCTCTCGCGGGAGTTCGTCGAGACCGAGCTCTTCGGCCACGAGAAGGGAGCGTTCACCGGCGCCGTGACATCGAAGACCGGCCTCCTGGACGTGGCGCATCGAGGCGTCCTCTTTCTCGACGAGATCGGCGACGTCGATCTGCAGGTCCAGCCCAAACTTCTCAAGGTGCTCGAGGAGAAGAGGTTCCGGCGTCTGGGCGACGTCCGGGACCGCTCCTCGGACGTTCAGCTCATCGCCGCCACCCATCAGGATCTGCATGAGTCGATTCGCGACAAGCGGTTCCGCAGCGACCTCTACTTCCGCATCAGCACCATCCCGCTGTCCATCCCCCCCCTTCGCAACCGCCCGGCCGACATCCCGCTTTTGGCCAACTTCCTGTTGAACCGTTTCGGGCACGAGATGGGGGCGCCAGGCGTCGAGATCGCCCCCCCCGCCATGCGGGCCCTCCAGGACTACATCTGGCCCGGCAACGTCCGGGAGCTGAAAAACGTGATCGAGCGGGCCATCCTCCTGAGCGACCGCCGGACCCTGACCACGCGCGATCTCCGGTTCGACGCCGAGGCTGCCCAGGCCCCGGCGGGGATGCCGACCGACCTGACCCTCGAGGCGATGGAGCGGTGGTATGTCGAACAGATCCTTCGTGAGGAGAATGGCCACGTGGAGGCCGCCGCCCGGCGGCTGGCCATTCCCCGCAGCTCCCTCTACAGCAAGCTGAAGAAGTGGCGGCGCGACGTTTCCCGTTCCTAGACGGACTCAGTCTCCAATCTGGACGGTTGCCGAGACGGGCGTCCGCTTTTCAATGACTTAGCCGGTGCCCTGCTGCGGCGCGTCCTTTGCGTTGTCGCTCCTGCGTGAACAGAATCCTCCTGGTTGACGACGAAGAAGGGATCATGTTCGCCATGAGCCATTACTTCCGGCGCCATGGCTTCTCCGTCGACTGCGCAGCCGACATCGAAGCGGCGCGCCTCTTCCTCAGCGAGAGGGAGTACGTGCTGGCGATCGTCGACGTTCACCTCACCGGGCGCGCCGCAAGCGACGGCCTCGACCTGGCCGAGAGGATCCGCCGCGAGCTCCCGCGGACCGTGGTCATCATCATGACCGCCCTGGAGTCGCCGGAGAGCGAGCGGCGGGCTGCCGAGATGGGCGTGCACTCGTTCGTCCGGAAGCCAGCCCGCCTGGCCTACCTGGCCGACCTGGCGTTCACCCTCCTCGGCTGCCGGCCCGCGAAAGCGGTCTGAGGCCCCCCAAGCGGACGGACCTGACCGCGCCGCCTCCCGAGCCGGCTGGGTCGTAATGATCCGAATAACTGTAGAAGCGATCGTGTTCCACAGAGCGAGCCCTTCCTGTTCAGAATCCAGACCTGAGACGGATTGCGTCTCAAATCCAGAAAATTTCAGATCCCGGACGGCCGCCGAAAGCGCCGTAGAACGGTGGAAGTATCTCATATCAATGGCTTTAGATGCCGAAAGGCCCTTTGCCAGCCAAGCGGTACATCCGCTGCACTAAGGCTGGCCAGCGATCGAATCGGTCGATCGAAACAAGCAAGACAACGGAAACAACCAGTAGGTAAAAAGGAGAGCAGTCATGAAGAGCATCAAGTTCCTTGCAGTAGTCCTCGTTTTCATCGCAGTTCCGTCATTTGCCCAGACCCAGACGGCCGACCTCGACGTCAGCGCCAGTGTCGTTGCGAATTGCACGATTTCGACGACTCCGGTGGCGTTCGGCACCTATGACCCCCTTGCGGGCGCTCCCGATGACGACGGGGTGGGGACGGTCAGCGTGACCTGCACCCGGGGTGCGAGCGGCCTTCGCATCGACCTGAACACCGGGTCGTACGCCGCGAACGCGGTCGGCACGACGCGGGCCATGTTCGAGGGCACGAGCGAGTACCTCAGCTACGAGCTGTTCCAGGATGTGGCGCGGAGCACGGTGTGGGGCGAGAACGCCGCCGCGGGCGTGCTGGTTCCAGCGCCGGTGAGCGGGCTCGTTGCGCAGACCTTCGACGTCTTCGGCCGGATCCCGGCTTCTCAGGACGCGGTGGTCGGCAACTACACGGACATCGTGGTCGCCGAGATCAACTACTGATCTTGGGCCAATCGATTTAAGATCTGAGAATCATGAAACGTCTTCTGACACTCTCCGCGATCGTTCTCGGCCTGGTCCTCCAGGCCGGGAACGTTTCCGCGAGCGCCTTCCGGGTCACGCCGATCCGGGTGATGCTCGAGCGGAGCGGCGCCAGCGCGCTGCTCACCTTGTCGAACGAGAGCAAGGACACGCTTCGGTTCCAGATCGCCGCGTTCCAATGGTCGCAAGACTCCGCCGGAACCATGAAGCTCGAGCCGACGCAGGACATCCTCTTCTTCCCGGCCCTCCTCAGCCTGGAGGCGGGAGCGGAGCGGAAGGTCCGGGTCAGCACGAAGGCTTCGCCCGGTGCGGTCGAGAAGACCTACCGGATCTTTTTCGAAGAGCTGCCGCCCCTGGCCACCGCCGATGCGGGAGAGGGAGCCCAGGTGCGGATCCTCACCAAGATGGGCGTCCCGATCTTCGTGGCGCCGCAGAAGGTGGTCGAGAAGGCGACGATCGACCATGCCCGCCTCGAGCATGGAAGGCTGCGGTTCAACGTGAAGAACGAAGGCACCGTCCGGTTCGCCGTGCAGGGGGTGAAGGTCCGGGGCGCTGATGCGAACGACGCCACGCTTTTCGAGCATCAACTCGACGGCTGGTATGTCCTGGCTGGAACGGAGCGATCGTACGACTACGCCATTCCAGCCGATGTCTGTCCCAGGTTGAAGTCGATCCACATCACAGCTCAGACGGACAGCATTGCCGAGGGGGCTGCGGCCACGGCCGGGCGCCTCGAGATTTCGGCGACGAACTGCAAATAGAACGTGGGTCCGGCCAAGCCGGCCGGGCAGGTGAAGAAAAATGAGAATGGCGATGACAATCACGGCGGGGCTTCTGGCCCTGCTTCTGGCGAGACCTGCTGATGCGGCCAACTCGGCCGTGATGCAGGTGACGGTTCGGGTCGTCCCGAACTGCCGGATCGCCGTGACCGATCTCGCCTTCGGCTCTTACGATCCGCTGGTCGAGCATGCCGCGAGGAGCCTCGACGGCACCGCCCAGGTCCGGGTCATCTGTACCAAGAACGAGCGCGTCACCATCCTCATGGAAGAGAGCGGGTCGTCCGAACGCAGTCTCCGCTCGGGCGAGCATGTCCTCTCCTACGGAATCTTCAGCGATCCGGCGCGCACCGAGTTCTGGGGAAGCGGCGCCAACGCGGTGCAGGTGAGCTTCGAGAGCGGTTCGTCCCCGCAGGAGCTGATCGTGTTCGGCCGCATTCCGGCCGGGCAGGTCGTGCCCGCAGGATCCTACGTCGACTCCGTAACCGCCACGGTCGACTTTTGATCGGTGACGCCGTGCGCCGGAAGGGGCCGATCGGAGGCGTGGCGGCAATGATTACCCTGGTCATGACGATGGGAGCGGGCCGCAGCTTCCCCGCCACCCCACCCGAAAGCGAGATCGTCCTCCCGGTGACGATCAACGAAGTCCCCGCCGGCGAGGCTTCGGTGATCATCAGCGGAGATGACGTCTACGTCCCCATCGCCACGCTCGAGCTCGGGCGGGTCACCGGCCTGTCGTGGGAGCGCATCCTGATGGTCGCCCGCCTGCGCAACGTGGAACGGTCGATCGACGGCACCCCCGCCCTCTCCCTCCGATCGCTCGCGCCGTGGACCACGTTTCGCCTCGACGAAGAAACCCTCACCCTGGCCATCACCATCGACCCCGCCCTGATCGCCGGCAGCGCCATCGCCATCCGCGACCCGCGCCCGCCGGACATCGTCTATTCCCACGACACGAGCACGTTCCTCAATTACGCGGTGAGCTCTCAGGGGCTTTCGGACCTCAGCGCCTTTGCCGAGATCGGATCGTCGATCCGTGGGAATCTGCTGTACACCGCGCTCTCGTCCTCGCCGGGGAGGGGGCTCACGCGCGGGCTCACCCACTACACCATCGATCAGCGCCAACACCTGCGGCGGCTGGTCTTCGGCGACGCCACGGTCTTCGGGGATGAGCTCGGCGGGTCGGGGATCATCGGCGGGGCGACGGTGGCCCGCAACTTCGACCTCGACCCCTACTTCATCCGGTTTCCCTCCATGAGTCTGCGCGGAATGGC
>DATLEX010000013.1:0-22245 GCA_035525045.1 Thermoanaerobaculia bacterium | reverse complement strand
GATGGCGCACCCGCGCATCCGCGCCGAGATCAACCGGCGGGTGAGCGGCGATCCGGCGACCTGGCCCACACAGTGGTTCCGGCGGGAGTTCGGCGCCCACATGCCGTTCGGCACGGCGCTGAGCATCGGCTGCGGCTCGGGAAACCTGGAGCGCGACCTGGTCAATCAGGGGATCGTGAGCGGGGTCACGGGGATCGACATCGTGGCCACACCGCTGCAGTTCGCGGCGAAGCAAGCCGAGGGTCTCCCCATCTGGTACGAGCAGGCCGACGCCTACGAGTTCTTGCGTTCGCATCCGGCGGCGTTCGACGCCATCCTCTTCCACGCCTCGCTGCACCACTTCGACCGGGTCGAGGAGATCGTGGCCCTGACCCGCGGCGCGCTCCGGCCCGGCGGCCTGCTCTACGTCGACGAGTACGTCGGCCCCTCGATGAGCCAGTGGAACCTGCGGCGCCTTCTGCCGCTGAACATCGCCTACTACCGCCTGCCGCGCGTGCTGCGGAGGCCGAAGCTGGTGCGGACGCCACTCAACCCCGACGATCCGAGCGAGGCCGTCGCCTCCGCCGACATCGTCCCCGCCATCGAGAAGCACTACCGCATCGTGGCCCGCCGCGACTACGGCGGGAACCTGCTGGAGGTAATCTATCCGAACCTGAACAAGAACGCCCCCGCGGCGGTGCTCGATGCGGCGGTCGAGCGGCTGATCGGGTGGGAGGACGCCGTCTTGGCGCGCGGTGCGCCGTCATTCCACAGCGTGAGCGTCGCGACATAGCCGGCATTCAGAGCCTTCTCCCCCGCGCCAGCGGGGGAGAAGGTGGCCGAAGGCCGGATGAGGGGGTCTTCGTGAGACCGAGAACCCTCACCCGGCGCTTCGCGCCACCCTCTCCCGCAAGCGGGAGAGGGCCGCTGCAGCCTGCTATATGGATGTATTCAGCAGCAGCTCCCGAATCCTGCGCCGCACCTCCCGCTGGCGGTTCTCGAGCTCGATCCGGTCGCGCTCGAGCGCGTCGAGGAGCGAGCGCAGCGAGCGGTAGGCGTCGCCGCGGTCCGACCCCTCCCCGACCAGCGCCGAGGGGACGAGGCCGCGCTCCTCGAGCACCTCGTGTACGCGCTCGCGGACCTCCGCCGGCTTCTGATCCTTCATGACCCGGCGGATCTGCCGCTCCAGCGCTCTCCGCCTCCGCCACCACGGCATGACCACGATCACGAACACGGCGCCGATCGCGCCGGCGGCGACGAACGGCACGCTCCGCGATGCCAGCGGCTGCTGGGCAGCCGTGGGGGTGCCGGGGGCCGCGCGCGGCCGCGCGGCCCCCGTGACGGCGAGCGTCGTCGCGCCGCACTGCAGGAGCTGACGCTCGCCGGCCGCAGGGGAGAACACCGGCATCTGCAGGGCGGGAAGGCGCATCGTGCCGCGATCCCGCGGAAAGATCAGGTACTGCCAGCGCCTGGTCATCACGACCGGTTCCGTCTTCTGGACCGTGACTCCGCGTTCGATCCGCTGCACCTCGCCAACGGGCATCGAGGCGAACGCCGGCGGCTGCGCGGCGCGCAGATTGCCCCGCCCGGTCACCGTGGCGTCGAGCACCACCGGCCCGCCGTTGCGCCGCTGCGGCTCGGAACAGCGCAGCGACAGATCGCCGACGGCGGCCACCGCCGGTCCGGCCGGCAGCGGCACGGCGTCGATCGTCACCGGCGCGGAGGTGAAGCCGGCCTCGATGAGGCTCCCCTCGAACATGGCGAAGGGCCCGCGGCTGGTCCGGCGCATGACCCGGGCCTCGATCTCCATCGGGCCGACTTCCAGCCGGCCGGCCCGCAGCGGGTAGAGCGCCACGCGCCGCACCGGCATCTTCTGAATCGAGACGTCACCGATCATGACCGTCTCGGCCCTGGCCGCCCGAACGTCCAGCTCCTCGATCCAGAAGTCCTTCAGCTTCGGGATGGCCCCGATCTGCCATTGCTGCACCGTGGCCCCGTTGTAGAGGTACCAGGTCACGATCACCTGCTCGCCGACGCGCGCGGTGCGCGCCTCCTGTTCCGCGACGACGAACAGCAGCTCCCGCCCGGTGGCGAGCAGCTCGCGCAGGATCACGGCGGGATCGTTCGAGGAGGCGGCGCGATCAGGCAGCACCTGCACGACGATCGGGTTCAGCGTGTCGCGCTGACCGCCGGCCACCAGCGTGACCGGCCCGACCGTGGCAGGGCCGGGCGCATTGGGGCGTGCCCGGAAGCGGAATACCTTTCTCCGTACCACCCTGCCGTTGATCCAGGAGAACTCCGAGCCGACGGAGGGAGGGTCGGTGATGGTGAGGTTGTAGACCGGCACGCGCACGTCGTCGAGCTCGGCGAACTCGTCTTCCAGCGATACGGTGATCATGAGCATCTCTCCGTGGCGAAGCGTGCGGCGCTCGACGGAGAGATGATTCGCGGCCCAGAGCGCGGCAGGAAAGTTGAGAACAAGAACGAGACAAGCCGTCAGGAGAGAGCGCGCTACCATCCCACGCGCCTCGAGTCGCCGCGCGAGCGCTTCATCCGTCCCAGCTCTTCCTGTTCCTGCTGCTGTACGGAGCGGAGGAGTGCCTCGGCATCCGCCTCCCCTTTCTCCTCCCCGCCGCTGGCCGGCGCCGGCTCGGGCGCGGGATCGGGCTGCGGCGCGGCGCCCTGTTGCTGCTGGCTCTCCCCCCCGCTCTGCCGGCGTTGCTGCGCGGCCTGCTGCCGGTGAAGGGCGATCTCCAGGTTGCGCTTGGCGTCGCGATCGGCGGGAGTGATCTTGAGCGCATCGGTGTAATCGCGAACGGCGTGTTCGAAGGCGTTCGCGGCGAGGGCGCTGTTGCCGCGATTGAAGAGGGCCTGCGCCCGAAGGGCGGGATCGGCCATTGCGCCGGCCAGCGTTGCGGAGCCCTCGGTGCGCTGTCCGGCGGCGATCTGCGCAGTGCCGAGGTTGAAGAGGTTCCGCGGCGCCGCCTCGATCGCGGCCGCGGCGGCGAACTCCGCGGCGGCCTGCCCGTACTGCTGCCGCTCGTAGGCCCGCGCACCGCGGGAGGCCGCGGCGCCGGAGCTCGTCTCCCGCGTGGCCTGCTGCCACAGCGCGGAGAGGCTCAGTGCGGCGAGGATCAGCGTCGCGCCCTTCATTCCGCCCCCCGGTTCAGCAGCGAGGCGCAGAAGAACGCGGCGAAGGCCAGCGCCAGCGGCCACTGGAAGCGGTCGAGGGGCACACGCACGTCCGACGTGCGGGCGGCCGCCGCCGCGGTCCGGGCCAGGAGCGGGTCGAGGGCGTGCTCGGAGAATGGATTCTCCAGGGAGGTCCCTCCCGTGCCGCGCGCCAGGCGCTGCACGACGTCGGCGCGCGCATAGGTCACCACGACCTCTCCCGCCTCATCGCGCAGCGGGCCGTCGCGCATGACGATGGTGCTCCCCTCCGCGCCGCCGACGACGATGCCGGAGACGGTCACGCCGCGGGCGCGGGCGCGGTTGACGGCCTCGTCGATCCGTCGTCCCTGGTCCTCGCCGTCAGAGATGAGGACGATGTCGGCCTTCTGGCCGGCGTCGGATTCGATCAGCCTCAACGCCGCGATGACCGCCGCGCCGAGGTCGGAGCCGGCCCGCCCCACCTCCCCCGCCTGCAGCGTCTCGACCAGCGCCAGCACGGCGTCGTTGTCGTTGGTGAGCGGCGAGATCACCTCCGCTCCCGCCTCGAAGGCGATCAGCGCGACGCGGCCGCCGTGCCGCTCGATGATCCGCTTGGCGATGGCCTTCGAGGCGGCCAGGCGCGAGGTGCCGATGTCTTCCGCGGCCATGCTGTGCGAGACGTCGATGGCGATGACGCGGTTCGCCTCGCGCGTGCTGACCGAGACGGTGGTGAAGCCGGCGTACGGACCGGCCAGCGCCAGGGAGACGGCCGCCGCCGCGACGGCGAGCACGTAGGGCCGCGCCACGCGCAGCGGGTTGCCGATCCCGCGCAGACGCTCCGAGACGAAACGGCGCGCCGCATACGACCGCCGCCGCTCGCGGGCGATCAGAAAGGGCAGCACCAACGGCACCGCCGCCAGGAGCCAGAGCCATTCGGGGGAGCGGAAGCTCATGCCGTCACCCTCTGCAGGAACGTCTCCCCGGTCAGGAGCGCCAGGCCGAGCAGGGCCACCCCGGCAATGGCGGGCCAGGCGTACAGCTCGTCGACGATGTCGTTGCGCGGCGCCGTCAGGCGCGATTTCTCGAGCCGGTCGATCCGCTGCAGCACCCGGCTCATGGCCCGCGCGTCCGTGGCCCGGAAGTACTCCCCCCCCGTCGCGCCGGCGATGGCCGAGAGGGTTCGCTCGTCGATCTCGCCGCGGATGTGCTGGTAGACCGTCTCGATCTCGCCGGTGAACGGGTTCTGCCGCCTCACCGGAAGCGGCACGGGACCCTCGCTCCCCACGCCGATCGCGTAGACCTTGATGCCGAAATGCGCGGCGAGGGAGGCGGCCACCAGAGGATCGATCGATCCGGCGTTGTTGACGCCGTCGGTGACGAGGATGATCACCCTGCTGCGCGTCGGCGAGCCGCGGAGGCGGTTCACGGCCGTCCCGATGGCGTGCCCGATGGCGGTGCCGTTGCCGTTCTCGCCGATCTCGGCGCGGCTGAGAATCGTGCGGGCGATGCCGCGATCGAAGGTGATCGGCACCCGCGTCACCGCGCGCGTCCCGAAGGTGACGATCCCGATGCGGTCGTCGACACGCTTCCCGATGAAGTCGCCGATCAGCTCCTTCGCCACGGTGAAGCGATTGCGCGGGCGGAAGTCCTCGGCGGCCATGCTGCCGGAGGCATCGAGCGCGATGACGATGTCGATGCCGTAGCGGTCGCTGGCCGCCGCGCGCGTGACGCGCTGCGGCCGCGCCAGCGCCACGGTCAGCAGAACCAGCGCCGCGATCTCGATCGTGAAGGGCAGCCACACCAGACGGGCGCGCAGCGTCCGCTTCGGCGACACCAGGCCGAGCGAGGAGAAGGAAAATGCTCCGAATCGCTGCCGGCGATCGCGCACCGCCAGCACCACTCGGGTGATGATCAGGATCGCCAGCGCGAACCAGAGGGGATGCGCGAAGCGGATCACGCCGCAGCCTCCGCGTCCGGCTCCGGGATGAGGGCGAGAGCGGACTCCGCCGCCGCATCGAAGTCGGCCGGCCGCGCGCCCCAGGGGGAGAACTTCTCCAGGTCGCCCTGGCGGAGGATGGCGGCGACGGTGTCGCGCCGTGGCGCACCATCGAGGACTCGCAGGACCTCACCCGTGGTCAGCTCCCGCCCCAGCGCCGGCTCGGTGGCGGCGAGGTAGCGCCGCGTCGCGTCGGCCAGCGCCGCCCACCGATCGGGGCGCGAGGGGTCGCGGCGCAACTGCTCGATCGCGATCCGGAAGCGTTCCGCCGCCGGGATGTCGGGCCGCGGCATCGCGGCCTTCGCGGCGCGGCGCGCCAGAGCCACGACCGCCAGCCACGCCAGGGCGGCGACCACCGCCGCGCTCCCCACCGCCACGAGCGGGCGCCTCGACGCGGCCGGCGGCAGAGGTTCCTTCAGCGGAGCCGGCTGCATCGTGTCGTCCGGCTGCAGGACGGAGGTGACGGGGACGACGAGTCTTCGGAAAGCCACGTTCCCGAGGCGGCCGGAAAGCTCGAAGGGCTCGGGGCGGAACGTCCGCACCACCACGCGAGGTCCATCGTGCTCGACCACTTCGTAGTCCGGGGAGGGATCGAGGACCACCGCCTCCTGGAACTCGATGGTGATGAGGTCGCCGATCGCCGGCGCGGCGGGGCGGAAGGAGGCCGTCACGATCAGGAGCAGGAACATCATCGCGTCGCCGCCAGCCGGTTGCGGAAGAAACGGAGGAGATCGCGGTCGTAGGGCATGGCCGTGGAGACGCCCATCCAGTCGACGCCGGCGGCGCGGAACCGCCGCTCGATCTGCACCCGGCGCTGCACGGCGCGGCGGGCGACATCGCTCCTGGCCAGATCGACGGTGCGGGCCTGGCCCGACTCGGCGTCGACGAGCCGCACGAGGCCCGAGCCGGGAAAACGCTCCTCGCGAGGATCGGTCACCGCCAGGGCGATCACGTCGTGCTTCCGGTTCAGGCGCCGCAGCGGGCGCTCGAAGGAGACATCGAGGAAATCGGAGACCAGGATCACCACCGCCCGCTTGGCGCTGACCCGCTCCAGGAAGCGGGCGGCCTGCTCGAGGTCGGCGCTCCCCGACCCGCCGCGCAGCGCGGCGTCGACCGCGGCGCGGACGATCACCTGCGCGTGCGGGTGTCCCCGCCGCGGCGGGATGTAGGAGCGGACGCGGTCGGAGAAGAGGAGCAGTCCGACCCGGTCGTGGTTCTCGACGGCCGCAAAGGCGAAGACGGAGGTCAGCTCCGCGGCGATGTCGCCCTTCCGCCAGTCGACCGAGCCGAAGGACATCGATCCGGAGACGTCCACGGCGATGAGCACGGTCAGGTCGCGCTCCTCGATGAACTGCTTCACGTGCGGGACGCCGCTGCGGGCGGTGACGTTCCAGTCGATGGTGCGGATGTCGTCGCCCGGCTGGTACTCCCGCACCTGCGAGAACTCGATGCCCCGCCCGTGGAAGGCGGAGTGGTAGTCGCCGGCGAACCCGGCCCGGATCAGCTTCGCGCTGAGGATCTCCAGGTCGCGGACGCGCCGGACGAGTGGGGCGCGGAGGTCGGGGTTCCTTCGTCGAAAAAGCATGGTCCTGACTCTTGATTTTGGATTTTGGATTTTGGATTTTGGATTGCCACTCTGTGGTGAAAATCCAAAATCCAAAATCCAAAACCCAAAATCCTCAAGGTACCGGCACGACACTCAGAACTTGATCGATGATCCGATCGGGCGTGATCTGCTCGGCGGCCGCCTCGTAGCTGAGGACGAGCCGGTGGCGGAGCACGTCGTGCGCGACCGCCTTGACGTCCTCCGGCACCACGTACGCCCGCCCCTGAATGAAGGCGTGTCCCTTGGCCACGTGGGCCAGGGCCAGCGTCGCGCGCGGCGAGGCGCCGAAGGCGATGTGCGGCTCCAATGCCGCCAGCCGGAACTCCGCGGGGCGGCGCGTGGCGTTGACGATCTGAACGATGTAGTGGCTCAGGCGCTCGTCCACGTGCACCGCCGCCGCCAGACGGGCGATCTCCTCGATCTGCTCCAGCGGGACGACGCGCCGCACGGCGATCTCCTCGGCCGTGGGATCGAGATAGAGAGAGAGGATGCGCAGCTCCTCCTGCACCGACGGGTAGCCGACCTTCAGCTTCATCACGAAGCGGTCGACCTGCGCCTCCGGAAGGGCGTACGTCCCCTCGTGCTCGATCGGGTTCTGCGTGGCGATGACCACGAAGGGCTCGGGCAGAGCATACGACGTGTCGCCGATCGTGACCTGCCGCTCCTGCATCGCCTCCAGAAGCGCGCTCTGCACCTTGGCCGGGGCGCGGTTGATCTCGTCGGCCAGGACGAGGTTGGCGAAGATCGGCCCGAGCCGGGGGTTGAAGCTCCGCCCTGCCGGATCGAAGATCAGCGTGCCGGTGATGTCCGCCGGCAGCAGGTCGGGCGTGAACTGGATGCGCTTGAACGAGCCGTGGATCGCCGCGGCGACCGTCTTCACCAGCAGCGTCTTGGCCAGCCCCGGCAGCCCCTCCACCAGGACGTGCCCCCGGATCAGCAGGGCGATGACCAGCCGGTCGACGATCTCGTGCTGCCCCACCACGACCCGCCCCACCTCCTGGCGGAGGCGGCCGATCATCTCGTGCGCGGCGGATATTTGTGCGGAGCTCTCGGTCTGGTCGAGTGGCATGGGATTCCGTTAACCGTTAACCGTTAACCGTTAACCGTTAACCGTAGAAGTATCATCGAAAACTCCGGTTAACGGTTAACGGTTAACGGTCATGGGCCACCCGAAAAAGAAATGGGGGCAGCACTTCCTCCGGAACCGCTCGGCGGTGGAGAAGATCGTGGCGGCGGTCGAGCCGCGGGAGGACGAGATCGTGCTCGAGATCGGGCCGGGCGAGGGGGTCCTCACCGCGGGGCTGGTGGGGTTGGGGCGTCCGGTCGTGGCGCTGGAGATCGACCCCCTCCTCGCCTCCAGGCTGCGCGAGCGTTTCGGCGAGGCGGTCGCCGTTCGCAACGAGGACGCGGTCGACGCCGCGCTCCCCGGCGTCCCGTTCCGCGCCGTGGGGAACCTCCCCTACAACTCGGGGACGCCGATCCTGCGCCGGGTGATCGCCGACCCGAACTGCCGGCGGGCGGTCTTCATGCTGCAGAAAGAGGTCGCCGACCGGCTGGTGGCCGCACCCGACAGCGACCCGTACGGGTTTCTCACGCTCTACCGGCAGCTCTACGCCGACGCGCGCATCGTGCTCAAGCTCGGGCCGAAGTCGTTTCACCCGCGGCCGAAGGTCGACAGCGCGGTGGTGGTCCTCGATCCGAAGGAGCGCGACTACCAGTCCGATCCCGCGGCGCTCCTCGATCTGATCAGCGCCTCGTTCCGCATGCGCCGGAAGAAGCTGGTCAACAACCTCATCGCCTGGCGCGATCTGGAGCGGGGGGAGATCGTGGAAGCGATGGGCAAAGCAGGCATCGACCCGAACGCGCGCGCGGAGACTCTCGACCTCCACGCCTTCGACCGGCTGCAGCTTGCGATCAGAACAACCAGGCGTAGCTCAGCTTCATGAAGAGGGCACGGTTCGTCTGCGTGAGGTCGACCACTTCCGTGCCCGCATAGTTGTCCGAGTACCCGGCCAGGAAGACCGTCTGCGCGTCGAGGCGATAGGAGAAGAGAAGCTGCGAGAGGAGTCCGCGGCTCCTGCGATTCACCGGCACGACGTACTGCGCCTGATTCCGCTCCACGCTGCGGTGCTGCAGGATTGCGCGGACGAACGTCCTTCGATTGAAGTGATAGAGCAGCCGCGCCTGCGGAATGTCGGCGATGAAGATCCGAGCGCCTTCCGGCGTCCGGAACACCTGACGAACCCACGACGCCCTGCCGCTCACGCGCCGGCCGATGTGGAACGTCGTGCCGGGGTTCAACGTGACGAACTCCGCTTTGCGGTTGTTCGTGAAATCGATGGCCTCTCCCCAGTTGAGGAAGAAGCCGATGGTGGCGTCGCGCCCGGCCTGGATCGACGTGTCGATGGCGTAGCGGGTGTTGTGGTACGTCCGGCCATCGAAGTGCTCCTGGTTCGGCGCCAGCAGAAGGGAGACGTAGCTCTGCCGGGAACCCTGGTACGTCCCGACGATGTCGGAGCCCCACTCGGTCCACTCCCCTCCCCATTCCTGCCGGGCGTCGCCCGAGACCGCGAAGAAGAGGTTGCGGAACCAGCGATCGGGACCCCCACGGACCCTGCGCTGCACTCCGGCTTCCGCGCCTCGCACGCCGACCTGGTTGAACAGACCGGCATCGGCGCGAAACTGCGGCGAGATCTCCGCGTACTCCGCTCGCCAGAACCAGTCGCGCTCGCTGTGGTCGTATGTCGCCAGCAAGGCATGCCCGGTCAGCGTTCCGTCGGCGCCGATCGTGGCCGGAACTTCGGATTGCGATCCCGCGACCTGCACACGAATCGAATCCTGCTCCGTGGCGCGGAAGAACGAGTCGCCCGACACCACCGTATTGCCGTAGCCGTCGCCGCTGCGCGACGAGACGAGCACGCCCGCCGTCGCAGCCGATCCGAGGCTGCGCCGGTAGCGGAGCACGCCCGTGGTGGACCCCCTTTCGACCGAGCGCCTCTCCGAGAAGCTGTCGGAGGGGATGAGGAAGTTCGTGATCCGGTCGCGCGCCAGCAGGATCCCGTAAGCGTGCGGCCCCGCCTTCCCGGTGAGCTTCAGGCCGGCCACCGGGTCGGCGATCGTGCGGGTGAAGACGAGCGGAAGCTGCGTCTCGAAGAAGTCGGATCCCTCGAGGAAGAACGGGCGCTTCTCGGGAAAGGAGAGCGCAAAGCGGGTATTGACGTCGAGCTGCGCCGCATCGGCCTCCACGTGCGAGAAGTCGGGGTTGATCGTGGCCTGCAGCGACGTGCCCGTCGTGACCGCCCACCGTCCCGACACCCCCGGCTCGATCCCCTGCTCCTCGGTGGCCAGCGCTCCCGACGTGCGGTCCTGCCGGAGATTCGCCGTGAGCGTCGGCGTCACTTCCACGTTCCGGCCGACGGTGGTGATGCCGAGCCCATGGAGGTCGGCGAACTGACAGATCAGGCAGTTGCGATTCTCGTCCGTGACCACCGAGCGGAAGCGGTGGCGCACGCTTCGCGGGTAGTCGCGCATGGCCATGAATCCCCAGGGACGCGCGCCGCCGCCGGCCGGAATCCGGAGCTGCTGAAGCGGGATCGCCAATTCCACCACGTAGCCGCTCTCGGTGATGCGTCCGGCCGAGTCCCAGATCGCGTCCCACGAGAAGTCCTCGCTGCCCTCGACGTCGCTGTTGATCGCGTCGCCCTGCACGCCCAGCGGATTGACCCGGAACTGGTAGGCGATGCGATCGTCGTTGAACGGGTCGACGAAGAACCCGACGTTGTCGTCGTTCAGGGCACCGTCGCGGTCGGCGTACCGCGCCCGGATGCGCTGCGGCTCCGGATCGGTTGCGCGGAAGGCGACGTAGAGCTTGTCATCGTCCCAGGTGACGAACACCTCGGTGGGCACGGCGGCGGGGATGTCGTCGCCGGGGAACCACTCCCGGTCGATGGCCATCGGCGTGGCTTCCTGCCAGGCCGGCTCGTCGAGAATCGCGTCGACGCGGATCGGTCCGGCGGCTTTCTTCACCGTGACGGCCCCTGCGGCCGTCGACGAGCACACCACGAGCAAAGCGGCAATCAGCCGTTGAATCATCAGACGCTCCTCGTCCGGAATTGGGCGGCGGTTACTCTCTCGCTCCCGCGCCGAGCAGGATTCGCACGATGTCGCGATGGCCGTTTCGCCTTGCCATGTTCAGCGGCGTTCGCCACTCCCGGTCGTCCGCCCACACGCGTGCGTTCACGTTGGCGCCGCGCGCGATCAGGAGTTTCACGGCCTGATCGCTTCCCTCCGCCGCCGCCGTGATGAGGGCGCTCTCATCGCCGGGCACGACGTCCTCGATGCGAGCGCCGCGATCGAGGAGCAACTGCATGATGTCGGTCTGCCCCGAGCCGGCCGCGGCGATCAAGGCATTGCCGTCGCCGGGCGACGGGACGTTCGGGTCCACGCCGCGATCGAGGAGCCACCGCACCGCCTCCTTCCGCCCCGCTCGCGAGGCGATGAGCAGCGGCGTGCCGTCGCCGATGATCGGCGCATTCAGGTCGACGCCCCTCCCGGCAAACAGCTCGAGCGCCCTGATGTCGCCCTTCTCCGCGGCGCGGATGATCGCCTCGCGGTAGAACCCGAAGTCATCGAGGTCGTCCGCCACGCTTTCGGACACGCCATCCTCCACGTCCACGTCACTGGTGGAATCGGACAGCGACGCGGCCGCGGCAACGACCTGCACCGAGCCGGCGCTCACCAGCACGGCGACCACGAGGCTCACGGTGAGGAGCAGCGTGGCCCGGGTCTGCGGACCGCGCCGCTGCCGTGGATCGAGGATCGCGTGCACGCGCTCGGAGAGCCGGCTGCGTGAGGCCATGGCCAGCGCCGGCACAGCCGCGTTCCGTTCCAGTGCGCGGGCCAGGCCCACGAGCTGCTCGGCGTAGATCGATGCGTCCGACGACTGCACCACCGCATCGTCGCAGGCGCGTTCCGCCTCCAGACAGAATCGGCGAAGGGCCATCCAGACCATCGGATGCGGCCAGTAGAGCGCGCACGCGATTCGGGCCAGCAGTTGCATCGTCCAGTCATCGCGACGTACGTGCTCGAGCTCGTGCCGGATGGCGCGCCGGACCGCGCCGGCCGGCCATCGCGCCGCCGTCGCCGGCATGACGATCGTCTGCCGGCGGAACCCGAACGTCAGCGGAACCGCCACCTCATCCGTGAGGACCACCAGCACCGCCCGCCGGATGCCGTTCTCACGCGCCACGTCCGCGGCGGTATTCGTCCCCTCGCTCCAGATCTCCCCGCTGCCGGCCCACCGGCGCAGCCTCCACACGCCCGCGCCGAGCGACGCCAGCAGCAGCGCCGCGCCGGCGAGGTAGACGTTGCGGGCCACGACGAGCCACTCGATGGAGCGCGAGCTCCCGCCGCCGAGCGCGCCCTCGCCCGCCGGCGCAACCTGCCCCGCGCTCGCGACCTCGGCCGGCGGCCCGGCGGCAACGCTCACGGCGATCGGCACCTGCACCGCCACCGGCGTCGACGGAACGAGGCGCGGCGCGAGCGGCAGGACGAGGAGGGTGATGAAGCACGCCGCGAAGACTCCGTGGCGCACCGACGCGCGGGTCCGCCGGGCCAGCGCCGCGACTGCGAACGCCCCGGCGATGATGATCGTCGACTTCACCGCCAGCGAGATGATTCCAATCATCACGATCTCCTCTCTTTCCTGACGCGATCGATCTGGCGCGCGAGCTGCTCGAGCTCGTCGTCCGACCACCCTTCGTCTTTCAGAAGGGCCGTGGCCGCCTGGCCGGCGGATCCGTCGAAGAAGACGTCGACCAGCTTGCGCAAAGCCGACCGCCGCGCGCTGCTGCGCGGCGTGGTCGGCAGGTACACGTAGCGGAGACCTTTCTCCCGGTGGCGGATGGCGCCCTTCGCCTCCAGTTTGGCCAGCATGGCCCGGACCGCGGAGTAGCTGGGGGGGTCGGAAAGGCGCTCGCGAATGGCCTCGGCCGAGGCCTCCTCGCCGAGGGCGAAGAGAATCTCCATGATCTCGCGTTCGCGCCGGGAAAGCTTCTCCGTCTTCATGCTATGTCCACAGCATAATGCTACGTTTGTAGCATGTCAAGTGACGGAGCTGTGACGTCACTCACGTCGTCCTGAAGGCCAGGAACGCGGCCGCAACGATCGCCAGGATGGCCACGAACGGCAGCACCACCGCCACCGCCAGGTTGGCCAGGCCCCGCCACGGGGAGAAGCCCTGCGCCTCGGCCAGGGTGCTGCTTCCGACCACCAGGTACCAGATCAGGGCGAGCAGCTCCAGGGAGCCGTAGACCGCGAACGGCACGAAGGAGACCGAGCTGAGGTCGATCGGCCTGAACACCATCGCTTCGGAGCCGATCTCGAGGCCCGGCTTGCCGCCGCCGTGGAGCGTGCGCACCGCGTCCGGCCAGAAGACGAGCGCCGGCAGACGGTAAAACAGTGCCCACACCTGCGGAGCCAGTCCCCACGCCGCGGCGGTGCGCACGGCGCCGAAGGTGCCGTGCCCGCCGAGCATCCGTCCGGCCGCCGTGGCCGCCGCGGCGAAGACGAAGAAGGCGATGACCGCCGCGAGCAGCATCACCGCCAGGACGAAGACCGCGAGCGAGGCCGTCGCGGACATCCCCAGCAAAGCGGCCGCTTCGCTCGCGGAGCGGAGGTCGAGGTCGCCGAGGGAGAGGGAGAGGACCGCCGCCACGACGATGGCGAAGGACTGCCGCGGAGCGGGGTGGTCGAGCATCCATCGCATCGTCCGGCGGGGGGCGAGGCTGATGGCCGCGAGGAGCGGGAGGGAGGGGGGCGGAATGTCGTTCATCAATGTGAGTTACGGTGATTTTGGGTTTTGGATTTTGGATTTTGGATTGACATCACTCGGCCATCTCCCACCCCGGCTCGTACTTCCACTCGGTCTGCTGCTTCGCCCCTTCGGCGAACCGGGGGTCGACGTAGTCGGAGAACGGGATGAAGCGCTCGAGGATGCCGGTCTCGATCATCAGCGCCACGATCAGCTCGAAGTCGTCGCGGTAGGGAGTGAGCGGCTGGTAGAGGACGCGATCGAGCGGATTGGTCAGCGCCCAGCGGAGGAGCTTCGGGTCCTGCCGGAAGTAGTCGCGCCCGACGAAGTCGGCGGCGTGCTCGCGACGGGCACGCTTCTTCGGCGGATTGTCGAGCCACAGCCCGGAGCGGGCGATGCCGTCGACGAGCACCTGCACGGCTTCGGGCCGGGTGTCGATCACGTCCTGGCGCACCACCAGCACGCAGGAGATGTAGTCGGGCCAGTACTCGCGGGCATGGAACAGGACGCGGCCGAAGCCGCTCATCTCGGCCTGCGACGGATACGGCTCCCCCATGGAGAAGGCGTCGATGGCGCCGGCGGCGAGCGCGCCGGCGACGTCGGGCGGGGCCATCTCCACGAGCCGGATCTCGCGCGGGTCGATCCCGTGGCGGGCCATGGCCCGGAAGAGGATCAGGCGCTCGTCCGAGTAGCGGCTGGGGATGGCCACGGTTTTCCCGCGCAGGTCGGCGAAGGAGCGGACCGGCCCCTCCTTCTGCACGACCACGGCGCTGCCGTAGCGGTGTCCGAGGTAGACGATCTTGAGCGGAACGCCCTGAGCCCGCAGGGCGATGGCCATCGGCGCGACCATGAATCCCGCCTGCATCCTGTTGGCCATCAGGGCTTCCTTGATCTCGGGGAAGCCCTGGAACATCCGCGGAACGAACAGATGCCCCGACCTGGAGTGGGCGGAGATGTAGTCGGTGACCGGGCAGGCCAGATGTCACGTGACCGGGATGTAGGCCACGTTCAGCTTCCGCTGGTCGAGCGGCAACCGCTCGTTGCGCACAACCTTCCAGTCGACGTTCAGCGCGACGTGGGCGGTGGTGATGAGCGCCAGCCAAGCGGAGATGCCGATGGCGATTCTGTTCAGGACGATCACCTCCTTTTCCGTTAACCGTTAAAACGGTTAACGGCTAACGGCTCACCTTGTACACCAGCGCCGCGAACAGGGCGCTGTCCCCCTTCTTCAGCGTGGCCAGAGGGGGCCGGGTCTTGTGATCGTAGCGGTAGGAGACCTTCAGCTCGAGGGATCCGGCCAGGGTCGTGGCCAGCGCCGATTCGAGCTGGTAGAGCGCGTCGCCGAAGTCCTGGCGGTTCCAGAGCGCGGTCAGCTTCTGGGTCAGCTTCGTGGCCGGGGAGAGGCTCCACTCGAACATCTCTCCCCCCTTCCACGTCCGATATTGGCGGCGGCCGCGAACGTCGTCCCGCTCGACCGTCACTCCGAACGCACCGTCGAGAGTGAGCTGGGCGGAGTCGGTCCGGACGAGGTGGTACCCGACACCGGCGACCGGCGAGACCGAATAGGTGAGATTCCTGAAGGGGTCGCGGAGGTAGGTCGTCTCGCCGAATCCGAAGGCACGCTGGCGAATCGTCCGCTCGTAGCGCGCCGATGCGGCGGAGCGATCGACGGTGCGCTCACCGTCCACCGATCCACGCAGGTAGAGGATCTCGCTCTTGAAGACGTGGACGGTCTTGAAATCGTACTCGGTACTGAAGGAGACGTTCAGGCTGTCCGTCTCACGGTTTCCGCTGGTCAGAGCCAGGCCCGCTCCGATGCTCGTGGTCCACGGCTTCGGAGGCTCGTCATCCTGCGCCCATACCAGAGAAGGAAGCAACAGAACGATGGCGGCGAAACGTTTCATCAGGCTCGGCTCCTCTCCGAGATCAGCAGGCGGAAGGCCGTGTCGAGGGTGAGCCCGACCAGGCCGATCAGCAGCATGCCGCCGACGACCAGATCGTATCGCTTGCCCGCGTTGCGCGCATCGACGATGAGGTACCCGAGGCCCGAGTCGACGGCGATCATCTCCGCCGCCACCAGGACCAGCCAGGCCACGCCAAAGGCGATGCGCAGCGCCACCAGGATCGGCGGCAGCGCCGCCGGGACGATCACCTGCGCCATCAGCCGCGGCGCGGAGAGTCCGAAGTTTCGCCCCGCCTGCAGGTACATGGGGGGGATGTTGCGCACGGCGTTCATCGACGCCACCACGATGGGGAAGAGCGCCGCCAGAAAAATGAGGAAGACCGGCGCCGCGTTCGAGACCCCGAACCAGATCACCGCCAGCGGCATCCACGCCAGCGGCGAGATCGGCCGGAGCATCTGGATCACCGGGTTCACCGCCCGCCCCAGGAGGGGAAACCACCCCAGGGTCATTCCCAACGGAATGCCGGTCACGACGGCGAGGGCGTAGCCGGCGCCGACGCGGAGGAGCGAGTCCCCGATGGATCTCCAGAGCAGGCTGCGCCTCGCCAGCTCGCCGATTCCGAGCACCACCTCGCCGGGCGACGGGAAGATGGTCGTGCCGGTGACGGCCACGGCCGCCTGCCACAGCCCCAGCAGCACGGCGGCGGCCGCGAGGGGAAGGAGGACCTTCTCAGCGCTCCTGATCATCGATCACACCTGATGGGCCAGGCCGATCTCCCCGAAGATGGCGTCGCGGAGCTCGATGTACCGCGGCGCGCTCAGGTCGCGGGGGTGCGGAATGTCGATGTCCAGGACCCGGCGGACGCGCCCCGGCCGCTGCGAGAGGACCACCACCCGGTCGGCGAGCTGCACCGATTCCTCGATGTCGTGCGTGACGAAGAGGATGGTCTTCCGCTCCGTCTGCCAGATGCGCAGCAGCTCGCGGCGCATCTGCAGCCGGGTGATCGAGTCGAGCGCGCCGAAGGGCTCGTCGAGATAGAGGACGTCGGGATGCACCGCCAGCGCCCGCGCCACCTCCAGGCGCTGCTTCATCCCTCCCGACAATTCGCGCGGGTAGGCGTTCTCGAATCCGCCCAGACCGACGAGCTGGATGTAGCGAGCCACGCGCGAGCGCTTCTCCTCCTCGGTGAGGCGGAAGAGGCCGAAAGCGACGTTCTGCTCGACGTTCAACCAGGGGAAGACGCCCCGCTCCTGAAAGACGAAGATGCGCCGCGGGTCGGGACCCGTCACCGGCACCCCGTCGATGGTCACCTCCCCCTTCGCCGGGCGGAGGAACCCTCCCACGATGTTCAGCAGCGTCGACTTTCCGCAGCCCGAGGGACCGAGGATGCAGACCAGCTCCCCCTCCCCGACCGACAGGTTGATGTCGCGGAGCACCTCGGTTGCGCCGAAGCGCATGGACAGACCGCGGAACTCGACCTTGCTCATCCTTCGGCGTACCCCCACCGGACGGAGTCGAGCCCCTCCAGCCGTCGAATGGCCAGGTCGAGGACGATGCCGATGACGCCGATCAGCACCATCCCGGCCACGACCAGATCGTATCGGTTGCCGGCATTGCGGGCTTCGATGATCAGAAATCCGAGCCCGGAGCTGACGGCGATCATCTCGGCGGCCACGACCACGAGCCAGGCGATGCCGAGGGCGATGCGCATGCCGACGATCAGTTGCGGCACGATCGCCGGCACGACCACGCGGGCGATGAGCTGGCGCCGGGAGAGGCCGAAGTTCACCCCGGCTCGAAGGTGGGCCGGATCGACGTCGTGCACCGCGTGCATGGCGGTGACGGCCAGGGGAAAGAACGCGGCCAGGAAGATCAGAAACACCGCCGAGAAGTCCCCCACGCCGAACCAGAGGATGGCGATCGGAATCCACGCCAGCGGCGAGATCGGCCGCAGCAGATGGAGGAAGGGACTGACCATGGCTCGTGCCCGGGGGGACATCCCCGCCGCCACCCCGACGGGAATGGCGATCGCCACCGCCAGCAGGTACCCCCACGTCACGCGGAAGAGCGAGGCGACGACGTACTTGAACAGGAGACCGCGCGAGGCGAGCTCGCCGATCCCGCGCAGCGCCTCCCACGGTGTCGGAATCAGCGGCGCGCCCGAGAAGCGGACCGCAAGATCCCAGGCGAGGACGAACAGAGCTAGACCGGTCAGCGGCACGAGGCGGCGCAAGCCGGGCGGAGGGTAGCACGGAGCGGCCTGAGCCCTCTGCCCTATACTGATTCCGAAGGAATCGGCCATGTACTGCCCTCACTGCGGCGTGAACAACGACCGCGGAGAATCGAGTTGCTACATCTGCGGCAAGCCGCTGCCGGCGAGCAACACGGCGGCGGATGTGTCGCCGCGCCCCGGACGCAAGTCGGCTTCGCCGGCGGCCGAGGTGCAGGGAACGGTCGGCGATCGGACGCTCGCGCTCCTGTTCGATCACGCCCTGATCGGGGCGGTCCTGGCCATCCTGGCGGCATGGCAGACGGCGGAACGCGGCGTCCTCGACCCCGGATCAGGATGGGTGCTCGCCGCCGGCGGCTCCATCGCCTTCGTGGCCGTCATCCTCTATCACTCTCTTCTCGAAGGAACGATCGGCACGACCCTCGGGAAGTCGATGATGGCTCTGACGGTGCGCAGCACCGGGGAGCGCCCGCGCTTCGTGGCGGCGCTGCTCCGGAACGTTTTGCGAATCGTCGATGCCATCGGGTTCTACCTGGTGGGATTCCTCTTCGCCATGTTCACGCGGCGCCGCCAGCGTGTCGGCGACCTGGTGGGGGGGACGGTGGTGATGGAGACCCGGAGCCGGACCGTTCTCCGCGCCGGGATGATGGTCCTGTGGCTCGTGCTGGTCGGATCGGCACTCGCCACCGCGCGCAGCATCTGTCCGACCTGCCGGCCGGACGTGGGGCCGCTCCAACGCATCGCCACGGCCGCCCCCGCCGCCCGGTAAGATGGCGCCCATGCGCCGCGCCACGCTCCTCCTCGCTCTCGTTCTCGCCGCTCCGCTCGACGCAGCGGAGTTCGACGCCGGCGCCGCCGTCCGTTTCGCGGACCTCGCCCTCGCCTGCGTCCAGAAGGAGTACCCGAACAAGATCGCGCACGTCCTCTCGTCGGATGCCGACGTGGCCCCGCCCCGAAAGCTGACCCCCGCCTTCTACGGCTGCTACGACTGGCACTCCTCGGTGCACGGCCACTGGCTGCTGGCGCGGCTGGCGCGGACGTTTCCCGCGGCGCCGTTCGCGGAAAAAGCGCGGGCGGCGCTCCGGAAGAGCATCACCTCCCGCAACATCGCGGCGGAAGCGGCGTACCTCCGCGGCCCGGGGCGGACCAGCTTCGAGCGGCCGTACGGGCTGGCCTGGCTGATGCAGCTCGGCGCCGAGCTGCGCGAATGGGACGACTCCCTCGGCCGCGAGCTCTCCTCGACCCTCCGTCCGCTCGAGGACGCCGCCGCGGAGCGGATCCGCTCCTGGCTCCCGAAGCTCTCCCACCCGGTGCGGTCGGGCGAGCACAGCCAGTCGGCCTTCGCCTTCGGACTGATCCTCGATTCGGCCCGGTCGTCCGGCGATCAGGAGATGGTCAACTTATTGACTAACAAGCTTCGGGCCTTCTTCCTCGGCGACAGGACCTGCCCCCTCTCGTACGAGCCCTCGGGGGAAGACTTCCTCTCGCCCTGCCTGGCCGAGGCCGATGCCATGCGGCGCGTGCTGCCCCCGGTGGCGTACGCCGCCTGGCTGGGCGGTTTCCTGCCGCAGATCCCGGTGGAGAGGGACGAGCCGTGGCTTCGTCCCGCGGTGGCGAGCGATCCGAGCGATCCGAAGATCGCCCACCTCGACGGGCTGAACCTCAGCCGGGCCTGGATGCTCGAGGGGATCGCCTCCGGGTTGCCGGAGGGCGACCCGCGCATCGCGCCGCTCCGCGCGGCCGCCGCCGCGCACCGCCAGGCCGGCCTCGCCGCCGTCACCGGCGAGCACTACGAGGGCGGCCACTGGCTGGGCAGCTTCGCCGTCTACCTCACCACCGGACGCGGCCTGTAACCGGGGGAGGGCTCGGGGCTCGGGGCTCGGATGTCTAGGGCATGGCGATGCGACGACCGGGCGATGCGAGCCCGAGCCCCGCGCCCTGCCTAATCGGCGATGCGGGCCCGCCCGATCGTGTTCGTGTCGGTGCCGAACCAGATCTCACGCGACGGCGCGTGAAAGACCATGTGCCGCACCGTGCTGCCGCCGCTCGGAATCTCCGTGACGGAGACGAAGCGCTGCGTGGCCGGATCGAATCCCACCAGCCGGTTCGGCTGCGGACCCGTCTCCACGAACCACATCCGGCCGCGGTGATCGGCGGCCATGGCGTACGGCAGCGAGCTCGCTCCGGCCGGCGTCTGCCACTCCTCCACCTTCCCGCTCTTCGGGTCGAAGCGGGAGAGGAATCCACGGGCATAGTCGACGTACCAGATCGCCCCGTCGCGCCCCACCGCGATGCGCCGGCCGCGGGCGATGCTGCTGGGCAGAGGGTATTCCTCGAGCTTCATCGTCTTCGGATCGACCGCGCCGATGGCGTTCCGCCCGAACTCGTTGAACCACACCTTCCCGGCGCCGTCGATGACGATGCCGTACGGCCGCGACCCCGGCGTGGGGACCTTCACCAGATCGACCTTCCCGGTCGACGGCCGGAGGCGCCCGACGAAGCTTCCTGCCTGAACGGTGAACCAGATCTCGCCGTTCGGCGCGGCGATCAGCGTGTGCGGATCGCGGGCCTTCGGGTCGGGCATGGCGAACTTCACGATCCGGCCGCTCTTCGGGTCGAGCCGCCCAACGTAGGCCTTGCGGTTCCCGGCGAACCACACCTGCCCGTCCGCGGCGACGATCAGGTTGTGAGGGCCGCTGCCGGCCTCGAGCTCGAAACGGTCGAACTTCCCGCTCTTCGGGTCGAGCCGGGCGATGTAGTCGCCGGTCTGCCCGACGAACCACACCCCGCCGGCGGCGTCGACCGCCGGATCGCGTGGTCTGGTCTTCTCCCACGGCACGGGCCACTCCTGAATCTCGACCTTCGGACCGGTGGATGCCGTGGCGCCGAGCGGGAGCAGGAGCAGAAAGACGGCGGCGATCTTCATGGCGGCGAGTCTACACTCGGAGGAGGAGCTCGGGGCTCCCCGTCATGCGGCCTGCTCTCCGGTCGGATCATCGAAAGCGCCGGCCGGCAGCACCTTCACGGCTACGTCGCGCTCGAGGTGCTCGTCGGCGGCCCGATAGACCTCGCCCATGCCGCCGGCCCCGATTCTCTCGAGAATCCGATAGCGACCGATTGTCCTGCCGACCATGACGATCTGAGTCTGGATCGTAGAGCCGGCCCGCCCCACCGTCAACGCGCGGCGTCAGTCGACAGGCTTGAGATCCCACTCCCAGCGGCCGTCGATCTCCGGGCGCTGGCTTTTGATCAAGGCGCGATCTCCTCGAGCACTGCCGCGTCGACGGCGCCCATCCGCTTCGCCGCTGAACCTCGCATTTGGATCATATACAATCGGAACATCCCTGCAGTTGCCGGTAGCGAAGATGATCTGCCCCCGCTGCAGCAGTCCGAACCCCGAGGAGGCCGCGGTGTGCGCGAGCTGCGGGGAAGATCTGCTGGAGCAGGCGGACACGCTGGCCGCACAGCCGGGCGATTCCCGTCACCGCCTGAGCGACTGGCAGCGCAAGAGCCGTGAGTCGCGCGAGCTTCCCGCCGGCTTCGAGATCGGGAGCCGCTATCGCGTGGGGGCCCTGCTCGGCCGCGGCGGCATGGGCGCCGTCTACCGCGTGCACGACAACGAGCTGGAGCGCGACGTAGCCCTGAAGATGATCCGCCCCGAGATCGACGATCCGAACGTCATCGAGCGCTTCAAGCGGGAGATCCAGCTCTCCAGCATCGTCACCCATCGCAACGTCCTTCGGGTCTACGACCTCGGCGAGAGCGGCGGCGTGAAGTACCTGACCATGCAGCTCGTGGAAGGGGAGGACCTGGCCACGCTGGTACGCCGCGACGGTCCGCTCCCGGTGGATCGCGCCGTCCGGATCTTCCGCCAGATCTGTGAAGGGCTGGCGGCGGCGCATGAACAAGGAGTGTTGCACCGCGATCTCAAGCCGGCCAACGTGATGATCGGGACAGGCGATCACGTCTACCTGACCGACTTCGGCCTGGCCCGCACCTCCGACCAGCCCGGTCTGACCGCGTCGGGCGCGGTCGTCGGCACGCCCGACTACATGTCGCCCGAACAGGTGAAGGCGATGCCGCTGGATCACCGCTCCGACATCTACTCCCTCGGCGTGATCCTCTTCCAGCTCCTGACGCGCGATCTTCCGTTCCGCGGACGCTCGAGCTACGAGGTCATGATCGAGAGGGTGCAGCACGAAGCGCCGCGCGTCAGCACCATCAATCCGCGGATTCCCGAGAGCATTGCCCGTGTCGCGCAGCGTTGCCTGGCCATGAATCCCGAGCAGCGCTACCAGTCGGTGGAGGAGATCCTCGACGATCTGGGCGGGCCGGCGAGGACTCCCGCCGCGAGGAAATCGAAATGGATGTTCGCCGCCGCGGCGGCTCTTGCGCTCGTTCTTCTGGGCGGCGCGATCGTCTGGACGTTCTCCCGAGGCGGGGAAGCGCCCCTGTCCGCAGCAGCCGAGCAGAAGCCGGTGACGGTGCTGGTCGCCGATCTGGACAACCGAAGCGGGGATCCGATCTTCGACGAGACGCTCGAGCCCATCCTGACCATCGGGCTGGAAG
>DATLEX010000007.1:0-2366 GCA_035525045.1 Thermoanaerobaculia bacterium | reverse complement strand
CTCGGTCACCTTCAGGGGCGGGGCGCTCTTGTCGAGAAGCGACTTCGGATCGACCTCGCGCGTCTCCACCGCTTCGCCGAGCTTCGTCTCCCACGCCGGCGCGGCCGATTCGGCCAGGGAGAAGGGGAGCGGCGGCTGTCCCGTGAACACCAGCTCGAGCTTCTTGTCGCCGTTGAAGTCGCCGGCCGCGTGCGCCTGGGCCAGACGGGCCGCGGTCATGCCGCGCCAGCCGCCGCCAGCGCGATCGTAAATGCGCACCGATCCCCCCAGCGCTCCGTTCTGCGCGGCGCGGGCGATGATTTCCGTCTGCCCGTCGCCGTCGAGATCGACGAGATCGATCTGCTCGAAACGGATGTGCCCTTCCAGATCCTCGACCAGCTCGTACTTCCACTCCCTCCCCTGACGGGAAATGACAGCGAGGCGGCTGCGGGCCAGCTTGCCGTAGTTGGAATGCCAGCCGTCGCCGACGACGATCTCGTCGCGGCCGTCGCCGTCGAGATCGCCGACCGCGACCGCGGAGACGCCGCGCGTGACGGGCAGAGGGATGCGCTTTTCGCCGTCGAGCACGAAGGCGTCGCCGATGGCCGTCGTCGTATCGGGCGACGGCGGGTCTCCGTAGGGGCGGCCGACGACGAGCAGCTTCCGGCCGTCGTGGAGCACGTCGCCGGCGTCGATGTGCATGGCCATCCGGATCGACGGAAGCTCCGAGATCGTCCACGACTCTCCGCTCCGCTTCGCCACGCGGAGGTCGGTCATGTACTTCGAGGCCATGTAGCCGAAGACGATCTCCTTCCGGCCGTCGCCGTCGAGATCGGTGGCGCGGATGCTGGTGACGTCGGGGCGTTCGGTGGCTTTGCGGTAGATCTCGACCGGCGACCAGTCGCCTTTCGTGTCGGGCTTGTAGATCTTGATGGTGACGTCGGTCTGCGGCCCTTCCTTCGGGTTGTATCCGTGGAGGCCTTCACCGGTGATGAGCTCGGCCTTGCCGTCGCCGTCGAGATCGGCGGCGATCATTTTCGTGACCACGTCGGTCACGAAGAGGCCCATGGTCTGGTAGGGGGCAGCGCCGCTGTTGTAGCTGATGACACGGATGGCTTTGGAGCCGGTGTCGTAGACGATCGACTCGGCCACGCCGTCGCCGGTGATGTCGCCGGCCGTCATCGCGTAACGCGTCATGGCCACGCGCGGCGGTTCCGTTTTTCGCTCCGTTGCGGCGGGTGGCGCCTGCCCGAGCAGCGGAGCGGCCGCGACTGCGAGAACGGCGGTTCGAAGAGAGATCATTTTCTTGAGCGTTCCTTCCTGATTCGTTCTGCGATGTCCTGCGGTGTGAGCCGGACCACGGGCCTGCCGCTGGCGAGGAACGCGTCGGGGCTCTGCGCCGCGAATTCGGCAGGGGAGATCTCGCGGTAGGCGGTCCACCGCGAGTCGTGCACGCCCGTCGTTCCGTCGGCGTAGGTCAGGGTGCTCTTGAGACGGAGAAGACGGAACGAGGAGCCGTCGATGTCGTACTCGTGCACGGCCCGGACGATGTCGGGGGGAAGGGAGTCTTCCTTGGTGAGCGTGATGTGGATGACTTCGCCCCAGCGGTCGAGCAAGCCGCGGCTGAAGGTCGCGCTGCCGCCGGAGACCCAGACGGAACGGCCGTTGATCCGATCCATGTCACGGCGCCGCTCGACGTCGAGACTCCGGTTCACCGTGCGCAGCGTGAGATGGCGCTCCAGCTCTTCCCGAAGGGCGGCGGGAAGCTGGGAAAGTGCCTCCCGCGACGCCGCTAGCGACGGCGTGATCTCGATGACGTTGTTTTTCGGACGGAGGATGACGCTGCTGCCGTCGGCGTTGTGCCAATAGGCGAACTCCAGCTCTCCGCCCGGGTTGATCTGGCGGCTGATCTCGGCGAAGGAGGTCGCGTCGTTCCGGCGCCAGAACATCGTCCGCCACCGCCCGTCGGCCACGGTCTTCAGGCCGTGCGCAACGGTTTCCACTTCCCATTGCAGCGCCTTGTTCGGCTGATACATCCACATCCGGTTTCGCTCCTCGGCCTCTTCCAGGACTTCCGCGGGGGAGGCATCGAGATCGGAGAGGAAGATGGCCGGGACCATGAGCGCCACGACGAGCAGCGCGGCCGTGGCCATCCAGGTGCGGCGCCACCAGCTCACTACGTCGGGGCGGGCCACGTGAGGCGGGAGAACGCGGCGGGCGATTGCCGAGACGGCGGCAGCCGTCGTTTCTTCTTCTCCTTCGTCTTCCGCGCCGAGGTGCTCCTGCACGAATGCGCGGAGCTCGCCCGCGCTCCTGGCATCGACGCGGCAGGCCTCGCACGATTCGAGGTGGTCGGCCACCACCTCGGCACCGGCTGCATCGAGATC
>DATLEX010000346.1:0-47526 GCA_035525045.1 Thermoanaerobaculia bacterium | reverse complement strand
CCCGCGGTGAGGATCCCGGCGAGGTTCAGCGGGTCGGCGGCGCTGATGACGATCGGCTTCCCGTCGCCGCCTTCACGGCGGACCTCGCGCAGCCGCTCCACCGCTTCCGGCAGCGCGAACTGCTCGCCCGACATCCCGGTGACGAAGCGGCCGCCGCGGATGTCGCCGCGCGCTTCGAGCTGCCGGTAGACCCGAGCCAGCTCGCGCCAGGGAGGAGCGTTCGGCTCGCGGGTCAGTAGCCGGCGAAAGACGATGCCGTAGCGGCGGAGAAGGACGCGTGCCTGATCCTCGGTCACCTGCGGCGAGGTCTGAGCCAGCGACCACCGGCCGGTCAGCTCCGCCCTGGCGGAGCGTTTGCTGATGAGCAGCCGCGCTCCGGCGAAGCCATCCGAGGTGGCGAGGCCTGCGCCGGCGAGCTCGCGGAGAGCGTCGTGGTCTTCGGTCTTGAAGAACGAAGCGCCGCGGGTCCGGAGGATTTCGAGGATCGCGGCCGCCTTCTCCGAGAGCTTGGGTGGGATCGGGGGATCACCACCGCCGGCATTCTCGCGGTTGAAGATCGCCACGCCGGCGGTGAGCCGGCGCCAGCCGAATTCGCCGGTGAGAGTCAGCGTGTCGAGCAACGACGGCTGATAGCCCTCCACGCGGGCCGGAAGGATGTGGCGCTCCCACGCCGCCGGCGGCGCTTCGAAGCCGTCGAGCTGCGCGAGGGCGGCGCGGAGGCCGTCCACCCCAGCCAGCTTCGATCCCGGTGCGACGTACTGCCAGGCGAAGAGAAAACGCTGGAAGACGGCGGCGGTCACCGGCTCGATCTCGGCGCGCAGCCGGTTGAGGGTATAGCGGTGGATGCGGGCCAGGAGGCGGCGGTCGCACCATTCCGTGGCGCCGATGTGGGTGAACGCGCCGCGAAGGACAGCGCCCTCGGATTCGAGTTTCAGGAGCGCGGTGTCGACGTCCTGTTCGGTGATGTCGAGGGAGGCGGCGAGCTCCTTTGCGGTGATCGGGCCGGTGATGGTCATGCGGCCGCGGATCAGCTCGACGATGGCATCTTCGCGGGCCCAGTCACGGAGCCGCGATGCCGGGGCGATGAGCCGTGTGGTGAGAGCGGGATGGACCGCAAGCAGCTCGGGAAGGCGCTCGGCGGCGACGAAGAACCGCCCCATGTGCCCGGCGCGGCGAGCGGCGGCCAGCTCCTCGAACAGTTCCGGCGGGACTTCGTCCTCGAACAGCAGGCCGGCGATGAGCAGCGCGTCGTGCAGCTCGTCGGCGTCGCGGGGGTCGGGGCGGGCCTCGTCGCGCACGCGCTCGATGGCGCTCGCGTCCAGCTCGCCGTGCCGGCCGCTCTGCACGGCCATGGTCCGCCGCTCCTCGAGCGGCGCGTCGTCGAGGAAGGCGTATGGCCTGGCGTTCACGATCTCGTCGCAGAGCGGCGACGGCTCGGGGGTGTCGCGGGCGAGGAGCTGCAGCTCGCCGTTGTGGATCCGCGTCAGCACGCGCGCCAGCCCCTCGAAGTCCATCGCCTCCTCGAGGCAGTCGCGCACGGCCTGGTTCACCAGCGGGTGGTCGGGGATCTGACGGTCGCCGGCGATGTTCTCGAAGCACGCCGCGGCGTCGGGGAAGACCGCCGCCATCAGGTCGTCGGCCATGGTCCGCTGAAGCTGCGGCGGGACTTTCTTCCCGCCGCGGTAGCGGGGCACGGCGAGGGAGATGGTCGTGTTCCAGCGCCAGCGCGTCTGCCACACCGGCGCGTCGAGGAACGCCTGCACCAGGACCTCGCGCGCCGTGGCCGGATGGAGGTAGCGGAAGACATCGGCCAGCGGGAAGGAATGTTGCGGGCCGAGCGACAGCAGCAGCGCATCCTCGGTGGCCGCGGCCTGCAGCTCGAAATCGAACTGCCGGCAGAAGCGCTTGCGTAGCGCCAGGCCCCAGGCGCGGTTGATCCGGCTGCCGAACGGCGCGTGCAGGACGAGCTGCATGCCGCCCGACTGATCGAAGAAGCGCTCGAGCACGAGCGTCTCCTGCGTCGGGAGAACGCCGAGGATGCGGCGCGACTCGGCGAGGTAGCCGATGATCTCGTCCGCGGCCGATTCGGGGATGCCGGTTTCGGCGACGAGCCACGTCTCCCGCGCGCCGGGATGGGGTCCTTCGCGCTCTTCGGCGCTCAGGATGACACGGTCGATGTCTTTGCGCAGGTCGCTGACGGCTCTGGAGAGCTCGTCGCTTCGGGCCGGCGCCTCGCCGAGCCAGAAGGGGATGGTCGGCGGTGCCCCCCTGGCGTCGGCCACGCGGACCACGCCGCTGCCGACCTGGATGATCTGCCAGGAGAGATTGCCGAGCTGGAAGATGTCGCCGGCGTTGCTCTCGATGGCGAAGTCCTCGTTCAGCGTGCCGATGAAGGTGTCGTCGGGCTCGAGGAGGACGCGGTAGTCGGCCACCTCCGGGATGGCGCCGCCGGAGGTGAGGGCCAGGATGCGCGAGCCGCGCCGCCCGCGCACCTTTCCGTTGACCTCATCGCGATGGACGAGCGCGGCGCGCCGGCCCCGTTTCGTGGAGAAGCCCTCCGCAACCATCTTCAGCACGGCGTCGAAGTCGTGGCGGGCCAGGTCGCGGTACGGCCAGGCCCGGCGCACCAGCGCGAAGAGCTCGTCCTCGGAGTATTCATCGCAGGCCGTCTCCGCCACGATCTGCTGGGCCAGCACGTCGAGCGGCGCGTCGTGCACCACGATCCGGTCGAGCTCTCCGCGGCGCACGCTCCGCAGCAGCGCCGCGCACTCGACCATGTCGTCGAGGGACTGCGGGAAGAGACGCCCCTTCGGCAGCCCAACGACCGTGTGCCCCGAGCGCCCGACGCGCTGCAGGAAGGTGGCGATGCGGTGCGGCGATCCGATCTGGCAGACCAGATCGACGTGGCCGATGTCGATCCCCAGCTCGAGCGAGGCCGTGGCCACCAGCGCCTTCAACTGCCCGTTTTTCAGCCGGTGCTCCGCGTCGAGCCGTGCCTCCTTGGAGAGGCTGCCGTGATGCGCGGTCACAACCTCCTCGCCGAGCCGCTCGCTCAGATGCCGGGCCACCCGCTCGGCCATCTTCCGCGTGTTCACGAAGACGAGCGTGGTCCTGTGGGAGTTGATGAGCTCCGTGAGGCGGTCGTAGTACTCGGTCCACACCTCGGCCGACATCACAGCGCTCAGCGGAGAGCGTGGGATCTCCAGCCCGACATCCATCTCGCGGCGGTGCCCCGTGTCGATGACCGCTACCGTGTCATCCTGAGGCGCGAAGACGCCGAAGGACCCCCCCGCCAGATACCTCGCCACCTCCTCGATCGGCTTCTGCGTCGCCGAGAGCCCGATGCGGTGCAGCGGCTTCTCCGCGATCCGCTGGAGTCTTTCGAGGGTGAGGGCGAGGTGCGCGCCGCGGCGCGTGCCGATCACGGCGTGGATCTCGTCGACGATCACCGTTCGCACGCTGCGCAGCATGGCCCGGCTGCGCTCGGCCGTGACGAGCAGGTAGAGCGACTCCGGCGTCGTCACCAGAATGTGCGGCGGGGTGCGCAGCATCGCCGCGCGCTCGGAGCTGGTCGTGTCGCCGGTCCGCACCGCGGCCGTGATCCGCGGCCCATCGATCCCCATCTCCTCGGCGATCTTTCGGATGCCGAGGCGCGGCTCGGCGAGGTTCTTGTGGATGTCGGCGCTGAGCGCTTTCAGCGGCGAGACGTAGACGACGCGCACCTCGTCGGGCAGCTGCGCCTGCAGCCCTTCCTGGAAGAGATCGTCGAGCGCGTCGAGAAACGCCGCCAGCGTCTTGCCGGACCCGGTCGGCGCGGCGATGAGCGTGGGGCGTCCTTCGCGGATGGCCGCCCACCCGCGCGACTGCGCGGGGGTCGGTTCACCGAGGGTTCGTGAAAACCACTGCCGGACGGCGGGATGAAAATGGGTCAGGGGCATGGGAAACGATGATTATCCTAGAATCTGCCGCGCAGATGCTCGGCGCGCTACTCCTGACCGCGACGATCTCACAAGGCCACTTCGTGGAACGGGTGGTGACAGTCGACGGCGTCGAGCGGCGCTACCAGGTGTGGATTCCCGCCGGCTACGACTCCTCGCGCCAGTGGCCGGCCATTCTCTTCCTGCACGGCGCCGGGGAGCGGGGGAGCGACAACCGCCGCCAGACCGAGGTCGGCCTCGGCCCGGCGCTCCGGGAGGGAATCGTGAGCGTGCCGGCGGTCATCGCATTCCCGCAGTGTCCCGACGAGGGGTACTGGGCCGGACCGGAGCGGCACATCGCGATGGCCGTGCTCGACGCGGTCGAGAAGGAGTTCTCGATCGACAAACGCCGCGTCACGCTCACCGGTCTCTCGATGGGCGGAACCGGGACGTGGATCCTCGCCGCCGAGAATCCGCGGCGGTTCGCGGCCATCGCGCCGGTCTGCGGCTGGGTGAGCACGCCGCCGCCGTTCCGAACCGTCGCCGATCCTCCGGATTGGCTGTGGAACGCGCCGGACCGTTTCGACGCGGTGGCCCGCCGGATCGGCGACACCCCCACCTGGATCCTCCACGGCGGTCTCGACACCGTGGTTCCTCCGGAGGAGTCGCGGCAGATGATCGCCCGCCTTGGCGTGAACGCCGCCTACACCGAGTTCCCGCAGGCGAATCACAATTCGTGGGATCCGGCTTACAGGACCACGGGAGTGGTGGCGTGGCTGGCCAGGCAGCGCCTGTCATCCCGAGCGTAGCGGAGGGAGGCGCTGCGGAACGTGCGGCGATAGGACCTGCGACGGCGCGAGGCTTTCACCACGAGCCCGGGCATCGGATAGACTGACTTGCTCACGAGAGATGCATGCGAAGTCTTCACGTCGAGGAAGGCGACACCGACACCGCCCCCTACGGGCTCGGCACCTACACGAACGTGGCCGTCGACGACTGCGGCAACATCATCAACCCGATGATCGTGGAGGGACAGATCCATGGCGGACTGACCATGGGCCTGGCGCCGGCGCTGTACGAGGAGATCCATTACGACGCCGACGGCAACATCCAGGGCGGAAGCCTCATGGACTATCTGGTGCCCACGGCGACCTGTACGCCGTCGCCGCACCATCCGCTCGGCGCGCCGGCGGCTATCGCCAACGCGGTGGTCGACGCGCTGTGGCATCTGGGTGTGCGGCACATCGACATTCCGATCACGCCGCCGAAGGTGTGGAAGCTCCTGCAGGAGAAGAGAGTGGCGGAGTAGCCCGGGGTCATTCCGCACCGCGCAGACGGCGAGTTCCCCCCGCCCCGATTCCCCGCCGGCTGCGCGGCGCGGAATGTCAGCGATGACCACGATCTCCGCCATCGTTCTCGCCGCGGGCCAGGCCACGCGCTTCGGGGAGTGCAAGCAGCTCGTGCGCCTAGGCGAGAAGACGCTTCTCCAGCACGCGCTCGACAATCTGAGAGCGTCGACAGTCGACGAGGTCGTCGTCGTTCTCGGCGCGAATGCCGATGAGATCAGGCGGCAGGTTCCATTCGGCGAAGAGCGCGTGATCTTCAACCCCGACTACGTGAACGGCATGAGCACGTCGATCCAGGCGGGGCTGCGCGCGATTTCGTCGGACGCCGCGCTGATCGTTCTCGCCGATCAGCCCTTCGTCACGCCGCGGACGATCGATCGTCTGATCGATGAATACCGCCGCACGCAAGCGAGCGTCGTCCTCCCGACGTACAACGGATTCCGGGGCAACCCCGTTCTGGTCGACAGGTCCCTCTTCGCCGAGATGATGAACATCCGCGGCGACGTCGGATGCCGCGCGATCTTCGGCGATCATGCGGAGTCGATCGTGAAGGTTCCGGTCGACGATCGCGGCGTCGTGACCGACATCGACACCAGTGAGGATCTTTCCCGCGTCACGCCGCGCCTCATCACGCTCAGTAGTTCGTCCACCGCCGAAGCGAAACGGTTCGGTGTCAGCGAGGTCCCGATGCAGTGCTACAGTGGCGGCGTGCTCGACGTCTTCATCGAACCGAGCCTTCCCGCCCCGCAGCTGGTCATCATCGGTCACGAGACGATCGCGCGCGCGCTGGCCCGGATCGGCAGGATCATGCAGTTCCACGTCACGGTGGTCGATCCGCTGGCCACGCGAGCCGGCGTCCCGGAAGCCGACGAGGTCGTGAACGAGCTCGCCATTCCGGGCGGCGAAGGCGGCCGGGAGTCGGGGCGTGAAACCTTCATCGTCGTCGCCACGCACGGTCGATACGACGAGGAGGCGGTGGAGCAGGCTGCCAGGTCCGATGCCTCGTACATCGCCCTCGTCGCCAGCCCGAAACGCGCCGCGGTGATCCTCCAGACCCTCCGCGAGCGCGGCGTGAATGTCGACAAGGTCAAGTCACCGGCCGGTCTCGACATCGGCGCGCAGGGTGCGGAAGAGATCGCCCTGAGCATCGTTGCCGAGGTCGTTCAGCGGCGAAGGGCGGAGAGACATCAGGCCCCGGCCGAGACCGGCCCCGCTTCACCGGGCGCTGAGGCGGTCGATCCCATCTGCAACATGACCGTGGTGATCGCCGGCGCGCGGTATACGGCGGAGTACGAAGGGCGGCGCTATTACTTCTGCGGCGCGCACTGCCAGCACGTCTTCGAGCAATCCCATGTCGCATGAGACCTTCGAGCTGATGGACCGGCTGCGCCGCGACGGCAGCCGTGCCGCGATGGCCACCCTGGTCCGGACCGCGGGCACGACTCCGCGCAAGGAGGGGACGAAGATGTTCGTCGGAGACGGCGGAAGCATCTTCGGCTCGGTGACCATCGGCGGCTGCGTCGACGCCCGCGTCATCGAGCATTCCGGAGAGGTCCTGAAGGCGTCATCCCCCCGCCTGCTGAGCCTCCAGCTCGGGGACGAGGAGGCGTGGGAGATCGGCCTGAGCTGCGGCGGCGCCGTCGACGTCCTCGTCGAGCCGCTCACCGAGCCGACGGTGCAGCTTTATGCCATCGCCCGAAGCGAGTGGCAGGCCGGCCGCAGCGTGGGCCTGGCCACGGTGATTGCCGGCGACGAGGTGGGGGCGCATCTGCTCATCGATGCGGACGGCAAGGTGCGAGGCTCGGCTCGCGCGGAACTCGCGGAGACCCTGGCCCGCGAGGTGCCTCGCATGCTCGGCTCATCGGCCACGTCGCGCACCATGACCTACGGCTCGAGCGACGTCTACATCGAGATCCTGCGCGCGCCGGCGACGCTGGTCGTGTTCGGAGCGGGGGCGGTGGCGATTCCGCTCGTCGCCTTCGCCACCGCGCTCGGCTTCCAGACGGTCGTGGTCGATGGGCGTCCGCGCTTTGCCAGCCGCGATCGCTTCCCCGATGCCGGCGAGATCCGCGTCGGGATCCCGTCGGCCGTTGCCGAGGAGCTGAAGCTCGGCCGGACCACGCCGGTCGTGCTCCTGGCGCACGACTACAAGATCGATCTCCCGGTCCTCAAGAGGGCTCTGGCCGGCGACGCGCCCTACATCGGCCTTCTGGGCAGCCGCAGGCGCGGCGCGGCCATTCTGCAGATGTTGCGCGAGGATGGCGTGCCCGAGGCGCAGCTCGATCGCGTGCGCGTACCGGTCGGCCTCGACCTCGGCGGCGAGACCGCGGCGGAGATCGCGCTCAGCATCGTGGCGGAAATCGTCGCCGTCATGCACGGCCGGAACGGGGCTGCCCTCGGCGGCAAACGACCATGAGAGCCTTCGCCGTCCGCCGCGGGGAGGATCATGGGCCACGGGCCGGCCGGATCCTCTGTCACGACATTTGCGAATGAGATGAACCCCTACGGCGAGACGATCCAGGAGCACTTCCGGCACCCGCGCAACTACGGGTCGCTCGATGAGCCCGACATCCGGCACGAGGACGTCAATCCCTTCTGCGGCGATCGCGTGCGGATCGAGGTGTCGCTGGCGCCGGACGAGACGGTGCGCGAGGCGCGCTTCGAAGGAGACCTCTGCATGATCGCGAAGGCGGCGGGGTCGCTGCTGACGGAAATGATCACCGGCCTGCCGGTCGAGCGCATCGGAGAGTTCGGCGAGCGCGACGTCATCGAGGCGCTGCATGCCGAGATCGGGCCGGCCAGACGCAAATGCGCGACGCTGCCGCTGGAAGTTCTGCAAGCGGGTGTCAACGCCTGGCGCCAGGGGAGGAGCGCATGAACTTCAAGGGAACCGTCACCATCAATGCGCCGCGCGAGAGGGCGCTGGAGCAGAAGGTCGAGGCCTTCGTCTTCAGTACACGGCTGACGCGCATCACGCGTCAGCTCCGGGAGAGGAATCTCGACGAGCACAGGCCCGAACGGAGGCAGAACCGGCCGCGAACGGCGGTATGCTTTCCATGACATGAACTCGATTCTGATCGAGCCGCTCCTGCGCAGGACGACGATCGACGCGATCGATCGCGTGGCGGCGAGGATCGCCGACGCCGAGGTGGCCAAGGCGGCCTCCGTGGCCCGGCTCCTCCGCGCCTGGAACGATCTCGACCGTCATGAGAAGGAGCACGTGGTGGCCACGATGATCGCCATCGGCTCGGCCGCGGTCACGGCCATCGTCGCGCTGAAGAAACGCGGCAAGCCCCTCAAGAAGCTGCGCAAGCGCGCCCGGAAGGCAGCCAAGCGCATCGCCGGGTAGAACCGACGCCCTGCGGACTCCTGCCTAGCGCCCGAAGCCCCGCGGCAGCCTCATCCCCAGGTTCGCGGCCAGGAACGCCCACTGGTCGGCGATCTCCTCGATCTGCTTGCTGGTCGGCTTTCCGGCGCCGTGGCCGGCTCGCGTCTCGATCCGGATCAGGACGGGCGCCGCTCCGGCGTGCGCCTCCTGCAGCGCCGCGGCGAACTTGAAGCTGTGCCCCGGCACGACCCGGTCGTCGTAGTCCGCCGTGGTGACGAGCGTCGCCGGATAGGACGTCCCTTTGCGCAGGTTGTGATACGGCGAGTAGGCGTAGAGGGCCCTGAACTCCTCCGGGTTGTCGGCCGAGCCGTAGTCGTCTACCCAGGCCCTTCCGGCGGTGAAGCGATGAAAGCGGAGCATGTCCATGACGCCGACGGCGGGGAGTGTCGCGCCGAACAGCTCGGGCCGCTGCGTCATCGCCGCGCCGACGAGCAGCCCGCCGTTGCTCCCCCCCTGGATGGCGAGCCGCCGCGGCTGCGTGTAGCGATTGGCGATCAGCCACTCCGCCGCGGCGATGAAGTCGTCGAAGACGTTCTGCTTCTGCAGCTTCGTCCCCGCCTTGTGCCATGGGTCGCCGTACTCCCCGCCGCCGCGGAGGTTGGCGACGGCCAGCACCCCGCCCATCTCCATCCAGACCAGCCGCGAGATCGAGAACACAGGCCTCTGCGAGATGTTGAACCCGCCGTAGCCGTAGAGCAGCGTCGGGTTGCTGCCGTTGAGACGAATCCCCTTCCTGTGGGCGATGAACATCGGCACCCGCGTGCCGTCCTTCGATTGGTAGAAGACCTGCCGGACCTCGTACGCAGCCGGATCGAAGGAGATGTTCGGACGGAAGAGCAGCTTCGTCTCGCCGGTGGCGACGTCGTAGCGATAGATGCCGGGGGGGACGGTGATGCTCTGGAACGTGTAGAAGGTCTCGCTGTCGCCCGACTTCCCTTCGAACCCGCCGGCCGAGCCGAGCGCGGGCAGCGCCACGTCGCGAACCGGCTGTCCGTCACGCGAGAAGACTCGCACCTGCGCGCGTGCGTCCTTCAGATACTCGGCGATGAACCGGCCGCCGACGTAGGAGACGTCGTCGAGGAGGTCCGGTCCCTGCGGAATGATCTCTTTCCAGTTCGCGCGCTCCGGGCGCCGGATGTCGATCGCCACCAGGCGCCGTCGCGGCGCGTCGACATCCGTCTTGAAATAGAAGAGTGGGCCGTCGTTTCCGGCGAAGGCGTATTCGTTGTCGAACTCCCCCACCAGCGGCACCGGCATGCCGTAAGGCTCGGCGAGGTCCTTCAGGAGGACCCGATAACGCCGGTGCGTGGTGACGGACGTGGTGATGAGCAGGTACCTGCCATCCTCGGTGACCGTCGGAAAGTACCTGTGCTCCGGGTGTGCGGCGTCGTAGTAGACGAGCACGTCGTCCGACTGCGGCGTGCCGAGGCGGTGGTAGTAGAGCTTCTGGTCCCGGTTGACGGTCTGGTACTGCCTGCCGGGCGGCGGCTCGGGAAAGCGGGCATAGAAGAACCCCTTGCCGTCGCTGGTCCACTGCGCGCCGCTGAACTTAACCCATCTCAACTCGTCGGGCAGCGTCTTCCCGCTGTCGATCTCGATCACCCGCCACACGTTCCAGTCGGAACCGCTTTCCGAGACGCTGTAGGCGAGATGGCGTCCGTCGCGGCTCGGACTGTAGTTGGAGAGGGCGATCGTGCCGTCCTTCGACCAGGTATTCGGGTCGAGCAGCACCCGCGGGTTCTCCGAAAACGACGAGGTGACGTAGAGGACGTACTGGTTCTGCAACCCGTCGTTCTTCCGAAAGAAGTACCGGCCGCCCTCTTTTTGGGGAATCGTGGACTTCTCGTGGTCCCAGACCTCCGTGAGCCGCGCCCTGATGGCCTGCCGATGGGGAAGCGACCGGAGGTATCCGAACGTGACCTCGTTCTGCGCTTCGACCCAGGCACGGACGCCGGCCGATTCGCGAACGTCGTCCTCGAGCCACCGATACGGATCGGCGACCACGACGCCGCCGGCGTAGGTGTCGGTCTGATCGACCTTTCGAGTCTCGGGGTAGCGGAGCGCCGGCTCGGCCGCCGCGGCGACGGCCACCAGCAGGATCAGGAGGAATGTGAGTCTTCGCATGGCGGGAGAATCGTATCGCGACTCCCTACCCTACGTCTCGATCACTGTCCGCAGATGGGCCGTTCCCCGGGTCAGCTCGTCGAGGACCTCGTTGATGGCCCGCGCCTGGAGCGGCACGGTCCGGGTGATCGCCCGGGAGAGGTCGATCTCGCCCCGGCGGGCCAGGCCCATGAGGTCGAACAGCTCTGCGCGCGTATGGTCGGAGCAGCCGATGATGCGGCGCTCGCGCGCGAGGAGGTCCTCGTACCCGTCGACGGTGAAGGAGCGGACGTCGATGGCAACGAGCATCAGCCTCCCGCCGGGTGCCAGGCTGCGCAGGGCGTCGACGCACGCGGCGGCGTTGCCGGTGAGCTCCAGCGCCACGTCGACGCCGCGCCCGTCGGTGGCCGAGAGGAGCGACTGGCGGAAGCGGCCGCGGCTCACCTCCACCGGCTGCGCGCCGAAAGACTCGGCCAGGTCGAGCTTCTCCCGCACGACGTCGACGGCGTAGATCTCGCCGGCCTCGAACAATCGGGCCAGTTGCACCGCCGACGCGCCGAGGCCCCCGAAGCCGATGATGGCCACCGACTCGCCGTGGCGCAGGTTGCTCAGACGGAGGGCGTGGTACGCGGTGGCCGTCGAGCACATCATGATCGCGGCCTCGGCGAACGACACCTCTTCCGGGATGGGCACGACGTTCGCCGCCGGGACGACGATGCGCTCGGCGAATCCGCCGTCGCGCTCCTTCCCCAGCATCTCCCCGGCGACGCAGAACTGCTCGCCGTAGCGGCGGCAGGGACCGCAACTCCCGCAGGTGACGAGGTAGTGCAGCGCGACGCGGTCACCGTTGCTGGCGTTCTCCACGCCCTGGCCGTGCGCGACGACCACCCCGGCGATTTCGTGGCCGAGGGTGACCGGAAGGGTGGCGCGACCCACCTCCTCGCGGTAGTGTGCGTCGCTGTGGCAGATGCCCGCGGCACGGACCTCGACCACCACCTCCCCGTCGCCGGGCGCCGGATCGGGTAGCGTGGAATCGGCGAGCGGTTTGCGGTGATGGAGTAGTCTGACGGCGTGCACGGCAGGATCGTACGACAATGAGCAGGAAGCACACGTCCACCGCGGTGTCGAGCGGCACCTTTTCCCTCGGCGGCGACCTCACGGTCCATCGACTCGGCTTCGGGGCCATGCGCGTCACCGGGGAGGGCATCTGGGGCCCGCCGGGCGATCGCGCCGGGGCGCTGGCCGTGCTGCGGCGCGCCGTCGAGCTCGACGTCAACCTCATCGACACCGCCGAGGCCTACGGCCCCCACGTCAGCGAGGAGCTGATCGCCGAGGCTCTCCATCCGTATCCGACAGGCCTGGTGATCGCGACGAAAGGGGGGTTCGATCGGAGCGGCCCCGGGAAGTGGGAAGTGAACTGTCGTCCGGCGAAGCTGCGCAGGGACCTCGATGGAAGCCTGCGCCGCCTGCGCCTGGAGCGCATCGACCTGTGGCAGCTCCACCGCATCGATCCGGCGGTGCCGGAAGAGGAGCAGTTCGGGACGGTCGCCGAGCTGCAGCGCGCCGGGAAGATCCGGCACGCCGGCCTGTCGGAGGTCTCGGTCGAGGAGATCGAGCGCGCCCGCCGGTTCTTCCCCGTGGTGTCGGTCCAGAACCGCTACAACGCCGCCGATCGCAAATGGGACGACGTGATCGACTACTGCGAGCGGGAGTCGATCGGCTTCATGCCGTGGGCGCCGCTGCGCTCCGGAAAAGTCGAGCAGGAAGGAGCGGTGGAGAGCCTCGCCCGGCGCCGCGGCGTGACGCCGGCGCAACTGGCTCTGGCCTGGCTCCTCCGCAGATCGCCGGCCATGCTGCCGATCCCCGGCACCTCGAAAGTGAAGCACCTCGAGGAGAACATCGCCGCGGCGGCGATCGAGCTGACCGACGAGGAATACGCGGAGCTGTCATGACGTCGCGCGACGAGCTGATGGCCGCGGCCATCGCCGAGGCGGAGAAGGGCCTGGCTGAAGGCGGGATTCCGATCGGGTCGGTGCTGGTGCACGATGGGCGGATCGCCGGACGCGGACACAACCGTCGCGTGCAGAGGGGAAGCGCGATCCTGCACGGGGAGATGGATGCGCTCGAGAATGCCGGGCGCCTCCCGGCATCGGCATACAGAGAGTCGATCATCTACACGACGCTCTCGCCCTGCTCGATGTGCAGCGGAGCGATTCTGCTCTACGGGATTCCTCGCGTCGTCGTCGGAGAGAACGTCAACTTCATGGGTGAGGAGGAGCTGCTGCGCTCGCGCGGCGTCCGCGTCGAGGTGGTCCAGGATGAGCGCTGCATCGAGTTGATGCGGCGCTTCATCGAGGAGAACCCCCGCCTCTGGAACGAGGACATCGGCGAGTGATCAGCGGCCGGCGGCTCTCCGCCGCGCCCGCACGGCGCGCTGCGCGAAGACGCCGCTGCCGTTCGTCCCGGCGAAGACGACCTCGCTCGAAGTCAGCGCCGTGACCGGCCGGTGGCCGATCGCTCCGCCGGCGTTTCGCCAGCTCTGACCATCGCCGGAGACGAAGACGCCGTTGGCGGCGACGAACAGCGAGGTGCCGTCGGAGGCGATGGCCGCGATCGGCCCGGCGCCGGCGAGCCGGTGATCGGAGGCGCGCCAGATATTTCCTCCGTCGTCGCTGCGCAGGAGGCGCCCGCTGGCCAGGCCGGCCAGAACGGCCGGGCCGGAGCGCCGGTCGACGTGCAGCGCGGTCACCGGCGCGCTGATCCCGCTGATGCGGATGCGCGGGGTGACGTCGTCCCATGTCCGGCCGCCGTCGGCCGAGTGCAGCAGGAGGGCGTCGTCGTCGCGTGTCCCGCCGATCCAGATCGAGCGCGGCTCGGCCGGATCGACCGCCAGTGCCTCGAAGCGGCCGGCGGCGGCAGAGGAGGGGCTGAGCTCGATCAGAGCCAGCGGCTCGGTCTCGAGCCTGAAGAAGCCGCCGCTCGTCAGCACCCACGCCGCGCGACGCTCCGCCGCATCGACGGCGACTGCGCGGATCGTCTCCGGCTCCCTTTCCGGCAGCCAGAGCAGCCGGTTGAAGCGCACGCCTCCATCGCCCGAAAACCAGAGGGAGACGCCGGCGCCGGCCCATACGCGCTGCGGGTCCGTCTCGTCGACGGCGATCGCGCGCCACGGACCCGGCAGCGTTCGGAGGGTGAAGACCGGCTCCCACGACGCGCCGCGATCGTGCGTCCGGAAGAGCGTGCTGACGCTTCCGGCGTAGACCACGCCGGCGTCGGGCGCGGCGGCGAGTGCATGGATCTCGGCCGCGAGCAGCCCCTGCCGATGAGGCACCCAGGTTTCACCGCCGTCGGCGCTGCGCTGAATCCCCTCTTCACGGAACCCGGCGAGCAGCGTCCCGTCGCGCGCGTCGATGGCAAGGCTGAGAATCGGACCGCTGTGCACGATGCCGGCCCCCTCGCCGTCGTTGTCGCTGCGAAAGAGGCCGCCCTCATCGCCGACGAGGTAGAACGACTGCTCGAGATGCGGGTGGAAGGTGATCGTGCCGGCGAGGAAAGGGATCTCGCTCCAGGCGACTCCGTCCGTCGTGCGGAAGCCGCGTCCGGAATCGGCGACGGCGAAGGCGGTGCGGGGCCGCCGCGGGTGGGCCTGAACGCGGCGGATCGCCGCCGCCGGTTCGAGAGATCGGGTCCACGTCGATCCGCCGTCGCTGCTCTTCTCGACCGAGCCGTCCGGGCGGACCGCCCAGACGAAGCGCGGGTCGCCGGCGTCGATGGCGATCGAAACGGCCCCGCCGGGATGGCTGAGCCAGGTCGAGCCGCCGTCGCTGCTCGCGAGGATCGCCGCCGCGGTGGCGGCGTAGGCTGCGCCGGGGGCGACGGCGAAGTCTTCCACGCCGGAGGAGATCCGGATCCAGCCGTCGCCTTCGGGACGATGCAGATCGTGGCCGGCGAGCACCCAGCCGCCGGCGATCGCTCGGATCGGCGGCGGGAGCTGTCCTGCCGCCGACCACGTTCCGTCAGGCGCGGCGCGGAAGAGCCGTCCCTGCGCCGTGCCGGCGAGCATCGTCTCGCCGGCGGCGATGGCCGTGACCGAGGCGCGCTCCGGCCCGACCGCACTCCAGTCGAAGGGCTGCGCCAGAGCGAGGAGGATGAGGAGGGAAGACGACATCGGCTCTTTTCCCCAGCAAGCTGCCCGCCAGGAAGCGCCTGCCCTGCGTGGACTCAGCCGGCGCCTTGTCCGCCGCGTTCATCGAAGAACATCAGAAAATCGGTCGGCTGTGGTGCTCGCCCCAGTTGGCGAAGAAGAGTCACGACCTGACCGCGGTGATACGACGAATGATTCACCACATGCTGCATCATGTGTCCGAGCGAGTATTCCCACCGTTGGCCCTGTAAATTCTCATACGCGACGCGACTGGCCAGAGCTTCGTCCGTCAACTGGCTGATGAACTTCTCTTGCTCGCGCTCGACTTCTTTCCATTTCGCCCCGAGTACCGGAAGCTCGGAGAATTCGGCCGGTACGAATACCTCTTTCGGCGAGTGGCCCTGAAATCGACGCATCCAGAGCCACTCTCCCCAAAGGATGTGAACGAGCGTGCCCTGAACGGACGAGTGACTCGTGCCCAGGTCCTGGGTGAGCTCGTCCCGAGTCAACGAACGAGAGTCGGACATGACACGCTCGTTTGCCCAGCCGTTGTATGCGAAGAGCGTTTGGATATCTCTGGTGTTCACGTCTCAGCGACCCCGTCTGCCCCATGTGCCAGGGAAGCAAGTCTACCCGCCCCGCGTACAATCCGCCCCTCGGGGGATCACCATCGCCGGAATCCGTTTCACCCTGATCGCCGATCCCGATCTCGATGCCCGCCGCATCGCGGAGACGCAACGGATCTTCCGCAGCTTCTATGGGGAGCTGCTCGGAGACTACGCCGAGCGCTTCCCCGATCTGCTGCGGCGGCAGCACGAGCTCGGATACCGTGTCTTCCTCATGACCGCGGAGCAGATCCGCGGCCGGGTCATCGCCTTCGCCCTGGCCTTCCATTTCACCGAGCTGCAGTCCTCGCTGCTCGATTTCCTGGTGGTCGACCCGGCGGCGCGCCAGCGGGGGGTGGGGGGGGCCCTCTACGAGGCCCTGCGCGACTTCCTGGCCAGCATCGGGTCGCGCGGCCTCTACCTCGAGGTACGCCCCGACGCGCGGCCAGACGAGCTCGATCCGAAACTCCGCCGCGAGAACGCCGCGCGGATCCGCTTCTACGAGCGATACGGCGCGCGGGTCATCCGGGGAACCGACTACGAGCGGCGCCGCCCGGGCCGTCCCTCCGGCGAGCCCTACCTGATGTTCGATCCCCTCGGCCCCGGGCGCGTCCCGCCGGCGGAGGAGGTGCGCGGAATCATCGCCGCGATCCTCTTCCGCAAGTACGGCTACCCGCTGGACGACCCGTACGCCAACGCCGTCGTGGCGTCCGTCTCGGACGAGACCCTCCGGCTCGAGCCGCCCCGAAGCGGCGGGACTCCCGTGGTCCGCCCTGCCGGCAATGCCCATCGGGTGAAGATGGTCCTGGCGCCGGAGCACGACCTGCATCACATCCGCGAGCGTGGCTACGTGGAGCGGCCGGTACGGGTCCACCGCATCGCCCAGGCGGTGATGGGATTGCCGGGCGTGGAGATGATCAAGGTGTCGGCGCATGGGGTGGAGCCGATCCTCGCCGTGCACGACCGCGACTTCGTCGAGTATCTCGAGCGGGTCTGCCGGAAGCTGCCTCCCGGCGAGGCGGTCTACCCGTACGTCTTTCCGATCCGGATGCAGCACCGCAAGCCGGTCGACGAGGCGGTTCAGGCCGGCTACTACTGCATCGACACCTTCACCCCGCTGACGCGCAACGCCTGGGTCGCGGCGCGCGCGGCGGTCGATTGCGCCCTGACCGGCGCCGACCTGATCCTGGCGGGGGAGCGTCTCGTCTACGCCGTCTGCCGGCCGCCGGGGCATCACGCCGAGCGCCGCGTGTACGGAGGGTTCTGCTACTTCAACAACGCCGCCGTTGCCGCGAACCAGCTCTCCGCATCGGGGGGAGTGGCCGTCCTCGACGTCGACTTCCACCACGGCAACGGCACGCAGAACATCTTCTGGACGCGCGGCGACGTCCTGACCATCTCCATTCACGGCGACCCGAGCTACGCCTACCCCTACTTCGGAGGCTTCGCCGACGAGCGGGGAGCGGCGGCCGGCGAGGGAGCGAACCACAACTTTCCGCTGCCGGAGGACGTCGGCGACGAGGAGTACCTCGATGTTCTGGCGAAGGCCCTGAAGTTGATCGAAGAGCAGGCTCCGAAGTTTCTGGTGGTCTCGGCCGGCCTCGACATCGCCAAGGGCGATCCGACCGGGGCCTGGAGAATCACGCCGGCGGGGCTGGAGAAGATCGGTGCGGCCATCGGGGCGCTCGACCTCCCGACGCTGGTGGTGCAGGAAGGGGGCTACGATTCGCGGGTGCTCGGCCGGAACGCGCGGCAGTTGATCGGCGGGTTGCAGCGGGGGATGCGGGTGAGGGACGTCAGTCGGTGACCGTCGGGTGCCAGCACTGCGCGCCGCCGAGAAAGTAGTAGAGGAAAGCGGCCAGAACGAGGATGAGGATCGTCGCTCCCGCCTTGGGAGAGAGAAGAAAAGCCATGAAACCCCGCGGACTTTGCATTACAAATACTCGCCCCTCGACAGAAGGAGGATCCATGCTGCAGCGCATCGGGCTGATCGCCCTCGCCCTCGTGTTCGTGGTTAGCTCCACCGTCCACGCGCAGTTCTTTCCCTATCCCGTCCAGAAGCGGACGCTCCCGAACGGACTCGACGTCATCGTCATCGAGACGCCGGAGTTCCGCGACGTCCTCAGCTTCAACACCCTCATCCTGGCCGGCTCGGGGCGGGAGAACGAGAAGGGGCGAAGCGGCCTGGCGCACCTCTTCGAGCACATCGTCTTCCGCCACGATCACGACACCCCGCAGGCCTACCAGGCGTCCGTCGAGGAGATGGGGGCCTTCAACAACGCCTACACCTGGTACGACGTCACGTACTACCACCCGCTCACCTTCACCTCGAACCTCGAGCGCCTGGCGGCGCTGGAAGGGTCCCGCTTCCGGGAGCTGCGCTACACCGAGCGCGTCTTCCGCACCGAGGCCGGCGCGGTGTACGGCGAGTACCGGCGCATCGCCTCCAATCCCGGCCTGAAGATCGAGGAGGTGCTGAGCGACCTGATGTACGGGCCGGCGCACGGCTACGGCCACTCCACGATCGGTTACCTCGACGACATCCAGGACATGCCGAACGCCTACCGGTCGGCCGTGGCCTTCTACAACGCCTACTACCGGCCGAACAACGCCATCGTCGTGGTGGCCGGCGACGTCGATCCGGAAGAGGTCTTCAAGGTAGTGGAGAAGCACTACGGCACGTGGGAGCGGCGGGCCATTCCGGAGCAGCCGCCGCCCGGCCCGGTGAACGGGCCGCAGTCGCGGCACGAGGAGTGGCCGGCGCAGATTCCGCCGCGCGTGCTGGTCTCGTATCGCGTTCCGGCGTTCGTCCCCGGAACGCCGGAGAGCGCAACCATCCAGGTGATGTCGGAGCTGATGGGAGGGGAGACCGCCCCGCTCTACCGGAACCTCCGCTTCGAACAGCAGGTGGCGACCACGCTCGGCGTCGCCAGCGCGTCGGCGATGGGGTTCCACGCCCGGCCGCTGTCGACCTACATCACCGTGGCCGAGGAGAAGTACAAGGAGGAGGGACGGCCGCTTCTCGACCGCATGGCCAAGGAGGTGGCCACGGCATTCGAGGGGCTCTCGGCGTACTCGTCGCAGCCCGATGCTGCCAGCCGGCTGGAGGCCATCAAGTCGCAGTTGCGCTTCGACATCCTGGCCAGCCTCAACTCGCCGGCGAACATCGCCGAGAATTTCGCCACGCTCTACCGCTTCTCGCGTGACCCGAAGATCTTCGAGAAGGTATCGGAGGCCATCGCCCGGCTGACTCCGGCCGATATCGATGCCTTCGCCAAGGCCCATTTCCGCCCGGCGAACCGTGTCACGGTGACGCTGGCCCCGCAGGGAGGTGCCCGATGAAACGCCTGCTGCTCGCCGCTCTTCTCGCTTCTCCGCTCGGCTGCACGACCGCCACCGACACCGCCATGGCCCCCGCGCCTCCGCCGCCGGCCGCCTACGCGCCGGGCGAGCCGCGGGTGACCACGCTCGACAGCCGCGCCCCGCTGGTGACGATCCGGGTGATGGTCACGCACGGCTCCACTTCCGAGCCGGTGGGGAAGGAAGGCCTCGCCTCGATGACCGCGGAGATGATCACCGACGGCGGCTACCGGACGGCCTCCGGGATCATGACGAAGGAAGAGCTCGCGGAGATGACCATGCCGTGGGGCTCCGGCGCGCGCCCCTCGGCCTTCCCCTCGTCGCGCACCACGACGTTCTTCTTCACGGCGCCGCGCGAGGTGATCGGACAGTACGTGCGCGACGTCCTCCAGCCGATGCTCAACGAGCCGGTGTTCGCGGCGGGTGAGCTCGACCGGTTGAAGAACGAGCGCCTCTCGACGATCAGCTCGCTCCGGTCGGTCAACCTCGAGAACCTCGGCCTCTCGGCCATCGAGCAGTACGTCCTGGCCGGGACGCGGTACGAGCATCACTCCATCGGCACCGAGGCGAGCATCCCCTCGTTCACGCGCGACGACGTGATCGCCTTCTACCGCGCGCATTACCGGCCGGAGAACATCATCGCCGGCATCTCCACGGCCGATCCGGACATCGTCTCCCAGGTGCGGGACGCGGTGCGCAGCGTCAACCGCGACGCGGCCACCCCGCCGCCCGCGCCGCCGCTGCAGGCCCGCCCCGCGCGGTTCGAAGGGCGGGAGGCGCTGGTGATCGAGGAGCCGAACGCTCCCGCCGCGTCGGTCCACTTCGGCTTCCCGATCGAGGTGAACCGAACCCACCCCGACTTCTGGCCGCTGTACGTGGCCAACGTCTGGCTGGGGACGCACCGCGACTCGTTCGGGCAGCTCTACCAGCAGATCCGCGAGGAGCGCGGCTACAACTACGGGAACTACTCGTATGTGGAGGCGTGGTCGGGACGGCCGGCGGCGCTCTTCCAGCTCTTCAACCAGCCGCGCGAACAGCAGTACTTCTCGATCTGGATCCGCCCGGTCAAGCACGAGCACGCCGTGCACCTGATGAAGGCGGCCACCTACGAGCTCGAGGAGATGGTGCGCAACGGGCTGACGGCCGAGCAGCTCGCGGCGACGAAGAACAAGGCCCGCGTCCTCTACCTCAACCTCGGCGAGACGGTGCCGCGGCTGATCAGCGCCCGGGTCGACGACGTCTTCTACGGGATGGAGGGCCGCGGATTCCTCGACACCTATCTCGAGAACGTCGACCGCGTCACGGTGGAGCAGGTGAACGCCGCCCTCCGCCGGCACCTCCGCACCGAGGACATCAAGTACCTCGTCGTGACGAGCCCCCCGCATGTCGAAGCGACGGTCGCCCAGATCCGCAGCAGCGGCCCCGTCTTCGGCAAGAGCTACAGCGAATACGAGTTCACGCAGGCGAAGCTCCCTGACGGGACGACGGTCTGGCAGATCCCGGAGTCGAAGGTGCCCACCGTGCAGCTCGACGCGGCGTGGGCGCACTACCCGCTGAACGTGCGCGAGGTGCGCACCGGCCACGTGAAGGACATGTTCGCCGCGCCGCGGCTGCTGCGGTAGTCGTTCGGAGCGCCGGCCGGACGCCGGCGCTCCGTTCCTCCGCCGGTTCTCGTCTACGGACCTGCACGCCCGCCGTCTGCCTCAGCGTAAAGCGTGCGGAGCGCCCCCCCCCCGGCCTGATCGGCTGCGCCCGTGCCGCAACATTCCAAGTCACAGACTCTGCATCGGGTCCTGCTAGCGGATGCTACGCGGCGCGTCCTTCTTCGATGCCACGGTAGAGCAACGTCGCTCCGGCAATCGTCCAGAGCACATCGGCGAGCGGGAAAAGCCTGAAGGTGAAGATATAAAGGAGGGACGGAGGATTGGAGTTTCGGGCCACAAGCCACCAATAGATCGCTGCCAAAAGGATGACCGCGCCGCCGATGATCTTGCCGTTCAGCTTCATCGTCTTCTCCTGATGGATGAACGCATCATGACCGACCGTTGGGCATGCCGTTCATGCGCGTAGGAGCAGAAGCCTAATACAAATTCCGCCGTTCGACTGGAGCTTCGCGCTAATCACCTTCGTAATGGAACTCGAGAGCGGCGAAGGTCTCCTCACCGACACGATCAAGAAGTGGCGCCCGGGCGGACGATCTCGCTCCTGGCCAACGAGAAGAACTGCGCGCGCCAACACTACTCGTGCGGGAAGTGGGCGCCACATACGCACCACGCAAACCTCCGCCTGCCGACATCGACGGTCGAAGCGTGAAGCAGGAGAATGCCGCTGTCGACGAATACGGAAAAGAGCGGCGAGCGGCCGTTCGTTGGCCCGGCGCTGAAGCGCCTCGTGCATCGCCAGCTTCACGGCGTCACGGCGGCTGCATTTCGCTCCCGCCGGTGTTCGCGTTAGTCGCGGCAGCCGCCGTGCCGTTTCGGATTCGGCACCTGAAGGCCGCTCGCGGCTGAACGCGTGATACGTTGGGTCGCAGCGCTTGGGAACGGGAGATAGAGACATTACGGACGGTAGGAGGGCCGGATGGACATTATGATGGAACCAAAGTGGCTGAACGTCACAGCAGTACTCTCTTTGATCGCTGCAGCGATTCTGTGGTTTGCTTTGTTTGAAAAGGGCTTCACCATGGGTGGCGTCGTCCTGCCCGCTTTCATCACGGTCTTGGGCATATTCTGGCTATTGGTTGCGTCGAGAGCGAAAAGCTCGGAAGATCCGCGGAAAGCAAACAGCGGACCAGCCGCCTAACTTAACTCCACGCAGCAGCTGTCGCGGCCCGGCGCTGGCTCGGCAGCCGAGCTGCCTTGAGCAGGTCAGCCGACCATCCGAGGTATGCGCATCACGGTGTACGACGTCCTCTCGTATCTCGCCTCCGGAATGACGGGAGCAGAGATCCTCGCCGACTTCCCCGAACTCACTCGCGAAGACATTCTCGCTTGTCTTAGCTACGCTGCCGATCGCGAACGAAAGACCGTGGTCGCAAGCGAGTGAAGCTGTTACTCGATCAAAACATCTCTCGAAAGCTGGTCGCGCGCCTTGTCGACATCTATCCCGGAACGGCTCACGTCGCGCAGATCGGCCTTGAGAGGGCAACCGATTCAGACATCTGGTACTACGCGCGAACTCATGACTTCGTTATCGTGACAAAGGACTCTGACATCGTTGAACTGTCGGTCCTTCGCGGCCGGCCGCCGAAGGTCGTCTGGTTACGCCTCGGAAATGCCACCACTGCCGAATAGGAACCGCTCCGCAGAACTTGGCGGTCTCGGAATCTTGCCAGGGCAGCCTGTTCCGTTGCTGCCAGGCCCGTTCTTGGCTACTCTTCCAGCCATGAGTGTCCCTGTGAAGTTGCCCGATGACCTCGCGGCTGAGCATCTGTATAGCTGAGCCCTGCCTTATAGTGCCGGCATGAGACCGGCTGCCGCGTTCCTGATCGCTCTCCTCCTCTGCCCCTCCGCCGTTCTCGCGTCGGAGGTGACCACGGTCATCCTGGTGCGGCACGCGGAGAAGGCGGCGGAGCCGGCCGACGATCCGCCGCTGAGCGAGGAGGGCGTAGCGCGGGCGCGCGAGCTGGCGCGCGTGCTGGCCGGGACGCCGATCGGCGCGATCTATACCACGCAATACCGGCGAACACGTCAGACCGCCGAGCCGCTGGCCGGCGCGCTGGCGATCGAGCCGCGGGTCGTGACCGCCGGAAAGTCCTACGCGGCCGGCCTCGCGGCGCGCATCCTCGAGGAGCACCGGGGCGGCACGGTTCTCGTCGTCGGGCACTCAAACACGACTGGCGACGTGCTTCGCCACCTCGGCGTCGACGATCCCCCTCCGATCGCCGATGAGCAGTACGACGACCTCTTCGTCTGCAGCGTCGCCGGCGGGACGGCGAAGCTGGTCTCGCTTCGCTACGGCGGTGCATCGCGTTGATGACGCCACGCTTTCTCGCCCTCGGCGACTCCTACACGATCGGCGAGGGCGTCGCTCCCGCCGAGCGCTGGCCGAACCTGCTCGCGGCGGCCCTCGAAATCGAGGAGCCGCTGATCATCGCCCGGACCGGCTGGACCAGCGACGAGCTGAGCGCGGCCATCGACAGCGCGAACCCCCAAGGAGCATTCGATCTGGTGACGCTGCTGATCGGCGTGAACGATCACTACCGCGGGCGCTCCGCCGAGGAGTACCGGCGGGCGTTCGTCCCTCTTCTGCGGCGGGCGATCGGGTTGGGAGGAGGTGACGCGGGGCGGGTGATCGTCGTGTCGATCCCCGACTGGGGGGTGTCGCCGTTCGCGGAAGGACGCGACGGCGCCGCGATCGCCGCCGGGATCGACCAGTTCAACGCCGTGAACCGCGAGGAGGCGGCCCGCGCCGGCGCCCGCCACGTCGACGTCACGCCCGTTTCGCGCGAGGCGGTCTCCGGATCGTCGCTGACTGCCGCCGACGGACTGCATCCTTCGGCGGAAATGTACCGCCGCTGGGCCGGGCTGATCCTTCCGGAGGCGCGGTCGGCGTTGTCCCGGCCGTAATCCCGGCGAGGGCGGCCGTTTGGGCGTATCCTCTAAGACCTGGCAGCCAGGCCGACAGTCCTCGTGGTCGAGGACAACGACACGATGCGGAAGCTTCTCTTCGCGGAGCTGGCGCAGGACGGGCGCTTCGCGGTCGAGCAGGCGGCGACGGGCGAAGAAGGGCTGGAGAAGGCCGTCTCCTCCGGCTGCAGCGTGATCGTGCTCGACATGATGCTCCCCGACACGGACGGGCTTCAGTTCATCGAGAAGCTGAAGATCAAGCGGCCCGACTGTCCGTCGATCATCGCCATCACCGGCGCGCCGGACTCCGCGCTGCCGGATGGTGTGATCGAAGGGCCCTACCGCGGCTTCGTCAGCGCCATCTTCCGGAAGCCGTTCGATCACGCCAAGCTGCGCGAGACCGTGGCGTTCTGCATCAACGGTTAGTCGAGTCGCGCCCCAGCACGCGGCGCCACCACGGCGGGCGCTTCGGCTCCTCTTTCTTCGCCGGTGTCACGCTCTTCGGTTTCTTCGCGCTGGAGGTGATGGTGGATTTGGCCGTCTTCGAGCGGGCATCGAGGGCCAGCTTCGCCTCCCCCCGCTCCTCCACGCCGACGACGCTCTCCGGGTAGGCGGCCACGAAGGCGTCGTAGGCCTTCAGGGCCTGGTCATATTCGCCGGCGGAGTAGAAGGCACGGGCGGCGGCGAGCGCCTCTCTCTTGTCGCGGAGATGCTGCAACTCGGCCGCCGAATGGGCCACCGTCGGGGATTCGCTGCTCTCGAGCCGAATGGCCACGACCACACTTCCCAGCAGGATGACCAGCGCGGCGATGACTCCGAAGAACAGCGGCGGCGGGACCGGCCGATCGAGACCGCTCTGGTAATTCCCGCGCTTGCCCATCGCCGGTGTGAAGTCATCGGTGGAGATGCTCGTCACCGAGGGCTGCGTCTCGCGACCGGCGCCGCGCGACCCGGCGATGGTGGCGGCGGAAGCCGCAGGACCGATCTCCTCGACCTCCTCGGCACCTCCGAGCGCGGCGCGGATCTCCTGCAGGTCCTGAAGCGCCGCCGCCGCATTCGCGTAGCGCGCTTCAGGGTCCTTCGCCAGAAGGCGGGCGATGACGCCCGAGGCGGCGGGCGGGACCTGCGGGTGCGCCAGGTGCGCGGGCTTCGGGTCGAGCTCGACCACGTTCCGGAGGATGCCGCTGACATCGCTGGCCGCGAAGACCTTCATTCCCGTGGCCATCTCGTACAGCACCGCGCCGACCGAGAAGAGGTCCGACCGCGCCGTCACCGCCGTGCATTTGACCTGCTCGGGCGACATGTAGCTCGGCGTGCCGAGCATCTCTCCCACGGCCGTGAGGTTGGAGTCGACCGGCCGGGCGATTCCGAAGTCGGCGATCTTGGCTTCCCCCGCCGCGGTCAGCAGGATGTTGGCCGGCTTGATGTCGCGGTGGATGATCCCCTTGGCGTGCGCGAAGGCGAGACCGCGCAGGATGTCGGCGGCGATCCGCAGCGCATCCTGGAGGGGAAGCGGCTTGCGCTTCTTCAGCCGCTCGCGCAGCGACTCTCCGTCCACGTACTCGGTGGCCAGCCAGGCGATGATGTCGTTGTCGTAGCCCGGCTCGTAGAGGGTGACGATGTTCGGGTGCTGCAACGACCCGCAGAGCTCCGCCTCCCGCTGGAGACGCTTGTAGAACTCGTTGGCCTCGCTCTCGTCGTCGAACCGCTCGTCGACGTGCACGGTCTTGAGGGCGACCTTCCGCCCGATCCTCCGGTCGCGGGCGAGATAGACCATCCCCATCGCCCCGCGGCCGAGGACGGACTCGACCTCATAGGGGCCGTACTCCCTGCGGAGATCGCCAGCCGGTTCGGACATGAACATCAGATGATAACCGCCCCGGCCGCCGCCGCTTCCCGCCGGGATCAGCGTGGCGCTTCGGCCGGGCCCGCCTCCCCTCCCAGCCTCTCGGTGAAGAACCGGACGATGGAAGCGGCCGAGCGGATCCGGTTGGGCAGCTTTCTCCAGCCGTGACCCTCGTCGGGAAAGAGGATGTACTCGACCGGCACGTTCCGTTTTCGAAGCGACTCGACGGTCTGCTCCGCTTCGATCACCGGCACGTTCGTGTCGTTCGCGCCGTGGAGCACCAGGAGAGGCGTCTGAATCCGGTCGATCTTGTGGATCGGCGAGAGCGCCCGGAGCATGTCCCGCTGCGTGGCCGGGTCGCCATACTCGACGGTCGAAATGGCCGCCATCCACGGCTCGCTGTGACTGAAGAACGTCTCGAAGTTGACGATGCCGAAGAGATTGGCACCGGCGGCGAAGAGCTCGGGAAACTCGGTCACGCCGGCCATGACCATGTAGCCGCCGTACGAACCCCCCATGATGCCGAGCCGCCCTGGGTCGGCGATGCCCCTGCGGACCAGATGGTCGACCGAGGCTTTGATGTCACGGATGCTGCCCGCGCGGAGGGGTCCGTTGTCGAGATTCACGAAGCGCTTGCCGAAACCGGCCGACCCGCGCACGTTCGGCGCGAAGACGGCGATCCCCTTCGCCAGCAGGGCCTGATAGGTGGTGTTGAAGGTGGGGCGTTCCTGCCCCTCCGGCCCGCCATGGAAGCTGAAGACGGTGGGGTAGGGGGGGCTGGCACCGCGCGGGCGGTATAGCCAGCCCGAGAGCTCGAGGCCGTCCTCCGCCTCGTACGTGACCGGCTTGGGCCGGACGAGCGCGGAGAGGTCGACGCCGGGATGAGGACTGAGGGTCAACTGCCGCACCGTCTGGAAGTCGGTGGAGAGCCAGATGTCGGCCGGGAGCGCCGACCCTGAGAGAACGAAGGCCATCTGCGGGCCGCTGGGGGCGAACTCCACGTCCGACACGATCTCGGCCGGGAGCGACGGGCCGCGCGTGGTGGCGTACGGCTGAATGGTGAACTTCGTCAGCTCGTTCCGGCCGCCCACGTTCCAGTTGAGGAGTCCCACCCTTCTGGTGTGGTCGAGGGCGAGCGAGACGAGGTCGGCATCGTCACGCGCCATGAGCGGCTCGAAGCGCCCCCCCTTTCCGCCGGTGATGCGGACGCGGATCAGCGCGCTGCGGTCTCGGCTGGGATTGCCGGCGAGGTAGACCAGGTCCGCCGACGGCCCGAACATCGCGTCGCCGAAGGTGGCCGGCGGCTTGTGCGGGGTGAGGTGGATCTCCTCCCCGCTCTCGAGCGATACACGGTAGACGTCGTTGTCGCCGCGGCTGCGCAGGCGCCCGATCAGCGCGTACTTCCCGTCCAGGCTGACGTCATGGACCCAACTGATGCCTCCGCTCTCGGCGAGGAGCCGCCACTGGGCGGTGCCGATGTCGAGGAGCCAGGTGTCGATGGAGGCGCTGTCGCGCCGGTTCGAGCTGATGATCAGCGCCTTCGAATCGGGCGTCCACCGGCCGAGCCGGTTGTTTTCCTTTCCTCCGGGCGTGAGCTGACGCAGGTCCGTGCCGTCGGGCCGGACCACGTAGATCTGGGAGTTCAGGCCGCCGCCGGGAGCGACTTCGAGCGCGATCCACGTCCCGTCCGGCGACCAGCGCGCGCCCGTCACCGGGTCGTCCAGGGCGGTCACCTGCCGCGGGTATCCGCTCGGGACGGGCACGGTCCACACCTGCGGCGACCCGCTGATGTTCGTGATGAACGCCACCTGCTTCGCATCGGGGGAGAAGGAGGGGGCATACGCCGAGCCGATCCTGGCCATCATGGCCACGGAGCGTTCGAGCTCGCCGGCAGCGGCGGGGATCGGGATGAGGAGGATTGCTGCGAGGAGCGTGGCCGGGCGGGTCATTGTGCGGATTCTAACGCCGGTGTCCCCTCACCGGCCCAGAATGACCATGCTCGTCCAGGCGTTGTAGACTCCCGCGCCTCATGACCACCGCCGAAGCCGCCCGTTCGCTCGATTTCATCCGGGAGATCATCGAGGAGGACCTCCGCACCGGGAAGCACCAGACCGTCGTCACGCGCTTCCCGCCGGAGCCGAACGGGTATCTGCACATCGGTCACGCCAAGTCGATCTGCCTGAACTTCGGCGTGGCGCGGGAGTACGGCGGGCGCTGTCATCTCCGCTTCGACGATACGAACCCCACCCGGGAGGAGAGCGAGTACGCCGAGGCCATTGAGCGCGACGTGCGCTGGCTCGGCTTCGAGTGGGGCGAGCACCGCTACCACGCCTCCGATTACTTCGAGCAGCTCTACCACTACGCCGAGCACCTCATCGAGGAGGGGAAGGCGTACGTCGACAGCGAGCCGGCCGAGCGGATCCGGGAGCGGCGCGGAACCCTTACCGAGCCTGGGGAGAACAGCCCGTTCCGCGACCGGTCCGTCGAGGAGAACCTCGATCTCTTCCGGCGGATGCGCGCCGGCGAGTTCCCCGACGGCGCGCACGTGCTGCGGGCGAAGATCGACATGGCCTCGCCGAACCTGAACATGCGCGACCCGGTGCTCTACCGCATCCGGCACGAGACGCACCACCGCACCGGCGAGGCGTGGTGCATCTATCCGATGTACGACATGGCCCACCCGCCGTCGGATGCCATCGAGCACGTCACGCACTCGCTCTGCACCCTGGAATTCGAGGATCACCGCCCGCTGTACGACTGGCTGATCGAGAACCTCCCGGTCCCGGCCCGGCCGCGGCAGTACGAGTTCGCCCGCCTCAACCTCAACTACACGGTGATGAGCAAGCGCAAGCTGCTGCGACTGGTGGAGGAGAGGCACGTGCGCGGCTGGGACGACCCGCGCATGCCCACGCTTGCCGGCCTCCGCCGCCGGGGATACACACCCGAGTCGATCCGGAGTTTCTGCGACCGCGTCGGCGTGGCCCGGCGCGAGAACGTCATCGACGTGGCCCTCCTCGAATTCAGCGTCCGCGAGCACCTCAACGCCACGGCGCCGCGGGTGATGGGCGTCCTGCGCCCCCTGAAAATGGTCATCGAGAATTACCCGGAGGATCAGACCGAGGAGTTCGAGACGCCCAACAATCCGGAGGACCCGGCCGCCGGAACACGGCGCGTGCCGTTCTCGAGGGTGATCTACATCGAGCGCGACGACTTCCTGGAGGACCCGCCGAAGAAGTTCTTCCGGCTGGCTCCCGGGCGCGAGGTTCGGCTGCGGTCGGCTTACTTCATCACCTGCACCGGCGTCGTGAAGGACGCGAGCGGGGAGCTCATGGAGCTCCGCGCGAGGTACGATCCGGCCACGCGCGGGGGCGACGCGCCAGACGGCCGCCGCCCGAAGTCGACGCTGCACTGGGTCTCGGCCCGGCACGCCCTCGACTGCGAGGTGCGGCTCTACGACCGCCTCTTCCGGAGCGAGAACCCGGAGGAGAGCGGCGACCTCCTCGCCGACCTCAACCCCCGCTCCCTCGAGGTGCTCGCCGGCGCGAGGGTCGAGCCGTCGGTCCGCGGCGCCCTCCCGCTGACCCGCTACCAGTTCGAGCGCCTCGGCTACTTCTGCGTCGACCCCGACTCGGCACCCGATCGCCTCGTCCTCAACCGCACCGCCACGCTCAAGGACCGAAGGTGAAGGACGATGGATGAATCGATGACACTTCAGCGCTCATCCTTCCTCTCCGCTCGTTCCTTCAGTCCCAGCAGCCACTTCCTTTCCATCAGGAACTGTCCCGGGTCGACGAGGGCGTAGAGAAGGACGCACGATCGACCAACTGGCCTCTCCGTCCGAGAGGCCTTGCGGAGGTCCGAGCACGATCCTCCCCGTGGAAGCTCGCCCATCTGCACCAGCCAGGGCCAGACCTGATCGGGACGCACACCGCGCGGTGACGCCGGGAGCTCGGGCGCGACGTTCTGATTTTCGTGTGGTATTATCGGATAACAAAAGCGGTGATCGGGAGGTGCGGGGAGAGATGGCGGTCTGCTGGCGGTGCCCGGCGTGCAGCGAGATCAGTTGCGAAGACGACGCAAATGCCGAGGGCAGGCCGCTGGCCTGCGATCACTGCGAGCGCCCCTTCTCCCCTCAGCAGACCCAGTGCCCGGTTTGCGATGCGCCGAACCCCTGGTCGCGCCGCGACTCGGTGCACTTCTGGTGTCGCGAGTGCGGAAACACACAGACGTTCTATTCGCGATCGGCTTGAGAGAGGGAGGGTGCGATGGGCGAGATCAAACTGTTCCAGATCTGCTACGAGGGTGAGCTGACCGCCGAGCTCTCCTATGCGATGCGGCAGCTCGGCGCCGAGCCGAATTTCGATCAGAGCTGGCACGTCTGGCTCCCGGAGGGCCGTCACGCCGCGCCGCTGGTCCGCTACCTGCGGCCCCACGTCGGAGCGGATGCCCGCCTGCTGGTGGCCTGCACCCAGTTCACCACCTCGCGCGATTTTCTGCTCGTGCGCCACAGTCTCACGCCGGAGGCCGACTACTCCGAGCTGCACGGCGCGCTGGAACGCCTCGGCACCGTCGTGGGGCTGCCCTTCGAGAGCACCTTCGTGGTCCAGTCGGACGACTGCTCCGACGTGCAGAGCCTCGGTCGCGCCCTGGGCGAGCTCTGCCCCGACGACTCGCTGATGGCTATCGGCATCAGCCACGACTGGGCCTATTGCCAGGCGGGGAGAGGGCAGATGTTCGTGGCTGCGGAAGCGAGCGCCGCCCAGTTCCGCGCCTTCTGAATCGGTAAACGGTGGCCCTGAGCGCAGCGAAGGGCCGGATGAGGGGGCGTGTCGGGAAACCAAGGGCCCTCACCCGGCGCTTCGCGCCACCCTCTCCCGCAAGCGGGAGAGGGCACGTTTCACCGCTTCGTTGCCGTGCTCGCCCGAATCCCCCATACTTGCCGCGCTTTTCGAGACGCGCGGCAGAGCTGCGGCGGAAGGAGCTGGAATGACGGCAGTCACGGCGGAAACATCCGGCAAGAGTTGGTTCGGTCATCCCCGCGGTCTGGCCACCCTCTTCTTCACCGAGATGTGGGAGCGCTTCAGCTACTACGGGATGCGCGCGCTCCTGATGCTCTTCATGACCGCCGCGGTCACCACGCAGAACCCCGGGATGGGGCTGCCGGTCGATCGCGCTGCCGCCATCTACGGCCTCTACACCTTCCTGGTCTATCTGCTGGCGCTGCCCGGGGGGTGGCTGGCCGACAAGGTGTGGGGGCAGAAGAAAGCGGTGTTCGTGGGCGGGGTGATCATCGCCGCCGGGCATTTCAGCATGGCGGTGCCGACCGACGTGACGTTCTATCTCGGGCTGGGCCTGATCGTCATCGGCACGGGGCTGCTCAAGCCGAATGTCAGCGCGATCGTCGGCGACCTCTACCCGGAAGGGGGGGCGCGCCGCGACGCTGGCTTCTCGATCTTCTACATGGGCATCAACATCGGGGCGCTGGCCGGTCCGACCCTCTGCGGGCTCTTCGGCGAGAGGTACAACTGGCACTGGGGCTTCTCCCTGGCGGGAATCGGCATGGTGCTCGGCCTGATCCAGTACAAGCTCGGCGCCCCCTACCTCGCCGGAGCGGGCGAGCTGTCCACCGGTGAGCCCCCGGAGGTGATCTCGCGACGTGCGCGGAACTTCTACGGCACCTTCGCGGCGGTCATCATCGCCGTGGCGCTGCTGATCTACGGCATGAACAGGGGGCTGGTTCCGTTCACGCTCCAGCAGTTCGCGGCCGGCCTCGGATACACGATCGTCCTTCTAGCGATCCTCTACTTCGTCTACCTGATCGGTTTCGCCGGCTACGACGTGACGCAGAAGAAGCGGCTGGTGGTCATCTTCTGGCTCTTCATCCTGGCGGCGGTGTTCTGGTCGGGATTCGAGCAGGCCGGGTCGTCGATGAACCTGTTCGCCTTCGACCTGACCGATCGCGTGGTGTTCGGGTGGGAGATGCCGGCGAGCTGGCTGCAGAACATCAATCCCGGATTCATCATCATCTTCGCGCCGGTGTTCGGGGCGATGTGGACGTGGCTGGCGCGCCGGAACGCGAACCCCTCCATCCCGATGAAGTTCGCCCTCGGCATCATCGGTCTGTCGGCCGGCTTCTTCGTCCTGGCGTGGGGCGCCGCGAATGCCTCCATCGACAACAAGGTCAGCCCTTCCTGGCTGATCGTGACCTACTTCTTCCACACCGCGGGCGAGCTGGCGTTGTCGCCGGTGGGGCTGTCGTCGATCACCAAGCTCGCTCCGCGCGACCGCGTTGGCCAGATGATGGGTGTCTGGTTCGTCGGCGCGGCGCTGGGGAACCTGATCGCGGGCCTGGTGGCAGGCCGCCTGGAGACGCTCGCGCCGGCGGCGCTGTTCTGGAACGTGGCCATCTTCGTCGGTGTGGCGGGGTTGATCGCCCTCCTGGCGGCTCCATTCATCAAGAGGCTCGTCGGCAACATCGAGTGAGGGGATACCTGGTCTACGACCCCACCCAGTAGCAGAGCCTGGCGGCGATGAACGCCCCGTAGTTGCCGATGGCGTAGCCGATCAGGGCCATGAGGATGGCCGCCGGGACGAGGCTCTCGCGGTGATAGGCGGCCACCACCGGCGCCGACGCCGCGCCGCCGATGTTCGCCGCCGAGGCGATCGCGGCGCTGTGCACGTCCACCTTGAAGAGCCATGCCCCGAAGAGGCAGAAGACGCCGTGGATGAAGATCCAGATCAGCGCGCCGAGGAGGAACGCCGGCGCGTCGGCCAGCCCCGCCAGGGAGGCCCGCGCCCCCATCCCCGCCACGAAGACGTAGACGATGGCCATCGCCACCTCGTGCGAGCGGGGGAGGCTCCTGGCCGGGGTGAAGGAGAGGGCGATGCCGATGGTGGTCACGATCAGCACGCGCCAGGTCGAGGTCGAGAGGATCGGCTCGATCACCGGCAGCATCGGCGCGAACCATCCCGACAGCGCGGTCGCGCCGAGAGCGAGGGCGGCCAGATAGAGGAAGTGCCGCATCAGGACTGGTTGCTCGCTCTTCGTGGCCGCCTCGGCCTGCGCGGCCGCCTCCATCCGCGCCACGCGCTCGTCGCTGACGCGCATCCAGCGGTTGAAGCGCTCCGCCAGCCCCTTCGAGGCGAGGAGGATCGGCAGCCAGATCACGTAGATCATGTTGTCGGCCAGGACCGCGAGGCCGAAGATCTCCGGCGGCGTCTCCAGCCCTCCCGCGACCGCGGCCATGTTGCCGGTCCCGCCGATCCAGCTTCCGGCGAGCGCGCCGAAGCCCTTCCATGCCGTGTCGGGGAGCCAGCGATGGACGACGAAGTATCCGATCGGCGCGCCGACGATCACGCCGACGGTGCCGATGAGCATGACGAACACGCCCTTGCCCATGATCCGCACCGCCGCGCCGACGTCGACCGACAGGAGGAGCAGCGTGATGAAGACCGGAAGGCCGAATTGGCTCAGGACGTCGTATGCCGGCGACGTCGCCGGGAGCACTCCGGTGTTGTTGAGCAGCACCGGCGTCGCGTAGATGAAAAGCAGCGGCGGGAAAAAGTTGAAGAGCTTCCACCGGGTGGCCTGCTCGAGCCAGAAGAAGAATGCGGCGACCGTTGCCAGGATGGCCAGCACTGCGGCGGGCGATTGGAACATCCCGGTATGCTACAGGTTAGGCATGAGGCATGAGTAATGGGACGCCAGTGATGCCTTCGATCGAGGAAAACGTCCCGCTGGCTCCCCTCACGACCATCGGCATCGGGGGGCCGGCGCGGTACTTCACCCGAGTGACGACGGTCGACGAGCTGGGCCGGGCACTGGACTGGGCCCGGGAGGGCAAGCTGCCGGCCTTCATCCTCGGCGGCGGCAGCAACCTGCTCATCTCCGACGACGGGTTCCCCGGCCTGGTCATCCACCTCGGCCTGCGAGGCGTCACCGTCGAAAGCGAGGGCGACTACGCCACGGTCAAAGTGGCCGCCGGCGAGCCTTGGGACTCCTTCGTCGAGACGGCAGTGGAGAGGGGATGGGCGGGGATCGAATGCCTTTCGGGGATCCCCGGGTCGACGGGGGCGGCGCCCATCCAGAACGTCGGCGCCTACGGGCAGGAGGTCAGCGAGACGATCATTCGCGTGGAGGCGCTCGACCGCACGACGGGGCGTGTGACGTCATTCACCAACCGGGAGTGCCGGTTCGCCTACCGTTCCAGCCGCTTCAAGAACGACGAGCCGGGGCGGTACATCGTGTTGAACGTGACGTTCCGCTTCCAGCGCGGCGGCGCGGCTTCCGTCCGCTACCAGGAGCTGCAGCGATATCTCGACGAGCGCGGCGGGTCCGCCGCCGAGCTGGCCGCGGTGCGCGATGCGGTGATCGCCATCCGCAGGCGCAAGGGGATGGTGATCGACAGAGGCGACCCCGATACGCGCAGCGACGGCTCGTTCTTCATGAACCCGATCGTCCCGGCCGGCGCGCTGCCGGAGGAGGCCCCGTCGTTTCCGGCCGGCGACGGGATGGTCAAGCTCTCCGCGGCCTGGCTGATCGAGCAGGCCGGCTTTCAGAAGGGATTCACGCTCGGGAACGTCGGCCTCTCCTCGAAGCACACGCTGGCCGTCATCAATCGCGGCGGGGGCACGGCGCGGGAGGTGTGCGAGCTGGTGGAGATGATTCAGGAGCGCGTCCGGCAGCGGTTCGGCATCGAGCTGCACCCCGAGCCGAACTTCATTGGATTTTAGTCGCGGACGTGCTGCGCATCTTCTCGAAGGCCCGGGCGATGGTCGGGATGTCCAGACTCCGCTCCAGGTACTCCCACACCGCCAGCACCTCCTCGCGGTTGCGGATCGACTCGATCTCGATGTTCGTGGCGCCGTGGGTGACGGCGTACTTGGCGCGGTGGTACCACTTTTGGGCCTCCTCCGGATCGGCCAGGAGGCGTTCACGCGCATGCTGCACCAGGAGCAACTGGTCCTGGGGCACTTCGGGACCGTCGCTGACGATTCGTATGCCCGGCCTGTTCTTCTCGGCCATCCGCTCGAGCAGGCGCCGGCGCTTGTTCTCCAGCGTGTCGGTCTCGCGCCGCATGGCCCCGCCCTTGATCAACTGGTGCAGGGCGAAGGCGTAGTCGCGGTTGCCGCTCTCGATGCGGACTCCGGAGCGGTAGAGGTGATTTCCGTCGGCGTCGGGGGTCTTGGAGAGGCGGCTCCAGATCAGGAATCCCTGGACGTCGACCGCCACCTCGCCGCGGCGGATGGCGAACCGCGCCACCGATCCGAGCCGGATCGGCGCGGGATGCTCGATCTGCGCCCCGATCGTGCTGAGATTGACGATCGCGATCGCGATGCCGGCGAATGTGGCTGTCAGCGGCTCGATAGCCGTAAAGCGTTCGGCCGCCCGGAGCTCCTGGACGTCCATGGCGAATGGGATGCAGAGTCTACAGCGATTCGGCCGGAACGAGGTAAGGCCCCAGCTTCGTCCTCACCAGTTCCGGCACCGGCGTGGGGCGGAACTGCCCTCGCGCGACCGTGACCAGGACGTACTTTCCCGTGGCCACCGCCACCTCCGGCGCTTCCGTCCGCTTGACCTCGAAGTGGAGGTGGATGGAGCTGGTTCCGATCTTCCCGAACCACGCTTCCACGATCAGCAGCTCGTCCAGCGTCACCGGATGATGGAAGTCGCACGCCACGTGTACGCGCGGCAGCCAGATCCCCAGCTCGTCGAAGAGGGTCTTGTACGACAATCCGCACGAGCGGAACAGCTCCACTTCCGCCAGCCCGAAGAACCGCAGGTACGCCTGATAGTTGATGATGCCCGCCGCGTCGATGTCTTCCCACCTCACGTATTCGGCGACTGAGAAACGCATGGGGGGAGTTTAGCTGTTAACCCAAACCCGCCCCCAGCCGTACTAAGGGTTTGACAGGTGTCATCCCGAGCTTGTCAAACGGCGCAGACGCCACCCTCTCCCGCAAGCAGGAGAGGGCACGTTGGGACGGAATCGGAGGAACACAATGGCTGAAGACTTATGGATCCCCTTGGTGGCGATCGTCTTTTCGAACCTGACGATCATCGCCATCGTGGTGGCGTGGTGGAGGGTCCGGCAGCGGCGGCTCGAGCTGCAGGCCGAGGTGCAGACCAGGTTGATCGAGCGGTTCGGCTCGTCGGCGGAGCTGGTCGAGTTCCTCAAGTCGGGCACCGGCAGGGAGTTCGTGCACGGCGTCCAGAAGGGAACGATGGCGGTGACGCAGGAGCGCTCCCTGGCCGGGCTTCGCAAGGCGATCGTGCTGGCCTTCCTCGGTCTGGGCCTGGTGGCGATCTGGGGGGTCAGCGGTGCCGAGTGGGTGGCCTGGTTCGGCATCCTCTTCCTGGCCCTGGGAGTCGGGTTCCTCGCCGCGTGGTACGTGTCGATGCGCCTCGGCCACAGCGACGAACCGAACCATGCCCCCTCCGAGCTCTGATGAACGCCCTTGCCATGGATCTGCCGCTCATTTCGGCGCGGCCCGGCGGGCGCGCGCCGCTTAGGCCGATGGACGAGGCGCGCTTCGAGGCCTTCTACCGCCGGAGCGCCTCCAGCCTCTGGTCGTATCTCCATCGGATGACCGGCGACCCCGCCACCGCCGACGACCTCCTGCAGAAGACGTTCATCCGGTTCATCCGCGCCAACCCCGTCTTCGCCAGCGAGGAGCACATGCGGCGCTACGCCTATCGCGCCGCGACCACGGTGGCCCTCGATCACTTCCGGGAGACGAAGCGCCGGCGCGAGGTCGCGGAAACGGATCGCGCTGTCCCGCCCGCCGGCGGGGCCGACCTCCGGCACGACATGAGCCGGGTATTCGCGGAGCTGAAGCCTCGCGAGCGGGCCCTGCTCTGGCTGGCCCACGTCGAGGAGCTCGATCACGAGGAGCTCGCCGAAGCTCTCGGCCTGCGGCCCAAGAGCATCCGCGTCCTGCTGTTCCGAGCCCGAAAGAAGCTGGCCGGCCTCCTCCAGAAGCGAGGCATCGGCCCGGAGGCCCTGCCGTGAGAGCGAGCTGCGTAAGCGAGCCGCTCGTGCGCCGCGCCGCGGCCGAGGATCGGTGGACCGAGGCGCTGCGCCAGCATGTCCGGGAATGCCAGGAATGCGCGGCCGCGGCGGCGGCCTCGCCGTTCATGGCGCGCTTCTCCCGCATCGATGCGCGCCAGCGCGCCCTTCCCGATCCCGCCGTGCTCTGGCTCAAGGCCCAGTTGCTGCGAAGCGGCGCCGCCGCAGACCGGGCCGCCCGTCCGCTCAACGTCGCCCAGATCGTCTCCTACGCCGCGATCGCGGCGGGGTGGGCGGCCCTGCTGACCTGGAAGTGGGACGAGCTGCAGCGCTGGCTTCTCAGCTTCACCCCCGCCTCCCTCGTCGGGGACCTCGCCGGCACGCAGTCAGCCATTCCCGCCACCCTCGTGCTGGCGGTGGTCCTGCTCAGCTCCCTCACCGTGATGCTGGCCGTTCATTCCATCCTGGCCGAGGAGTGATCGCCGGCCAGATCGTGGAGCGTTGCCACGAAGGCGATGAGCAGTCCGGCGTTCGCGAATGTGGCGACCTCGAGCACCGACGGCATGAGGGCGTCCCACGGAGTGACGGCGAGGAGCGCCAGCGCCACGACGCCGGCGAGTTGACGCGGGAGAACGCCCGATCCTTCGGCCGGACGGAGTAGCCAGATGACGAGCGGCACGGTCAGGAGGAGGTAGTGCAGCCAGACCAGCGGGCTGGAGAGGAGGAAAAGAACGCAGCCGAGGGGGATCAGCGCGGCATCGGCCCGGCTGCCGGGCTTCCATCGAAAGGCGACGGCAGCGAGCGCGGCGGCGCCGGCAAGGAGAAGAAGGAGCGCGGCGTCGAGGCCGGTCCGCTCGCGCACGACGACGGCGAGGGCGAAGTTCCCGACCTCGAGCGGGACGATTTCCCGCGGCATGGCGCGCAGTGCGTTCAGCCATTCGAGCCAGATCGTCGCCGAGCGGAAGTAGATCGAGCCGGCGATCACCGCGGCCGCCGTGGCGATGGCGGCTCCCGCGGCATGGCGGACGAGGTCGCGCCATCTCCGCTGCGCGCTCCAGAATAGATACGTGACCGGGATGATGAGCACCACGTGCGGTTTCACCATTGTGGCGATGGCCAGCAGGGCGCCGGCTGCCACGAACTGCCGCTTCACCGTCGCCCCGGCACCGAGAGCCAGCAGGGCCAGCACGACGTGGTTGACGTTCCCCACGCGGACGTCGCTCCGCAGCGGCTCGAACGCCAGCAGGAGGAAGGCCAGAAGGAGGAGAGAGGCGGGCAGCTCCCAACCGAACAGGCGGGTGAAGATCGCCACCCAGACGAGGAACGAAACGAAGACCACGATCTGAAAGCGGAGCAGATCGCGCTCGTACGGGCCGCGCAACGGCGAGTAGATCGTGTAGAGGAACGGGGTGGAGAACATCTCCAGGTTCCGCCGGTACCTCGCCACGGCGATGTGGAGCGGCGAGGCCCCCTCCTCGATCGCCTGCCGCAGGTACGTCTCCCCCATGCGCGTGGCCGTCGCCGGATCGTAGAAGTGGCGGGTCTCGCGCGCCATCCGCGCCCCGATCCAGATCTGGTAGAAGTCCATGGCGGCGGTCGAGCGCGCCGCCGACCAGAATGCCGCCGACCCCGCCACGCAGAGGAGCAGGGCCAACGCGATCGCCGCAAAGCGGCCGGAGGTCATCAGCGGGACGAGAATAGCAGACGGGGCCGGGCATAATGGCCGGCGAAGGTCGTCTGATGCGCACACGCGACGGTGAGCCGGCATCGTGACGCGGGCCCGGCAGCCGGTCTCGCGCGGCGAGTGGCTCGCCCTCGGCGGCATCGTCCTCCTCTTCTCCTTCCTCCGTTTCCCTCTCTTTCGCGAGCCGGGCGTGCGCCTCGGCTGGCACAGCGACGCCGCCGTCTTCGGACTCATGGCACGCGACATCTACGAAGGGACCTTTCACCTCTTCTGGTGGGGGCAGTCGTACATGGGGACGCTGACCTCGATGTTCGGAGCCCTCGGCGGACTGATCGTCGCCCCGTTTGGTGTGACACCGCCGGTGGGCCCCCTCGGCATGCGCGTCGGGACCGCCATCGAGTGGCTGGCGATGATCGCCTTCTTCTGGCTGGTCTTCCGGATCGCGTTCGGCCCCGCCGTGGCCATCATCGTGGCTCTCCTCCTGACGATGGGACCCGACTGGTTCTTTCACTCACAGCTCGCCCCGCGCGGCGGCGAGATGCTCCTCTTCCTGAGCGGGGCGATCCTGCTCGTCGCCGCGGGCGGACTTCGCCGCCGGCGCGACTGGTTCCTCTTCGGTCTTCTGTGCGGCATCGGGTGGTGGATGCATCAGGGCATCGCCTTCGCGGCGGGGGCGGCGCTCCTCGTCGTCATCCTGCGAAGCGAGGCATGGGAGATCGTCCGTCTCCCGCGGCGGGAGTACGCCTGGCGGCGCGCCGCCTTCCCGACGCGCCTGTTGATCCGGTCGATCGACGTGGTGCTGCTGGTCCTTCTCGCCCTGGCCGTCGTGCGCGAGTTCATCCCGCGGGTACCGGCGTTCTTTCTCCACAGCGCAGTGCGCGAGGCGCTCACGGCATGGCTGTTGTTCCGCCTGGTCCTGGCACTGAGCCATGACGGGCCGCTGCGCGACGCGCTGGCTCATCTCTGGAGAGAGCGCCGAGTCTGGATGCCGCCCGCCGCCCTGTTCGCCGCCGGAGCGTTGATCGGCTACACGCCGGTGATCATCGGCGCGATGCGCGGCCTGTACGAAGGGACGTACGGGTTTTCCGCTCCCCTTCGACACCTCGGCGACGTGCCGGCGCAGATGGCCAGGGTCCTGCGTTCCGACCTCTGGAGGCTGATCGGCGCGTCGTGGACGCCGGCGGGGGTGGTGATCGGCGGGGTGCTCCTCGTCCTGCTCGCGGCGCACCTGATCAGGCATCGGGACCAGGTTCGTGCATTCCTCACGGGGCGGCCGGGCGATTACGGGCTGCGAGGGGTCATCGGGGCGACGCTCCTGCTGTGCGCGGCGTTCTATTTCGGCTCGTCGCGCGCCTACGGCGGTGCGGTGCGGTACATCGCCCCTGCGGTGCCGATCCTCTTCGGATTCGCGGTGGCGGAGGCGGCGCAGTGGTGGGGGAGTGGAAGGCGGCTGCTGCGCGGAGCCGCCGCCGCTGCCGTGGTGGCGCTGGCGCTCGCGTACGCGATGCAGACGTTGCGGCTGGCCGGCGAGCTGGAGTCGGCGCAAGCCGAGGGGCGGTTCTACACCGGAGCGGTGCTGGCGGCGGGGCCGTCATTCGACCCGCGGCCGGCGATGGAGGCGATCGAGCGCGGCGGCTACGGCGTCTGCTATGCCGAGTTCGCCGTCGGCGTGAACCTGGAGTGGCTGCTCGATCGCCGCGTGCGGTTCATCTCCTGGAACAGCGTCGAGCCACGGCGCGCCCTCGCTCCCCGCCTGGCTGCGCTCCCCGTCCCGAAGTGTTTCGTCGACTGGGACGGAAGCGTCCGCCCCTGGGACCCGCGGGAGCACGACGACTCGATCGGTCGCACCGCGGCGGAACGCCTTCGCCGGCGCCGTTGAGCCGTTCACGCCATCGCGTGCGCGGCGATTCTCGCGCCGGAGGTCCGCCGGAGTGCGGCGCCCAGCAGAAACCACTGGGCGATCGTCAGGAGCACACCGACTTGATCGGTGATCCCGTGAGGGGTGCCGGAGCGAAGCAAGGCGAATTGAATCGGGAGGAGGACGAGGAGGCCCGTTAGCCAGCGGAGATTCACGATATCGAGAGGAAGCCTCTCGGGAGTCGCGGACCGGCTTCGCCATCCATGGAGCAGCGCGACGAGAAAGAATAGAGCGTTGAAGCCGGGAATGACATATCCGAGGTTGAGATGAATCCCGAGCGTGTCGCCGTGGAACCAGAAGCCTTCGGGATTGGCGACGATGCCGTAGAGGCCATCGGCCGTGAGGAGGGCGGTCCAGAGCAGGGGGAGGGCCCAGTTCCACGGCCCTGAGCGTCGCAGAAGGCAATAGAGGGTCGCCACGACGGCGACGACCTTCACGGCGAGAAGCGCCAGCGAAGCGGTAACACCTGCGCCGCCCACCTGAAGCCCGAACCACGTCGTTCCCCACTCATAGGTTTCGCCGTCGAAGACCGACCGGATGAGCGGCAACCATCCGAAGAGCCCCCAGACCAGTAACCAGAAAGCGAGCAGGCGCTCGAGCCACGGATCGCTGGACGGCTTCATGCGTTTTTCCCTTCGGCTGCTTGTACGAGAGTACGCCGGAGGGGTTTCAGGCGACCGCATGCCGCGTCGGATTACGCCGGCTCGCTGTGCATCGATCGCCAGATCACGCGCCACTCGCCGGCGTCACGCCTGAGCACGAGCAGATCGGTCCCCCGCTCGTGGTAGGTCTGCCCCTGCATCTCGTAGGTGATCTCGAACGGAGTCGACGCCACGGCCACCTCGCCGGCGATGTCGATCCGTGGCTCGCCGGCCGAGAACGCCTGCGTGACCGCCCCGGCGTCGAAGTCGCGGTACGACTGCACGTACGCTTCCCGCCCCGCGATCCGCTGATCGGAGCCCGGCGGGGCGATCACGACGTCCTCCGCGAGGTAGCGCCCGATGTCGTCGTACTTCCGCGCACGCCAGGCGTCGTTGATGCCTCTGACGATCACGGCCACCGACTCATCGGCGGTAACGGTTCCGCCGGACGGGCGAGGGCCCGCCCGAGCCTCCGCCTCGGCGAGCCATCCGCGGCGGAGGTCCTCCGCCGGCACGCTGCTCAGGTATGGCTTGATGTCGACGATCGGAGTGCCGTCCAGCATGTCTAGCCCGCGAACCCGCAGCCGCGGTCCGTCGCGACCGAGGAGCTGCACCACGGTCAGGCCGATCGGGTTCGGGCGCCGCGGGGCGCGTGTGGCGAACACCCCGTGGGGGCGGTCGTCCGTCGGAGGCTGGGCCAGCAGCTCGTAGCCTTCCGAGCGATCGAAGATCCAGAGGACGTAGAGGTGCGAGAACCCCTCGATGTCGTCCAGGCCCGCCTGGAGGTCCTCGCGGATCTCCAGGACCCCCTCCGCTTCGTGCCGGGCCCCCGGCCCCTTCGGAATCTGCGACTTCTCGGTGTGGGGGCTGCGGACGACCCCGATGGGGTTCAGAACGATCATGACTTCCTCAGAAAGACCCCCACAGCAGGATGCGCTTGTAGGTGTAGAAGAACGGCGTGGTCGTGCCGAGCGCTTTCGTCAGGCGTTCGGAGTACGTCTCGAGGAACCGCGGGAAGCGTTCGCCGAGGCGCTGCTCGTAGTCGGTCAGGAGCGCGCCGCGGTTCCACTCCACGACGTCGGCGGCCGACGGCAGCTCGTGACCGTACACCTGCAGGCGGACATGCTGGCGCTTGAAGCCGAGCCGGTGCAGGAGCGCGGCATAACGTTCCGGAGGGAGCGTGTGCTCGGCGCGCGGCGCGGCTCCCAACTCCCGCGCCACCTCGGCCGCGATGGCGTGCGAGGGATGATCGTCGTTGGCCGGCATCTGCACCGCGATCTGTCCGCGAGTGGTGAGGAAGCTCGCCAGCCGGGTGAAGAGCTTCTCGTGGTCGGGCAGCCAGTGCAGCGCGGCGTTGGAGAAGACGAGGTCGAACGGCCGGTCGGTGACGAAGGCCTCGATGTCGCCTTCCTCGAAGCGCAGCACCTCCGACCGCAGCGGGCCGCTCCTGAGCAGCATTGTCTCCGAGTTGTCGATGCCGAGCGTCTCCTCGGCCAGGAGGTGATCGTGCAGGGTCCGCGTCAGCTCGCCGGTGCCGCAGCCGAGGTCGACCACGTGCATGCGCGGCCGCGGCTCGATCAGGCCGAGCAAGTCGTGGAACGGCTGCGCGCGCTCGTTTTTGAAGCGCTCGTACTGGTCGGGGCTCCACATCGTTTTTCAGGTCAATTCTGAGCGAAGCGAAGAGTCAGCTCCGGCAGATGCGCTGCCCTGCCGGATTTCGCCAAGCCCGCAAGGACACCGTATCCGCCGCAGTTGACCCTTCGCTTCGCTCAGAGTAGCGAAGGCTACCGTAAAGAGTCATCGCCGGCATCATCGTCGTAGGCCCTGCACGCTGATCCGATCCCCGCGCAGGAGCCCGAAACCGGAATAGAATCCCGCCCAGTCAGACCATCGTGTCCCCAAAAAGCGCGAGAAACGGCCGAGACTCAGAATGAAAATTCCTATCCTTCTACTACGTTCTCGCTGATGCGACGCCGGTGAATCAGAGCAGCGGCCGGGTCGCGCTCGCCGAGACCGGCTCGATCTGGCGGCGGATCTTCCGGTAGGCGCGCCACGGCTCAGATCCCGGAAAGTCCTCGCGAGTGGAGAGTCGGTCGGTGGGGCGGTAGAGCGCGCCGTTACGGCGCCGCTTGACTCGTTCGGTCGGCAGCGTCATGCTATACGGCGTTTTTCGACACAACCAGGGGGTATCGGCGAAGTGAGCTTGCGTTCACTTCTCGGCAACCCTCACACGCATCAGATCGCGCCAGCGGCGCCGACGGAAGGAGCATGACATGATCATGGTCCCGCGCAGTCCTTTCCGGCGTGGTCGCTTGTTTCTGGTCGTACTTCTGCTGGCCGCGGTGCCACGCACGATGCCGGCCACAACGGCCGACGTCGAGAGTCTTCCGCTCGCCGCCCGAGGGGCGATCGCGAGCGTGCTCGGCCGGGAGACGCCCGTCTACCACGCCCGGCCATCGGGCGAGGGTTACGTCGCCTCGAACCCGCGCCACATCTTGGAGGCGTCGTTCACGTCAAGGGGCGTGGAGATCCGCTCGGGTCAATCCAGGCTCGGGCTTGCCCTGCGTGCCGTCGGTCGCGGCGAGAGTCTCCGGCCGGTGGCGAGGGCGACGCCTGTGGCGAGCGCGAACCGAGTCGAGTACCGGCGCGGCGCTGTGACCGAGTGGTACACGAACGGGCCGCTCGGACTCGAGCAGGGCTTCACCGTTGAGCATCGACCGGCCCGAGGCTCGGGAGCACTCACCGTCGCTCTGGAGCTTTCGGGGGTTGTGGCCTCGCTCGACCCGGGTGCCGGCGGGCTGACGTTCGTCGGATCGGCACTCTGCTACCGCGGCCTTGTAGCCTTCGACGCGAGCGGCCGCGAGCTGCCGGCGCGGCTCGACCTGCAGGGCGAGACGCTCTTCCTCCGCGTCGAGGACGAAGGCTCGCGCTACCCGGTGACGATCGATCCCTTCGTGCAGCAGGCGAAGCTGACCGCCTCTGATGGGGCGTCAGGTGACACCCTCGGTCGATCGGTCGCGATCTCCGGAGATACGGTGATCGTCGGGGCGATCGGCGCGGACGTCGGGACGAACCCAAATCAGGGCGCCGTCTATGTATTCGTCAAGCCCGCCGCGGGGTGGGCGAACGCCACAGAGACGGCGAAGCTCACCGCCTCGGACGGTGTGCACAGTGACCTGTTCGGTTCCTCGGTCGCCGTCTCCGGGACCACTGTCGTCGTCGGTGCGCGTGCCGACGACGTCGGCACGAACGTCAATCAGGGATCTGCCTACGTGTTTGTCAAGCCCGCGTCAGGCTGGGCGAGCGCGACCGAGACGGCGAAGCTCACCGCTTCTGACGGCGCGCCGGACGATGAGTTCGGGTGGGCCGTCGGCATCTCCGGCAACACTGTGGCCGTCGGCGCACCGCGAGATGACATCGGCTTGAGTTCCTCACGGGGATCTGCCTACGTTTTCGTGAAACCCGCCTCGGGCTGGGCGAGTGCGACCGAAACGGCGAAGCTGACATCCTCGGACGGAGCGGGCGTCGACTTTTTTGGGACGTCGGTCGCCATATCCGGCGATACGATCGTCGTCGGCGCGCCGCTGAACAACGTCGGCAGCAACCGCGATCAGGGTTCAGCCTACGTCTTCATCGAACCTGCCACGGGTTGGGCAAATGCAACCGAGACGGCGAAGCTGACGGCATCCGATGGGGCGTCCGTCGACTGGTTTGGTTCGTCCGTCGCCACATCGAGCGACACGATCGTCGTGGGTGCGTCCCTCGACGACGTGGGCGCCGAGAACCATCAGGGTTCCGCCTACGTTTTCGTCGAACCCGCCTCGGGGTGGGCCGATGCCACAGAGACGGCGAAGCTGACCGCCTCTGACGGGGCAGCCGCTGACCTCTTCGGTTTTTCGAGCGCCGTCTCGCTCGACAGCATCGTCATCGGCGCGCGCTCGGCCGACGTCGGCGCCAATGTCGATCAGGGCTCCGCCTATGTTTTCGTCAAGCCTGTCTCCGGCTGGATTACTGCGACCGAGACGGCGAAGCTTACCGCCTCTGATGGGGCGTCCGACGCCTTCGGTTGGTCGGTCGCAATAAGCGGCGACACCGTTGTCGCCGGCGCACCCGACGCCGATGTTGGCGCGAATCGAGAGCAGGGCTCCGCCTACATCTTCGCGCCGCCCGAGGGCCCTGGTCCGCCGGCATCGCTCGCGCTCTCGCCCGCCTCTGGCGTGAACACAGTCGGAACCACTCATACCGTGACCGCCTCGGTCGAGGACGCCTCCGCCGAGCCGACGCCTGACATCGTCATCCGCTTCGGTGTCACCGGCGCAGTGACAACCTCCGGCTCGTGCACCACCGACGCCGCCGGCCAGTGCAGCTTCACTTACGGTGGTCCGCAATTTCCAGGAACCGACGTGATCACGGCCTTTGCCGACACCGACGACGACGGCGTCCAGGACTCGGGCGAGCCGGGGGGAACCGCGACCAAATCGTGGATTCTTCCGGTCTCGACAAGCGGCCAGGTGACCGGCGGCGGGCGAATCACCGACGCGGACGGCAACAGGATCACGTTCGCCTTCGAGGCGAAGAGCGACGGCGGATTGAAGGGCGGCTGCACGGTGGTCGATCAGGCAGCCGGCCGGAAAGTCAAGTGCCTCGATGTGACGGCGTTCGTCCTTAGCGGGAACGAGGTGACGATCTTCGGCAATGCCATCGACAACGGCATCGCCACAATCTACCTGATCCAGGCCGTCGACGACGGCAAGCCGCGCGGCGGAACGGATACGTTCTCGATCGTGACAGCGAGTGGGTACAGCCGCTGGGGCGCTGTGACATCGGGTGAGATCAAGATTCATGACTGACATTGACGACGTGCTGAGTACGGGCGACCCGGCGGGTCGCCCGTAAGATGCCCCGCTGCAGGAGTGGGCCGGCGGCATTCGCAACGGCATGCGCGTCATTCCGGGACAGCTGATCGGCTTCGTCGGCAACAGCGGCAACGCCCGCGGCACGGCCACGCACCTCCACTTCGAGGTTCGCGATGGCGGACGGGCCGTGAATCCCTACTACGTTCTCGCTGATGCGACGCCGGTGAATCAGAGCGGGCGAGGCCGGAACGACCGCGATGTCGGAAGAGCAGATCCGTCCGGGCGAGGTGCTGCAGGCGGGAATGACCGGGGTTCTCATCGCACCGGTATCCGCGGAAAGTGCGAGGTTCAACATCGGCATTCGCACGCTCAGCGAGGGCGCATCGCTCACCATCACGGTCCGGAGAAGCAATGGCACGGTGTCGCGAACACTGACCAGGAGCTATCCAGCCGGCTTCTTCGAGCAACGCAGCGCCGCGGACTTCCGGAGCGGAGGCCGAGACTCAGAATGAAAATTCCTATCCTTGAGCAGCATCGTCTCGGAGCTGTCGATGCCGAGGGTCTCCTCGGCCAGCAGATGCTCGTGCAGTGCCCGGGTCAGCTCCCCCGTCCCGCAGCCGAGGTCGACCACCCGCATCCGCGGCCGCGCTTCGATGAGCGCCACGAGATCGTGGAACGGCTGCGCGCGCTCGTTTTTTTGAAGCGCTCGTACTGGTCGGGGCTCCACATCGTTGCGGCAGTCGACCCTTCGCTTCGCTCAGGGTTACCGTAAAGAGTCCCAGTTCATCACCGCGTTCATCACCAGCGGATACATCCCCTGCGTGTTCATCCGCCACATCGGGTTCACCGCGAAGAGCAGCACGTTGCCGCGCCCTCGCGGCGCCAGCACCACCGCCGGCTTCCCGGCGATCTCGTCCCCTCCCTCGAGCATACCCGAGAGGAGGAGCTGATCGGCCTTGTCGTGGAACGAGACGAGGACCCGCGGCCGGTCCTCCGGCCGCGGCATGTACGCCTCGACGTTGTAGGGCATGTCCTCCGGCAACTGGAAGCCTTCCTCTCCCGGCGCCGGCTTGGGGCGTTCGGGCGTGGGGACGAACGGCCGCCCCTGCGGGACGTCGGGATCGTCCGGCCCGCCGCGGCCGGTCGGGCGCTTCGCCCGCTCCGGCTCCTCGCGCACGCCGACCCGGAAGATGGGCGAGCGGGCGAAGAAGAGAGGCACGGTCTCGTCGTATCCGGCGGTGATGACGCTCTTCGCGTCGGTGACCTTCCCGCGCACGATCGTCCCCGGCGCCCTCAGCTTGCTGCCCGGCACGACGCGCATCCACCGCACCAGGCCGTAGTCGATGGCCCACTGCGCGGTGTCGCGCACGGTGATGAGAAGCCCCCCCTCCTCGACGAAGCGTGCCAGGTTCTGCACCCCGGAGAGGCCGAGGCCGGGTCGCATGTCGTCGGTCTCATCGGGCCCGCCGAGGTTCGGCGTCAGCTCGCTCTTTCTCCAGGGCAGCGCCGGACCGGGAGCCATCCCGTTGACGATGTCGCCGAACGCCGCCGGAACGCCGACCGGTGGGAAGATGATGACGTCGTACTTCGCGCGGACGTCCGGCATCTTCGCCACGTCCTGCGTGGAGATGTAGTCGTAGGGGACGCCGAGGCTCTCCAGGGCCAGCCGGTACCACCCCTCATCCTGCGTCCGGAGCCAGGTGTGGAGGATGGCGATGCGCGGCTTTCTGCTGTTCGGGTCGGCGAAAAATCGCCGGGCGTGCTCGATGTCGGAGGCGTTCGGCGACGCCGGGGCGGCCGGCGCTCCGCTGAGCAGCGTCATCGGGACCTTGAGCACGTCGGGATTGGCCACGCGGGTGAAGTCGACGTTCTTCACGTAGCCGAGCGTCCAGCCGGTGTCGTCGTACACGCGCTCCTCGCCGCGGACGTACTGCACATCGAGGAGCGTGTCGGCGAGCCTGCTGTAAGGCTGGTCCATGCGGACGACGAGGCTGCCGCGCGGGAACTTCACCCTCGGGTCTTTCTTTTCCTTCTCCTTCTCCTTCTCCTTCTCCTTCTCCTTCTCCTTCTCGTTTTCCTTTTCCTTCTCCTCCGATTTCGCGGGCGGCCAGGCCGGGTCGATGGTGAAGGGCTGCCGGGCG
>DATLEX010000345.1:0-24520 GCA_035525045.1 Thermoanaerobaculia bacterium | reverse complement strand
GGCCTCCCCTGCCGCGACGGCGATGACGAAGATGGCGAAGATCTGTCCCTCCAGCGCGGAGAGGCGGTAGGAGAAGGCCACCAGGTTGATGTTCACGGCGTTGAGCATCAGCTCCACGCACATGAGCACGGTGATCATGTTGCGCCGGATGACGACTCCCACCAGGCCGACGGTGAAGAGCGTGGCCGAGAGCATCAGGTAAGCGGAGGTGCTGGGCATCCCTTCAGGCATGGAAGGCCTCCTTCACGGGAGAATCACCCATTCACGACCTCCTTCACTTCCTTCTCCCGTTCCATCCGCTCCAGGATGAAATCGGGAGTGGACTCCTCTTCCTCCACGCTGAGCTCGCGCTTGCCGATGACGATGGCCCCGATCATGGCCACGAGGAGGAAGAGCGACGCCACCTCGAACGGCACGAGGTAGTCGCGGTAGAGCACCATGCCGATGGCCTCGGAGTTGCCGGCCACGCGCCTGCGCAGGACGTCGCGCTCGGTGATGGTGCCGTCCGCGGCGCGGACCCTCTGCGTCCCCGGCTCTGTGTAGCTGCGCAGGTCGCGCTCCTGGCCGCGAGGCTCGTGGTAGGCGCCGGGACGGACCACGGTGGCGAAGAGGATGAACACGCCGGCGCCGACGGCCAGGCCGCCCCTCCAAAACTGCGACAGGACTCTCTCCTCCGGCAGCTCGCGGACGTTGATGAGCATGACCACGAAGAGAAAGAGGACCATGATCCCGCCGGCGTAGACCAGCACCTGCACGGCGGCGACGAACTCCGCGGCCTTCAGCACGAAGAGGACGGCCACGCAGAGAAAGGTCAACAGCAGGAACAGCGCCGAGTGCACCGGGTTGCGCATGGCCACGACGAGGATCGATGCGGCCACGGCGACCGTCCCGACGATGAAGAACACCAGGAAGGGCATGCCTGCGGTGATGGCGTCCATTCGTTACTCGCCGAGCATCTTGCGCTCGTCGGCGATGCGCGGCTGCTCTTCCTCCTCCGGCAGTCCGGTGTAGCGGGGGCGGTCGTCCCAGAATTCGAGCTCCTGCATGTTGAAGTAGAGATCGTTGCGGTCGTAGGTGGCCAGCTCGTAGGTCTTGCTGGTCAGCCAGATCGACACCGGCTTGGTGGGGCAGGCCTCCTCGCAGAGGGAGCAGAACATGCAGCGCTTCACGTCGATGTCGTAGCGGTCGAGGACCTTGACCTTCTTCTTCTTTCCGTCCTGCTCGATGGTCTCGTCGTGGACGTCGATGTAGATGATGTCGATGGGGCAGGCCAGCGCGCAGAGCTTGCAGGCGATGCAGCGCTCGTAGGAGAAGCGGAACATGCCCCGGAAGCGGTCGGAGGGCTCGAGGCGCTCCTCCGGATACCGCACCGTCACTTTCGGACGGAGCAGGTTGCGGAACGTCGTCTTCAACCCCTCGAAGAGGTCGAGGAGCAGAAACTTGTCCGTCCACTTAGGCTTCGGATGCTCGACTAGCATGCAACCCCTTGCGCTTCGGCCTGGGCCGGAGCATGAGCACGATCGTGGCGGCGATCACCGCCACGCCGAACAGCGTCAGAATCGTCTCGCCGACGGCGATGGTCGTCCCGCCGATCTCCCGGGCCGGAAACGACAGGATCACGATCCCGGTGACGAAGATGTTCGCCAGCGCCAGCGGGATCAGGTACTTCCACCCCAGGTCCATGAGCTGGTCGAAGCGGAACCGGGGGAAGGTGGCCCGGAACCAGACGTACATGAGGAGGAACAGCATGACCTTCGTCGCGAAGATGAGCGTGCCGAGCAACCCTCCCACGAAGCCCATCTTCTGAAGCACCTCCGTGGTCAGCCCCACCCCCCCCATCCCCAGGCTCCAGCCGCCGAAGAAGAGGGTGACCATCAGGCAACTGTTCACGATCATCAGGGAGTACTCGCCGAGCATGAAGAAGGCGAACTTCATCGCCGAGTACTCGGTGTGGTAGCCGCCCACCAGTTCCGACTCCGCCTCGGGGAGGTCGAAGGGCGTGCGGTTGTTCTCCGCGTTCATCGACACGAGGAAGATGAAGCAGGCCACCAACTGCGGGAAGACGTTCCAGGCGTTGGCCTCCTGGTAGCGGACGATCTTCTGCAGCTCGAAACTCTGGCAGAGCATCAGCACCCCGATGATGGAAAGGGCCAGCGGCACCTCGTAGGACACCGCCTGCGCCGCGGAGCGGAGGCCGCCCATGAGCGAGAACTTGTTGTTCGAGGCCCACCCGCCGAGGATCAGCCCGTACACGGCAGTCGAGGTGAGGGCGAAGATCAGCAGGATCCCGACGTTGATGTTCTGCGTCACCGAGAACGTCGGCGGCGGGCCGAAGGGGATCAGGCAGAAGACGATGAAGGCCGGAAAGAGCGGCAACACGGGGCCGAGGAAGTAGGCCACCTTCTCGGCGCGCGCCGGGAAAATGTCCTCCTTCAGCAGGAACTTGATGGGGTCGGCGATGATCTGTCCCAGACCCCACGGCCCGACGCGGTTCGGCCCGAGCCGCGCCTGAATGAGCCCGAGCCCCCGCCGCTCGACCCAGTTCATCGCCGCTACGATCCCCTGCACGATGGCAAAGGCGATCAGGAACTTGATCAGAGGCCAGACCAGGTAGGTCATCCAGGGGTTCATGGCATCGGCTCCGCCGATGAATTGAGAATTGAGAATTGAGAATTGAGAATTGAGATCGCGCGCGCGAAGCGCGCCACCACCATTCTCAATTCTCCATTCTCAATTCTCAATTTCTTCGTCACCGGTCCACCTCGCCCAGCACGATATCGATGGTCCCGATCAACGCCACCAGATCCGACACCAGGTGCCCCCTGGCCATCGCCGGCAGCGCCTGCAGGTTCACGAAGGACGGCGGCCGCACGTGGCAGCGATAGGCGCTCTGGCTCTTCCCGTCCGAGACGATGTAGTAGCCCAGCTCCCCTTTCGGCGACTCGATGGAGTGGTAGACCTCCCCTTCCGGCGGGCGGATGACGCGGGAGATCTTGGCCTTGATGTCGCCGGCGGGAGTCTCTTTGATGAGCGGGATGCACTGCAGGATGATGCGCCGCGACTGCCGCATCTCCTCCATCCGCACCAGGTAGCGGTCGTACGTGTCGCCGTTCTTCCCGATGGGGACCTCGAAGTCGAGCTCCTCGTAGCGCTCGTAGGGCTGCGCCCTGCGGAGGTCCCAGCTCACGCCCGAGCCGCGCAGGGGCGGGCCGGTGATCCCCCACTCGATCGCCTCCTCCGGCGTGAGCACGCCGATGCCGACGGTGCGCCGCTTCCAGATGCGGTTGTTGGTCAGCAGGTCCTCGTACTCGTCGATGGCCGCATCGAACTTGCTGATGAACCCTTCCACCTCGTCGATCCAGCCGGGCGGCATGTCGTCGGGCATCCCGCCGATGCGCATGCAGTTGAGCGTCAGGCGCGCGCCGCAGTAGGCCTCGAAGAGGTCGAGGATCTGCTCCCGCTCGCGGAAGGTGTAGAAGAACGGAGTCATGGCCCCGATGTCGATGGCGTGCGTGGCGAGCCACAGCAAGTGCGACGAGATCCGCTGCAGCTCGGAGAGGATGACGCGGAGAAGCTGGGCCCGGCGCGGGATCTGCGCGGTGATGCCCATCAGCTTCTCCACCGTCTCCACGAAGCCGAGGTTGTTGGTGGCCGCGGCCACGTAGTCCATCCGGTCCGTGTGCGGGATGCACTGCGGGTAGTTCATGTGCTCGAAGAGCTTTTCGGTGCCGCGATGGAGATAGCCGATGATCGGCTTGGCGTCGATGATCCGCTCCCCGTCGACCCGCAGCAGGACCCGCAGCACCCCGTGCGTCGAGGGGTGCTGGGGACCGAAGTTCACTTCCATTTCGTGGACGTCAAACATGAACGATCACCGGTCAGCGGTTAACGGCTGAGCGTTAACCGTTAACCGTTAACCGGCAGCCATCAGCTTCTTCAGCATGTCCTCCGTCTCCTGTTCGCCGGGCACGCACAGCGTCAGATCGCGCGTTTCTCCCTTGGCGATGGCCTCCGCGTAGCCCTCGCAGTCCCAGCCGCAGGCGGTGCAGTCTGTCTGGGCCATGGCCGCGAAGAGCTTGTCCTTCAGCGTCCCTTTCTCGGCCATCTTCATTCGCTCGGCCAGGCCGAGGTCGGGGTTGTGCCAGGGCGCTTCCTCGGTCGGCTTGGCCGTCTCGGCGACCACCGCGCCGAGCTCGGGCGCGGGAGGCTGCTGCGTCTTGGCGGCCGCGCGCTGGCCGGCGATCTCGGCCAGCGGCCACGTCCCGTAGCGCGTCCACTCGCCCTGGTAGATGTTGACGTCCTTGTGGTCCTTTCCCGTGGAGCCCGGCTTCGGCCCTCCCCCTTCGGGGAAGACCTCCGGGTAGATGCGCGCGCCGGTGTCGATGCCGCGGATGGGAAAGTCCTTGCGCAGCGGGTGGCCGTTGAAGCCTTCCCACATCAGGATGCGCTCGAGGTTGGGATGGCCCTCGAAGCGGATGCCGAACATGTCGAAGGTCTCGCGCTCGTGCCAGTTGGCGGTTTTCCAGATGCTCGTGACCGAGGGGACAGGCGTGGTTTCGCCGGTGAAGAGCCGGAGGCGCACCCGCTTGTTGTGGCGGAACGAGTAGAGCGTGTAGGAGACGCCGAACCTCGCGCCGGTATGGCCGGGGTACGTCGAGTAGTCGACGCCGGAGAGGTCGACCAGATAGTTGAAGCCGTCGTCCTTGAAGGCGCGGCAGACCTCGACGATGCGCTCCCGATCGATGAAGAGGGTGATCTCGCCGGCGAACTCCCTGGCATCGGTGACGGCAGCGGGGATGCGGCCCACGGCGCTCGCCACCAGGGGGTCCCGCCGAATCTCGTCAGGTGTCCGCGTGGCCGGAGGGGACTGCGCCGGCGTAGGGGTGGTCTCGGACATCAGGCGCCTTCGTACTCCTTCCCCGCCTGCTCCATCAGCTTCTTGAGCTCGTCGAGCGTCTCCGTTTCACCAGGGACGCAGAGCGAGATGTCCTTCGTCTCGCCGGTGGCGATGGCATGCGCGTACCCCTCGCAGTCCCAGCCGCACGCGCCGCAGTCCGTCTGGGCCATGGCGGCGAAGAGGTTCGTCTCCAGCGATCCGCCCATCTCCTCGGCCATCTTCATCCGTTCGGGGAGGGTCAGGTCCTCCCGGTGGAAGGGAACGTCGGGAGAGGCGCCGCCGGCGGGCTCGGCGGGAGCGGGCTCCGGCGCCGGCGCGGCGGCCTCCTGGACCTCGGCCTCGAGGACGGCGGTGGCGGTCTCGGGCTGTGGAGCGGGGGCGGGCTCGGCCGCCGCGGCGGGCGGCGGGGTCTTGGCAACCACAGGCTTCGCCTCCCGCTTCACCCCGGAGAGGGGCGCGGGGCGGAGCTGGGCGGCCTGCTCGGCGCGCAGCGCCGGCCCCTCATGCTGCGGGCGGAGCGAGTCGCGTACCGCAGCGCGGGCGAAGTCATATGCCTCGCCCCCTTTGCGGAGGACGTGCATCTTCTCGATCTTCTTCTGCAGCTCCATCAGCCCCCAGATCAGCGCCTCGGGGCGCGGGGGGCAGCCGGGAATGTAGACGTCGACCGGGATCAGGCGGTCCACGCCCTGCGTGACGGCGTAGGTGTCGTAGGGGCCGCCGCAGGTGGCGCACGAGCCCATGGAGATGACCCACTTCGGCTCGGGCATCTGGTCCCAGAGGCGGCGGACGATGGGGGCCATCTTCTCGGTGACCGTTCCGGAGACGATCATCAGATCGGCCTGCCGCGGCGTGGCGCGGAAGACCTCGGCGCCGAAGCGGGCCATGTCGTGGCGGGGGTCGAGGACGGCCATCATCTCGATGGCGCAGCAGGCCAGGCCGAACTGCATCGGCCAGAGCGAGGACTTGCGGGCCCAGTTGAAGATCTTGTCGACGGAGGTGGTGAGGACGTTCGAGTCGAAGCGATTCTCGATCAGACCCATGTGAGGACCTTCCTCTTCCAGGCGTAGAAGTAACCGATCAGGAGAATCGCAAGAAAGATTGCCATCTCGACAGCCCCGAACCATCCGAGCTGTTTGAACCGGATCGCCCACGGGAAGAGGAAAACCGTCTCGACGTCGAAGATGATGAACAGCACCGCGATGAGGAAGTACCGCACCGAGAAGCGGTGGTCGAAGGCGAGAGACGTAGCCGGCACGCCGCACTCGTAGGGCTCGAGCTTCACCTTGTTCGGGCGCGAGGCCCGGATGAGCGGCGTCAGCAGAAAAAGGGTGACGAGGGGAACGGAGAGAACGACGAGGGCCGCCACCAGCAACACTGAGTAATTCGCCATGTTTGCTCGCTGAGATCGAAACCGCCCGTAATTGTAAACGCGGGTGCTCAGGAGTCAACGATCGAAGATCGATCGCTGGAACGACCAACCGCTTGCATCGAAACCCTTTTCCTGAACCAGTACCCGCAGATCGTCGCCGATGCCGTCGGGGAGCAGCAGCCGCCGCGCCTCGTCCCGGCGCTCGAGGGTCGCGACCCCCTCCTCGAGCGAGGCGATCTCCATCTCCTCCACCGGGCGAAGCAGCTCGTACCCGGCGGCGCCGAGGGCCAGGAGAAACTTCGCCTGCCGGTCGAAGTAGAGAGTGCGGAGCCCTTCGCGTTCCCCGCCACGGATGAGGTCGGTGAAGTTGATGTGCGCCGTCAGGTCGCGCAGCCCCGGCTCCGCCAGCAGGTCGCGCGAGACGCGATGCCGCTGATACGACGCCGCCGTCCCGAACCGGCGAAAACGGGCGTCGAAGAGCTGCTTCTCCGGAAAGCCGTAGTCGAACGTGACGATGAGCCCGCGCCGCAGATACCGGCAGATGCCGGCGTACTCCCTCTCCCACTCCAGAGACAGGTCCACGAATTGCCCGTCCGCCAGCTCCACACCACGCGCCGCGAAGTAGTCCTCATAGGGCGCAGCCGCCTCGTGCTCGCTCCAGTCGAGCTCCCCATCCCGCTCGGTGACCCACAGCTCGTGAAGGTGCTCTCCCCTCTGAACCAGCCGCGCGAAGGGGAGCGCGTCGAAAAGCTCGTTCGCGATCAGCAGATGCACGCCGTCGCCCGGCACCTCCTCCAGGCTGCGGACGAAACGCGGTGCCCCGCCCGCCCCATGTGCTGCGTCGATTCTCTCCAGGGAGCGGTCGACGCCGTAGAAGCGGGGCGCGCGAGGCATCATCCGCGCTTCGTCCCATAGAGAATGGATGAGGGAACCGTCGCCGCAGCCGATGTCCACGACCGTGGACACCTCGTCGCCGGCACGGCTCAGAAACTCCCTCAGCAGCCTGCCAAGCGCGAAGGCGAACAAGGGCGATAACGCCGGCCCGGTGACAAAATCGCCCCCCTTCCCGACCGGATCCTCCGCCCGGCTGTAATACCCCAACTGGGGGTGATAGAGGGCGATCTCCATGAAGTCGGCGAAGCTCAAATCGCTTGATTCCAAGAACTTGCGAATTACGCCGGAAAGGGGCGCCTCGGCGGGCATCGAGCAGATGGTACACCCCCCGCCATCTTCCAGCCCCGGCGGAAGATGGTGGAGATGTGGAGTTATTTTGATTATGGCATTTCGGTTGCGATAGGAGGGGCAGGTCCAACTGGAGGAAACGCAAATGAACAAACTCTTCGCATTGATGCTGATCGCGCTGCTGGCCGTGACCCCGGCCTTCGCCAATCCCAACACGCGCGACAAAACGATCAAGGGAGCCGCCATCGGCGGAGTCGCCGGTGCGATCGTCGGAGGCGTCCTCGGCAATAACCGCGGCAGCGGCAACGCCAAGCGCGGTGCGGCCATCGGCGGCGTCGTCGGTACGGCCACGGGGGCCATCGTCGGGGCGATGATGGACAGGCAGGAGCGGGAGCTCCGGCAGATCGACGGCCTCGACGTCACGCGCATCGACGAGGACGAGCTGAAGGTCACGGTTCGGAACGAAGTGCTGTTCGACTTCGACTCCGCCGCGCTCCGCCCGGCGTCGCGGACGGCGCTGCGGGAGATGGCCGAGGTCTTCGACCGCTACCGCGACACGATCATCGTCGTGACCGGACATACCGACTCGCTCGGCACGGCGGCCTACAACCAGCGGCTCTCGGAGCGGCGTGCCGGCTCGGTGTCGAGCTACCTGCAGAACCTCGGTGTGCGGGGATCGCGCATCGACGCCATCGGCAACGGAGAGTCGCAGCCCCGCGCCACGAACGGCACGGCGGCCGGTCGCCAGCTCAACCGGCGGGTGGACATTCACGTCCGCGCCAGCGCGGCGTGAGCAGCGGGTATCGATCGTGAATTGGAGAAGGGCGCTCCCCAGGGAGCGTCCTTACTTTTTTGACGACAATGGAGGAAGTCCATGTTTCGCAAAGCTTCAGTTCTGATTCTCGTCGTCGTATTCGCCTTCGGCTGCGCCTCGACCAATGACGACCCCAACAGGACCGCGCAGGGCGCGGCGGTCGGCGCCGGGGCCGGCGCGGTGGCCGGTGCGGTCATCGGCAACCAGTCGGGGAACCCGAGAACGGGGGCCGCGGTCGGCGCGGTCGTCGGGGGGGCCATCGGCGCGGTGGTCGGCCGCCGGATGGACCAGCAGGAGCGGGAGCTCCGGCAGATTCAGGGTGTGGACGTGAGCCGGCCTTCGGAAGGGGAGATCGAAGTCCGCCTCACCAGCGACATCCTCTTCGACTTCGACTCGGAGTCGCTCCGGCCGCAGTCGCGGCAGACGCTGAACGACCTGGCCGACACGATGCGGCGCTACTCGGACATCAACTACGTCGAGGTGGAAGGACACACCGACTCGATCGGAGCGGACTCGTACAACCTCGATCTGTCGCGCCGACGGGCCACCTCCGTCCGCGACTATCTCGTGGCGCAGGGCATCCCCAGCAACTCCATCGTCGCCCGCGGGTATGGCGAGACGCAGCCGAAGGGCACGAACCAGACCGCCGAGGGACGGCAGTTGAACCGGCGCGTGGAGATCCACATCCGGGCGCGGGAGCAGGCGGCGGAGTAGGGCCGTGTCATCCTGAGCCGCGAAGCCGGCGAAGGACCCCCCGCGGCCGGCGCGATTCGAACGTCGGCAGGGGATCCTTCGCCGCGCTGCGCCGGCTCAGGACACAAGACCTCAGATCAGCAGCGGCGCGACGACCAGCGCCACCACGGCCATGAGCTTGATCAGGATGTTCAGGCTCGGGCCCGAGGTGTCCTTGAAGGGGTCGCCGACCGTGTCGCCGACGACCGCGGCCTTGTGCGCGGCGGAGCCCTTGCCGCCGTGCGCGCCGCCTTCGATGTACTTCTTGGCGTTGTCCCACGCCCCGCCGGCGTTGGCCATGAAGATGGCTAGCAGCACGCCGGAGGCGGTGACGCCGGCCAGCAGGCCGCCCAGGGCCTGGACGCTGTAGAAGCCGACGATGATCGGCGCGCTGACGGCGAGGAGACCGGGGAAGATCATCTCCTTGATGGCCGCCTTCGTGGAGATGTCGACGCAGCGTGCGTAGTCGGCCTTCCCCGTCCCTTCCATCAGTCCGGGGATCTCGCGGAACTGGCGCCGCACTTCCTCGACCATGTTGAAGGCGGCGCGGCCGACCGCCTTCATCGAAAGGGCGGAGAAGAGGAACGGGAGCATGGCCCCGAGGAAGAGACCGCCCATGACGTCGGGATGGCTCAGGTCGATGACCCGGAGGCCCACGGTGGCCCTGAAGGCGGCGAAGAGGGCCAGGGCGGTAAGCGCGGCCGAGCCGATGGCGAAGCCCTTCCCGATCGCGGCGGTGGTGTTGCCGACGGCGTCGAGCTTGTCGGTGCGCGCACGAACCTCCTTGCCGAGATGGGCCATCTCCGCGATCCCGCCGGCGTTGTCGGCGATCGGCCCGTAGGCATCGACCGCGAGCTGGATCCCCGTGGTCAGCAGCATCCCCAGCGCGGCGACGGCGATTCCGTAGAGGCCGGCCTGGCCGTAGGCCACGATGATCGCCGCCACCAGGACGATGATCGGAAGGGCCGTCGACCGCATCCCCACGGCCAGGCCGCTGATGATGTTCGTGGCCGCGCCGGTCAGCGAGTCGTTGGCGATGCCCCGCGCCGGCGGCTTCGACTCCGAGGTGTAGTACTCGGTGATCATCCCGATCAGGACGCCGGCCACCAGACCGGCCACGGTGGCGAAGAAGACGCCGGTCCCGGTGAACTCCTTCCCCTCGAGAACGTACCGGCCCGGCAGCATCCGCTGGGCGATGAACCAGATCGCCACCAGGGTCATGACGGCCGCGGCCGTCGGTCCCAGATGGAGGGCCCTGGCCGGATCACCCCCCTCGCGCATCCGCACCAGCGTGGTCCCGGCCAGGGAGAAGACGATGCCCGCCGCCGCCACGACGAAGGGGAAGAACACCAGCATCGGCGTGTAGGCCGCCCCGTCGAGCTGCGTCGCGGTCATGCCGAGGACGAGCGCGCCGATGATCGATCCGACGTACGACTCGAACAGGTCGGCGCCCATGCCCGCCACGTCCCCGACGTTGTCCCCGACGTTGTCGGCGATGACGGCGGGGTTGCGGGGATCATCCTCGGGAATCCCCGCTTCGACCTTCCCCACCAGGTCGGCGCCGACGTCGGCGGCCTTCGTGTAGATGCCGCCGCCGACGCGGGCGAAGAAGGCGATCGAGCTCGCCCCGAACGAGAAGCCCGCCAGGACGGTCACTGTGCGGAGCATCGTCGCCTGGGGGTCGTCCGTCGCGAAGAGAGTGCTGTAGAGGATGTAGAGCAGCGAGAGGCCGAGGACCCCCAGTCCGACGACGGCGAAGCCCATCACCGACCCGCCGGCGAAGGCGATGCGCAGCGCGCCGGTCATGCTCGTCCGCGCCGCCGCCGCGGTGCGGACGTTGGCCTGCGTGGCCACCCGCATCCCGAACCATCCCGCCAGCGCCGAGCAGATCGCGCCGACCGCCACCGAGAGGCCGATCAGCCACGAGCTTTCCGCCCGGCCGACGTTCGCCCAGGCCAGAAGTAGCGCCACCACGACGACGAAGACGGCCATCACGCGGTACTCGCGGCCGAGAAACGCCATCGCCCCCTCGCGGATATGGCCGGCGATGGTGGTCATCTCCGCCGTGCCGGGGTCCTGCTTGCGGATCCAGGCGCTGCGCGCGAAGGCGAAGATCAGGGCCAGCACTCCCGCCAGCGGGATCAGGTACAGAGCATTCGACATGAGTCAGTCTCCTGAAGGATTTCGTGGGGCGCGGACGACCTCGCCCGCAGAGGAGGGGCGGGCCAGCAGCCCGCGCTCCACACGACGGCGCGCATGATACAGATGGGAGGGGCGGCCGCCAAACGAAAAAAACGCCGACCGTGAGCCTCAGCCGCCGGTCGGCGCCAGCCGCCTGTCCGGCGGCGAGCCTGACGAACCCGGCGGAAGGACTCACGCCTCGGGGTCGCGGCCCGCCAGCACCGGGCGGCGGACGCCGGCGCATGAGCGCCGGCGAAATCCACGATGCGCCCTCCCTGCGGCCGCGGCGGTGAAGGCCGTCACCGCCTCGTGTGTCCGGCGCACCACCGTTTTCCGGTAGGCTTCCCCGAGAGCATGCGCCTCGCCGTCCCCCTCCTGCTCCTCGCCTTCTCCGCCTGCGGGCCGAGCGAGCCGGGCGTCCAGCCGGCCACGGAGATCATCCGCGAGGTCGGTGGCGCGATGCGGCCGAAGATGCGCGTGCAGGTATCGATCAAGGCCGGCGCCGAGGAGCCGGGGGCGGAAGACCTCGAGCTGCGGCGCCGGCTCGAGGAGCAGATCGAGCAGGAGAACATCGGCCGGCTGGTCAGCTCCGGAGCTGGTGCGGGACAATTCGACGTGACCGTCGAGGTGGAGAACACGGCAGAAGCCATCCCGCGGATTCAGGCCATCCTCCGCTCGATGAATCTCGAGCGCCGGGCGTCGTTCAGGGTGATCCCGGCCGAAGAACGATGATCGCGTTCGGTCCGGGCATTTTTTCGGGTCCGGCTGCGTCATGGCACCGGCAGGAGGTTCTGGATGAAGACGTTCCCGGCAGCGATCGCGGTGGCGCTCGTGGCCCTCGGCGCTCTGGGCGGTGAGGAAGTGGTCCGTCGCGGCGCGCCCATTTCCAGCCACGCCACGGCGGTGCCGCTGGCGAAACTGCTCGACGGGCCGGAGGCGTACGCGAAAACGCCCGTCCTGGTCGAAGGAGTGATCGAGACGGCCTGCACGAACAAGGGCTGCTGGATGCAGCTCGTCCCCGCGGCCGGCGAGCCGGGGATGCGCGTGACGTTCAAGGACTACGGCTTCTTCGTTCCGCTCGACTCGAAGGGAATGCAGGCCCGTGCCGAGGGGGTGACCAGGGTCAGGACGCTCTCGAAGAAGGAAGCGGACCATCTGGAGGGAGAGGGGGCGAAGCTGACCCGCAACGCCGACGGAACGGCGCGGGAAGTCTCGTTCGTGGCCACCGGCGTCGAGCTGCGGAAATAGCGAGGTCGGTGCGCCTCAGCCGATGACGTAGTCGGCCATCGCGGCGTAGGTCTCCCGGTGGGCCTCGAACTCTCGCCGCATGACCAGCGACTCGCGGTCCAGCGCGCGGTCCACGGCCAGCACGCCGTCGAGGTGATCGATCTCGTGCTGGAGGAGCTCCGACTCGGCCGTGGACAGCTCGCGCCACTCCTTCGGCCTTCCGTCCTCGCCGGCGTAGTCGAGCGAGAGGCTGGCGTTCCGCCGGACCCGCACCAGCAGATCGGGAAAACTCATGCAGTCGTCCCACATCGTGAACGTCTCCTCGCTGCGCCAGGTCACCACCGGATTGACGACGAAGAACGTCCCCGCGCCGAGGTTGACGGCGATCGCCCTGAGCGGAAGGCCGATCTGCGGCGCGGAGATGGCCCGGCCGAAGCCGTGACGCCGCCGGAAGTCGTGCAGCGTCGCCGCCAGCGCTTCCAGTCCGGCGCGCAGCGCCGGGTCGCCGAAGCGGGTCACCTCCGCAGAGCGCACCCGCAACCGGGCGTCGCCCAGGAGCAGCACTTCCGCCGGTTCAGCCATCGCAGATCATCCTGCGCAGCACGCTGCCGGTGAGGTTGGCCCCTGTGGCGATGAGCACGACGCGCTTGCCTGCCAGATCGTGCCGCCTCTTCGCCGCCGCCGCAAGCGCCGCCGCCCCCGCCGGCTCGACCAGGAGGTGAGCCATGGCGGCCGTCTCCCGCCCGGCGGCGAGGATCTCCTGGTCCGAGACGGTCATGCACTCATCGACGTACTGCAGAAGGGAGTCGAGGGCCAGCCGCGCCGGGATGCGGCAGATCAGCCCGTCGGCGACCGTCTCCGCGGGGCGCTCGACCGCTTTCCCGGCCCGGAAGCTCTCCGCCATCGCCGGTGCGCCGCTCGACTGCACGGCGACCACGCGCGCCGCGTGCTTCTGCTTGACGGCGATGGCTACCCCCGCGGCCAGTGAGCCGCTCCCCATCGGGACGAAGACGAGGTCGGGCGGCTCCTCCATCCCGGCGGCGATCTCCAGCCCCACCGTCCCCGCTCCCTCGATCACGTCGCGCGACTCGCCGTCGTCGACGAATAGGAGCCCCCGCTCGCGCGCGAAGGCGAGGGCGACCTCCTTCACCGCGTCGAGATCGCCGTCGCGATCGTGGATCGTGGCGCCGAGCAGCTCGATCTTCCGGCGCTTGGCGGGGTTGGCCTGCCGCGGAAGGAAGACGTGCGCCGTCACTCCGGCCACGCCGGCCGCCCAGGCCACGCCCTGCCCGTGGTTTCCGGTCGAGGCGGTCACCACGCCACGGCTGGCCCGCGTCTCGCGCAGCACGGCGGTGAGCGCGCCGCGCCACTTGAAGGAGGCGATCGGCGAGGCCGTCTCGTTCTTGACGAACATCTCGCACTGGTACTCGTCCGACAGCAGGGGCGAGCGCACCAGAGGGGCGGCGGCGGAATGCGGAGCGATGAGCCTCGCCGCGGCCAGGATGCCCGCCGCGGTCGGCCTCACGACGAATTCCGCACGCTCTCGAAGAACTCCACCAGCTTCGGCGAGAAGGCGCGCTTGTCGAGCCGCAGGTTCCGGTTCACCTTCAAGGCAGCCTTGAAATCGCTGCTGGCCGCCGCGAGGATCTCGTCCGGAGTCCGCGACAATAGGGCCCGGGTGTAGCGCGCGCAGCCGCGGAGCAGGTAGGCCTCGGCTGAGCGCCTTCGCTCCAGAATCGAGCTCAGCGCGCGCTCCGACGCGTTGAAGTCGCCGCTGGCGTAGAAGCGGTAGGCCGACTCCAGTTGTGATCGAAGCGCGGTCTCCGACGCCGCGGCGGCGATCATGCCGGCGTTCACCGCCGGCACAGTCGGAGCGGAGGGGGCCGGATCGGGGGGGCGTTGCTCCACGATGACCGGCACCGGTTCGGCGAGCTGAGGGATGCTCTCCGCGGCCGCGGGCGGCGGCGCCGCCGGCTCGGAAGGGGCGGCGATCTCCACCGGCTCGGGGGTGCTCGCGATCTCCGCCGGCACGGACGCCGGAGGAGCCTGGGCCGGCTGCGGGACCGGCGCCGGCGCGGCCGGCGGGCGGGCGGCGATGGCGGGCGGACGGGCCGCCCTCTGCTTCCTGGCATCGTCGGCAGCCTTGTTGAAGAGGTCGCGCGCCGCGGTGGCGGTCTGCGCCGCGCGCTCGAAGGCGGCGATGCTGGTCCCGGCGTCGCGGTACTGCGTCCTGGCCTCTTGCAGCCTCGACTGCGCGGTGCGATAGGCGTCGCTGCGGTCGGCCCCTGCGGAGAGCGCGGCGATCTGCGCTGACAGCGCCGCGCTCACCGCCGTGTCGGCCGTTTTCTTCGTCGCCGCGGCGGCGTCGGCGGCGTCGCGCTTCTTCTCCGACTGCGCCTTCGAGATCCATTCGCGCAGCCTTGGGTAGTGCTCGGTCCTGGCGATGGCGCCCTGGCTCTCGGAGATCTTCCACTCCCGCAGCGCCCCGTCGATGTCGCCGAGGTGGAACCGGGCCACGCCGAGCCAGAAGTGCGGGACGTACACCAGGGCCGTGTTTCGCACGCGCGCGGCATTGTTTTCCGCCGGCGCGGCTGCGATCGCCGCCTCGAGCGCGGAGACGGCCACGTCCCACTGCTGCGCGTTGACGGCCTTCACCCCCCGGTTGTAGGCCTCCCACCAGCGTTCCGCCGACGCGGCCGGGACGGCTGCCAGGAGGAGAACGATCAAGGCCGCGATCCGGCGTCTCATCGCCCCCCTCCGAGCAACTGCGGAAGCGAGGCTGTGGCGGGGTCGGCGAAATGGACGTTCACCAACTCATCGCGGCCGGAGCTCACCTCGACGACGCGGGTGATGGGCTGACGGTAGGCCGGGTTCGACAAAGTGATCTCGTATTTGCCGGGAGCGAGCTCGATGGGAGCGGGCGTGACCAGCTCTTCCTCGAGGGCGATGGTCTCGCCGGTGTTCACGTTCCGGATCGCCGTCACCGTTGCCCAGGGGAAGGCGTTGATGCCGAGGCGGCCCGTCGCCGCCGGCACGACGATGGACGCCTCCGCCGGCCGGGCCGGCGGCTCCGGCAGGGGCTCGGCGCGGTCGCCGGTGAGCATGGCCACCAGTACGATCACGAACAGCAACGCCGCCGCGGCCCCGATTCCGATCCGCATGGTGCCGGCCGGAATGGGCAGCCGCGACGGCGCCACGGTCAGGATCGTGGCGTCGTCCGATCCGATCGTGGCCTGCTGCGAGAGCGTGACCACCGTCGGCGCGTCGGCGCCGGGCCGGCCGGCCACGTTGGTGGCCTCGTCGGTCTCGGCGCTCCCGAGCGGCAGCGGCGCGGGCGCCCCCGGCGTGTCGCTCAGCCCCGGCAGGATGGCCTCGAGGGCCTGGGCGAACTCGCGCGCGGAGGCGAAGCGATTCGCGCGCTTCTTCTCCAGGGCCCGGAGAATCACGCCCTCCAGATCGGGCGAGGAGGTCACGCTCGGATTCACCTCGCGCAACGGCCTCGGCCTCTCCGAGGCGTGGAGCATCAGGTATCCGTGCGGCGTCGTGGCCTGGAACGGGGTCATGCCGGTGAGCATCTCGTAGAGCACGATGCCGAACGAGTAGATGTCGGCCCGGCCGTCGATCCGCTCCCCCTCCGTCAGAATGCCGAGATGCTCGGGCGAACAGTACTTCCACTTCCCGACGAACATTCCCGTCTTGGTCTTGTCGTCGGTCTCCTCGCTCCACTGCTTGGCGATGCCGAGGTCGATGATCTTCACCCGCTCCTCGCCGCCGGAGTCGTGGGTGATCATCAGATTCTCGGGGCTGACGTCGCGATGGACGATGCCGGCCCGGTGAATGGCCTCCAGCCCCTGCAGGGCCTGGATGGAGAGCCTCGCCGCGTAGCGGGGCGAGAGCGGCCCCCGCTCCTCGAGCAGCTCGTGGACGTTGATCCCCTCGATGAACTCCCACACCATGTACCGCGAGCCGTCCTCCAGCGTCGAGAAGTCGAAGAGCGTGCCGACGTTCGCGTGCGAGATTCGCGTGGCCATCCGGGCCTCGCGCAGGAAACGCTCGTGCGCGCCCGGGTCCTCGGCGATCGCCGTCCGCATCAGCTTGATCACCCGGATGGCGTTCAGGTGGACGTGCAGCACCTTGTAGACCTCGCCCATCCCCCCCACTCCCAGCCGGGAGAGGATCTGGTACTTCCCGTCGATCGGCGATTCGAGGTGCCGCCGCAGGAAGTCGGTGATCAGCTCGCCGCAGTGCGGACAGGCTTTGTAGGACGGCTCGATCTCCGATCTGCAGTGAATGCAGTAGAAAGCCATGGTTTTGGGACCCGGAACGCTGTGCCCGAAATTATATGCTCGGAAGGTGAAAGATCGGACGTTCTCCGTGCGGACCGCGGAGCGGGAGCAGATCCTGCTCATCACCTCCCAGGTCGAGAAGGCCCTCGGCGAGCTGACCTCCGGAGAGGGGATCTGCACCATCGTCACTCCCCACACCACCTGCGCCCTCTCGGTCAACGAGAACGCCGACCCCGATGTCCCCTACGACCTGGTCCGCGCCCTCCGGGCCATGGTGCCGGAGGTGGGGTTCCGGCACGGCGAGGGGAACTCCGACGCCCATCTGTTGTCGGCTATCATCGGCACTTCGCTTTCCTGGCCCTACCGGACCGGCCGCCTGATCCTCGGCACCTGGCAGGGGATCTACCTCATCGAGCTGGACGGCCCGCGGGAGCGGAAGGTGACGGTGTATGTTGAGCGTTGAGCGTTGACCGTTAACGGTTAACGGAACGCCATGCCTGAACAATTCGACGTCGTGGTCATCGGCGGGGGCACGGCCGGCCTGGTCACGGCCTCCGGCTGCGCGCGGCTGGGGCGCCGTGTGGCGCTGGTCGAGAAGCACGCGCTCGGCGGCGACTGTCTCTGGACCGGCTGCGTCCCGACGAAGGCGCTCGTCGCCTCGGCGAAGCTCGCCCATCAGATGAGGAACGCCGCGCAGTGGGGCCTCCCCCCGCACGAGCCGCAGCTCTCGCCGCGCTCGGTCATGGAGTCGATGCGCGAGGCTCGCCGGGTCGCATCGAAGCACGACAATCCGGAGAAGTTCCGGAAGCTCGGCATCGACGTGATCGAGGGCGATGCCAGGCTGACCGGGCAGAACAGCGTGGCCGTGGGCGAGCGGCGGATCCTGGCGAGGGACATCGTGATCGCCACCGGCTCCCGGACGGCAGTACCGCCGATCGAAGGCCTGCGGGAGAGCGGATTCGCCGACCACGTCTCGTTCCTCGAGCGCGACCACTTCCCCCGCTCCGTGTTGATCCTCGGCGGCGGCTACATCGGGATCGAGTTCGCCCAGATCCTGCGGCGCTTCGGCTCGACGGTGACCGTGGTGGAGATGCTCGACGAGATCATCAACAAGGAAGACCCGGAGGTCATCGGGCGCGTGCGTCAGATCCTCGGGGCCGAGGGGATCGAGATCCGAACGGGCTGGAAGGTGAAGTCGGTGCGCACCGAGGGGACGCAGAAGATCGCCCAGGTGGAGAGCCGGGCCGGCGTGATCGAGTCGATCGCGGCCGACGAGATCTTCGTCGCCGCGGGCCGGCGCGGGAACATCGAGGGGCTCGGCCTCGAAGAGACCGGCGTGAAGACCGATCGTTCCTACCTCGTCGCGGACCGCTACCTGCAGACATCGGTCCCGCGGATCTGGGGGTGCGGAGACGTCCTCGGCTCCCTGCAGTTCACGCACGTGGCCGCCTACCAGGCCGTGAAGCTCGTGCGGAACATCCTCTTCCCGGGAAAGGCGGCCGCCGACTACACGCACGTCCCGTGGGCCCTCTACACCGACCCGGAAGTGGCGCACCTCGGCATGACCGAGCCGGAGGCGCGAGCCGAGCATGGCGACGCCGTCCGGGTCTACTGCGAGGAGATGGCCGACGTCGATCGCGCCGTGGTGGATCGCACCACGGCGGGATTCGTGAAGCTGGTTTGCGGCCGGAGGGGGGAGATCCTCGGCGCGCACATCGTGGCCGCCCAGGCCTCGGCGCTGATCGGGGAGGTGGTCCTGGCGCGGAAGAAAGGGGTGCGGATCGGAGGGCTGGCGCAGGTCATCTCCCCCTACCCCTCCCTCGCGGACGCCATCCAGAAAGCCGCCGCGCAGCACTATCAGCGGCTCAGCACGAGCTGGGCCGGCGCCCTCGGGCGGCGGATCGCGGCCTGGGCGCAGTAGCGGGTCAGAGAACCTGGGCCATGGCGGTGCCGATCCAGAAGAGGACGGCCAGGCCGGCGACCCAGGGGGCGAACTTCTTCATGGCTCGAAGTCTGCCGGTTGGGCTCTCCTGGCACTGTGCGCTTCCGGCACGCTGCCGTGTGATGGACGTCACCCGCCCCGATTCGGAATACTCTTCGCAAGGCGATGAATCATTTGGAGGGAAGATGAAGAAACTGGTTCTACTGGCGGCCACGGTGCTGCTCCTCAGTTCCTGCGCCACGGCCACCGGGCCGATGGCCATGGCCCTCATGCGCCCCATCAGCGGCTCGGCGGCACAGGGGACGGTGCATTTCCAGGAGCTCCGCGACGGGTCGGTGGAGGTCGAGGTCAACCTCACCGGCGTCCCGCCCGGGACGCGCGGTTTTCACGTTCACGAGTTCGGCAGTTGCGCCGACAACGGCAACGCGGCCGGCGGGCACTTCAACCCGACGAAGATGCCGCACGCCTCGTCCGATGCGGTATCGCATCACGCGGGGGACTTCGGGAACGTGCAGGTGAACGCGAACGGCGAGGTGCGGAGCCGCTTCACGACGCGGTCGATCACGGTCTCCGAAGGGATGAGGTCGGTTGTGGGGAAGGCGGTCATCCTGCACGCGGACCGCGACGACCTGGTGACGCAGCCGACCGGCAACGCCGGAGCGCGCATCGCCTGCGGAGTGACCGAACTGCACCAGATGGCAGGGCCGATGCACCGCTGAGCGGCATGAAGCGTTTTCCGATCGTTCTTTCGATCGCTCTATTGTCGGCGTTCTGCGCCGGTGGCCCCGGCACGGGGACCGTTTCCCAGCCGGGCCACGGCGCGATCGCCGTTCAGGTCATCCCCAACCCGATCATCGCCCGGCAGGTGAGCGGCAACACGTATGACTTCCCGTTCGAGGTGTTGATCCGCGAGACGGGCGGCCGCCCGGTCGAGATCACCCGCGTTTCCGCCGACGTCTATGCGCTCGGCGGAATCCGCATCGCCGACGAGAGTTACGACGGCGCGCGCATCCGAAGCCTCGGCTACTCGACTTCGCTTCCCGCCGGCGGCGAGCTGCGATACCGCTTCGCGCCGCGGAAGTCCGTCCCCGACGAACGCCTCTTCAGCAGCGTCCACGCGGTGCTGCGCGTCGAGGGCCGCGACGACACCGGAACCCCGACGACGGCAACGCTGGAAGTGACGGTCAGGCGGTAGGCAGACCTTCCTACCGGATGCCCAGCTCGCGCATCCTTCGCCAGAGGGTGGCGCGGCTGATGCCGAGGGCGCGGGCGGCGGCGCTGCGACGCCAGCGATGCGCCTCCAGGGCGCGCAGGATGCGTTCGCCCTCCTCCGACGGCGTCCCGGCGGAGAGGCCGTCATCGAGCTCGATGCTGAGGATGTACCGGGCGCCGGGAGCAAACGAGGCATCGACGAGCACTCCGCCGCAGGCGCTGAGCAGGCGGCTGTCGCGCGTGCGCACGTCGCCCTCGCATCGCCTGCCGGACCGGAGGCAATCGAGTACCGCGGGACTCTCCAGGAAATCGGTGATCCGCCTCCCCTCGAGCTCCGGCGTGCCCAGCAGGCCGCGGAGTCCGGGTGACGCCGCGACGACGACCAGGTCCTCATCGAGCAGCGCGACCACCTTGCCGAGCGACTCGAACATCGCGCTGCCGGCCATCCAGGGGGTATGGGCCACAGTGGCAGGCATGCGCTGACACTGCGCGCGGGACCGTTTCCGGTAAGTGATGAGAGTCACCCGGCCAGGTATCACTCGACAGTCATGTCGCGCAGCTTTTCCGCCGCCGGAATCACGAACCCTTCCTTCTCGGTCAGGACGATCTCGTCCTTCTGCCAGCGGCTCATGAGGCGGATGGCCGTCTCCGGGGTCGTGCCGATCAGATCGGCGATTTCCTGGCGCGAGAGGGCCAGGGGAATGCGCACTCCCTCCCCGGCGGGAAGCCCGACACGGTCGGCGAGCGTCAGAAAGAGGCGTGCCGCGCGGTGCTCGGCGGACCCGGTCATGTCGGCGATGCGCTTGTTGACCATCATCAGGCGGTAGGTCAGGCCGGCCAGCAGCATCCGCATCATCTCCGGACGATTCTCCAGAAGGGCGAAGAACTCCCGCTCCGGGATCGAGACGATCGCCGTCGGCTCGAGGGTCACCGCGCCGGCCGGAAAGGGACGCCGCTCGAAGACGGCCACCGCCCCCACCGGCTCCCCGGGGCCGAGGATCTCCAGGATCACGTCGCGGCCGGCGGCGGACTTCACGATCTTCACCCGCCCGACGTGCACGAAGTGGATGCGGTCGGCAGGGTCCCCCTCGTGGAAGATCACCTCTCCCTTGTCGAAGCCGCGGATGCGGCAGAGCGGCGCGAGCGCCTCCCGGTCCTCTTTTCGCAGCGCGGCGAGGAGCGGGACGGCGTCGAAGGGGATCGGCGCTTCGATCGGCATCGCGCCCCATTCTCCCCGATCAGAACCTCCGGAGCACCTCCAGATACGCCAGCGTCGCGCTCCTGCCGGCGTAGATCGAACGGATCACGCCGCCGCCCCGCGCCGCGGCCAGGTAGAGCGTGAAGGTCGTCTTCGACGTGAAGGCGTAGCCGGCGTTCACGTCCGCCACCAGGGCCAGCCGGGTCCCCCGGCGGACGCTTCCGCTGAGCCGCACCGGCTCGGCCGTTTTCTGCCCTCCCCCATGACGAAAGTCATGGTTCCCGGTGCGCCACCACTCTAGATTCGAGACCACCGGAGGAGGAAATCATGCAAATCGACATCAACAGCAAGACCATCGGAGAGCTGGCACTCGAGGTGCCGAACGCGATCCCGTTCATGGAAATGCACCACATCGACTTCTGCTGCCGCGGGAATCGCTCCGTCGCCGAGGCTTGTCGCGAGGCAGGCATGGACCCGTCGGAGCTGTTGGGGAAGATCGGATACCTGAACGGTGGCGCACTCTATGACTGGGAAGGCCGCTCGCTCACCGACCTGCAGCAGTACATCGTGAACACCCATCACACCTACACCAGGCAGGCCGTCGAGACGATCACGCTCCTGGCCGAGAAGGTCGCGCGGCGTCACGGGGCCAACCACGTCGAGGTCATGGTCGTGCGGGACCTGGCGCTCGAGCTGGCCGGCGACCTCCTCCCACACATGGCGAAAGAGGAGCAGATCCTCTTCCCCTGCGTCGAGGCGCTCGAGGGGGGGAGCAGCCCCGACGCGTGCTTCGGCACGATCGCCAACCCGATCCGGGCCATGATGTTCGAGCACGAAGCAGCGGGCGAGAAGCTCGCCGAGCTTCGCCGCGTGACGTGCGATTACTCGCTTCCCGACGACGCCTGCCTCAGCTTCCGGGCGCTGTACGAGAGCCTCGCCGCGCTCGAGCGCGATCTCCATCAGCACATCCATCTCGAGAACAACCTCCTCTTCCCGCGCGCCGTCAGCCTGGAGGAAGCGACCGCGGCGCGGCCGCTGTTGGAACCGGTGGGATGACCTCGGTTCCCTTCGCGGGACGGCCGCAGCCGGCGTTGCGGCCACTGGCCCTCCCCACCGAGCACGGTGGGTGGGGTTTCCTCTTCGAGCCGATCGTGCTGGCGCTCCTCGTCGCGCCGTCATGGGGGGGAGCGATGATCGCCGGCGCGTTCGTCTCCGGGTTCCTCGTGCGGCAGCCGCTGCGGCTCGCTCTGCAGGATGCCCTGCGCGGGAAGCGCTACCCCCGCACGCCGTACTGCTGGACGTTCGCCTTCGCCTACGCCGGCGCGGCCGTGGTGATGCTGTCCCTCGCCGTCGCGGGTGAGGGGGCGGCGGTGCTGATCCCCCTCGGCCTCGTCGCGCCGCTGGCGCTGACCCAGATCCTCTACGACTCGCTGAAGCGAAGCCGGGCGCTCCTGCCCGAGCTGAGCGGGGCGGTGGCCATGTCGAGCAGCGCCGCGGCCATCGCCATCGCCGGCGGGATGCGGATCGTGCCGGCATTCGCGCTGGCGGGAATCATCGTGGCCCGCTCGTTGCCGTCGATCATCTACGTCCGGACGCTCCTGGCGCGGGCCCACGGAAAGCCGGCGGCCCCCTGGCCGGCGATGCTGTTGCACACCATGGCCGTCGTCGCCGTGATGTTCTTCGCCCACCTCGGCGCCGTCACGGCCATGCTGATTCTTCTCCTCCGCGCGGCGTGGGGCCTCACCCATGAACCGCCCGCGGCGAAGACGATCGGCTGGCGAGAGATCGCCTTCGGCGCGATCACCGTCGGGCTTGCCGCGCTGCGGTTCTAGGAGTGCTCTGTGTCATTCCGCTGAGCCTTCTCCCCCGCCTCCGGCGGGGGAGAAGGTGGTCCTGAGCGGAGCGAAGGACCGGATGAGGGGGCGTGTCGCGCGACCAAGGGCCCTCACCCGGCGCTTCGCGCCACCCTCTCCCGCAAGCGGGAGAGGGCACGTGTCATGAGCGGGAGGCCGGCACGCTGCCCGCTCCGTCGGCGGGGGATTCCTCGCCGTCTTCGCGGCGCGGAATGACCCCGGCGGCCGCGCTCTTCGTCGCCACCCACTCCCGGACACGCGTCTCCAGCACGGGCAGCGGCAGCGCGCCGGCCGAGAGCACCGTGTCGTGGAACTCGCGGATGTTGAAGCGCTCGCCGAGCTCCTTCGTGGCCCAGGAGCGCAGCTCCTTGAACTTCAGCTCGCCGAGCTTGTAGGCCAGGGCCTGTCCCGGCCAGACGATGTAGCGGTCAATCTCCACCACGATGTCGTGCTCCGACTTCCCGGCGTTCTCCTTGAAGAACTCGATGGCCTGCTGCCGCGTCCACCCCTTCGAGTGCATCCCGGTATCGACCACCAGCCGCACCGCGCGCCACATCTCGTAGGTGAGCTGGCCGAATTTCGAGTAGGGGTCCTTGTACATCCCCAGCTCCGGCCCGAGGGACTCGGAATACAGCCCCCACCCCTCGACGAAGGCGGTGTAGCCGCCGAAGCGGCGGAACTTCGGCACGTCCTCGAGCTCCTGGGCGAGGGCGAGCTGCAGGTGATGTCCGGGGACGGCCTCATGGATGGTCAGCGCCTCCATCTCCCAGCGGGGACGGGCGGGGAGGTTGTAGGTGTTGGCGTAGAAGAGTCCGGGCCGGCCCGCCTCGAGCGAGCCGGGGTTGTAGTAGGCGGTGGTCTGCGTCTTCTCGGAGTACTCCGGCACGGGGACCACGCCGTAGGGGAGTCGCGGAAGGCGGCCGAAGAGCCGGGGCAGCTCGGGATCGATGCGCTTGGCGATGTCGCGGTACTCGACCAGGAGCCCTTCCCGCGTGGTGTGGAAGAAGCGGGGATCGGTGCGGAGGAACTCGAAGAACTCCGCGAGCGAGCCTTGGAAGCCGGCCTGCTCGCGGATCTGCTCCATCTCGGCGCGGATCCGCTTCACCTCGCTCAATCCCAGCTCGTGGATCTGGTCGGGCGTCATGCTGGTGGTGGTCATGACCCGGACGTTGTGCGCGTACCAGGCCGGCCCGTCGGGAAGATCGGCCATGGCCACCGACTGGCGCGTGCGGGGGTAGTAATCCTCGACCCAGAAGCGGTGGAGCTTTCGCAGGGAAGGGATCACGTTCCCGGCGATCACCTTCCTCGCCTCCGCCTGGATCCGGCCGCGCTCCTCGGCCGGAATGTTGGCGCGGAACTCGGTGAACCCGACCTGGTAGATGGGGCTCTTCTCGACGTCGTCGACGAGCTGGTTGGCGATCAGGCCCGCCACCTCGCCGAGCGTGATCCGCGGCGGCGTGATGCCCGACTCGATTCCCCTCCGCATCAGGTCGATGGTCTGGTCGACCACGCGCGGGCTCTGCCGCAGCCGGGCCAGCAGGTCGTCGTAGTTGCGCACGGTGAACTTCGGCGTCATCTGCACGAGCTGCGGGATCTGGGAGTGGATGCCTCCCATCTGCGTGATCTG
>DATLEX010000055.1:0-2050 GCA_035525045.1 Thermoanaerobaculia bacterium | reverse complement strand
TGCCCGCCTACCATGACCGTTGTGGCGATGCGGCGGTCGTCCGGCGCCAGGTCGACGCTGGTGTATTCGGCCGGCTCACCGACGCGTCCCAGCTCACGTCCATCCCGTCCATACCAGACCAGCGCCAGCGTGGAGGAGCCGCCGCTCGAATAGACCAGCAGGCCGGAGTCGGAGACACCGAAGATCGCGCTGGCCATCCCGCCGAGGTAATGCAGGTGCTCGGAGATGGGGACTGGGTCGCCGGCGAGGGCGCGCTTCGAGAGGTCGAGATGCTGGGCCAGCAGCGTTTTCTCGCGCGTGAAGAAGAGATATCCGTTGCTGTAAACGGGGCCACCCGAGGCGACGGTGATACGCGTCCGATCGGCCGATCCCCGTTTTCCCAGCCAGATGACGCTTTGGTATGGGTTCTCGTCGCGGGCAAGATAGAGGTAGTGCCGGCCGTCGGGTAGAAAGTACGGCCAGCGATGATCGGCTTCCGGGGATGTGGCCTCCGTGATTCTCGTCGGAGTCCCTCCGGCGGCCGCAACTTCGTAGAGGCCGTCGCGGATCAGCGCGAAGAGGATGGTCCCCTCGCGTCCCCACGTGCCGCCGCGCGCATTCAAGGCCGTGCAGATGACGTGGGGTGGCCCGCCGTCGGGATCGATGCGCTTGAGGTTGTTCAAGTCGAAGAATCCGATGGATCGGCTGTCGGGGGACCAGAACGGAAATCGCGCGTCCTCGGTCCCGCTCAAACGCTGCACGCCGCCCGTTCGAAGAGTCTGAACCCAGAGGGCCACCCCGCCGCCAGTCGCCCGGGCCACGAAGGCGATCCGCCGGCCATCGGGCGAGATGGCCACCGGACCGGCGAAGAGGTCGAACTCGGCGCCCGGCGGCGGCGCGATCAGCGCGCGGGCCGGCTCCGCGGGGACCGGCTGCGGCCGCAAGATCCAGAATCCGGCCGCGCCGAGGGCCAGACCGGCGGCCAGCGCGGCCAGCAGCGCGGCGTGGCGCCGCGGCACCTGCGCCGGTCTTCCGTTCCCAACGGCCTCGGCGATCCACCGCAACTCCGCCCCCACGTCGTGCGCGCTCTGCCAGCGACGATCAGGCTCTTTGGCCAGGCACATCCGGATGACACGCTCCAGCGCCGGCGGCGCGAGCGGCTGCACGACCGAGATCGGCTCCGGCTCGCGGTCGAGGATGGCGGCGATGACGCTGGTCTTCGACTTGCCGTCGAAAGCACGTCTTCCCGTCACCATCTCATAGAGGAGAGCACCGAAGGCAAAGAGATCGGTTCGGTGGTCGACCTCGCCCCCCTCCAACTGCTCGGGCGCCATGTATTGAAAGGTTCCGACGATCGTTCCTTCCTCGGTCAGCGGGCGGGCGGCCGTGGCCTGGGCCGTGATCCCCGCCGTATCGCTGCCGTCGTGCCGGTACTTCGCCAGACCGAAGTCGAGCAGCTTCACGCCGCCGCGGGTGAGCATCACGTTCGAAGGCTTGAGATCGCGATGAACGATGCCGTGACGGTGTGCCGCATCCAGCGCATCGGCGATCTCGGCTCCATAGCGCAGCACCTGATCGATCGGCAGCGGTCCGCGCGCCAGGCGATGTTCGAGCGTCTCTCCTTCCAGATACTCGAGCACGAGGAAATCGGTTCCGTCTTCGCGCCCGACGTCGTGAATCCCGCAGATGTGCGCGTGCGAGAGGCGTGAGATCGCCCGTGCCTCCCGCTCGAATCGCTCACGGAGCGTGGCCGAGGCGGAGAGATGCGGGGGAAGAACCTTGATGGCGACCTGGCGATCGAGGCGGGTGTCTCGGGCGCGATACACCTCTCCCATTCCGCCGGCGCCGAGCGGCGCGACGATCTCATACGGTCCCAGCTTCGTTCCGCTGGTCAGGCTCACGTGCGTACGTGGAGTCTAAGGCCTGACAAGGCCTGAGGCCTAAGGCCCGGGCAAGTTCACCGCGCGGCGACGACAGCACCCGTCTGAGCGCCGCGGCGTCTGCGCGGCGCACCATGGCGCGAAGTCGATCGCGCCGCGATCGTGGATCTGAGCGTGCCGGGGCCGGAATT
>DATLEX010000340.1:0-5978 GCA_035525045.1 Thermoanaerobaculia bacterium | reverse complement strand
TCGTACACGCGGGACGAGAACATCCGCGACTCGGCGAAGCTGGCGAAGATGTATGCGGTGATCGACGCCTGCCCGCTCCCCGTCGTCGGCCGCATTCAGGGGGCGGCCATCGGCGGCGGGGTGGGGCTGGTGGCGGTGTGCGACATCGCCCTCTGCACTCCCGACAGCCGGTTCGGCCTCTCCGAGGTCAAGCTCGGCATCCTGCCGGCCGTGATCTCGCCCTACGTGATCGGCAAGATCGGCGCGTCGCACGCGCGCGCGTTGTTTCTGACCGGCGAACGATTCGACGCCGAGCGCGCATTGCGGATCGGCCTCGTTCACCGGGTTGCGGAGGATCTCGATGCCGCGGTCGGTGAGACCGTCGCGCAGTTGCAGTCGTCGGGTCCGGAAGCGGTGCGGGAGTGCAAGAAGCTCATCGCCCACGTCACCTCGCACGACCGCGCCGAGTCGGTTCCCTACACGATCGAGGCCATCGCCACGCGGCGGGTTTCCGAGGAGGGACAGAAGGGGATGAAGGCCTTCCTCGAGAAGAAGAAGGCGCCGTGGGCCGAGTGAAAAAGCTCCTCGTCGCCAACCGGGGGGAGATCGCGGTGCGCATCGCCCGCGCCTGCCGGGAGATGGGCATCGAGACGGTGCTCGCCTTCGACCAACGGGACGACACGCGCTACGTGCGGCGCTTCTTCGAGGAGGCGGTTCCCATCACGAGCTATCTCGATGTCGCGTCGGTGATCGACGCCGCGCGTGCCACAGGAGCGGACGCCATCCATCCCGGCTACGGCTTCCTCTCCGAGCGCGCCGATCTGGCGGCGGCGTGCGAGGAGAGCGGCATCGCCTTCGTCGGCCCGAAGGCGAAGTCGATCGCGGCCATGGGATCGAAGGCGGAGTCGCGGCGCCTGATGCAGTCCCTCGGCGTCCCCGTCGTACCGGGATACGACGGCGGCGATCAGAGCGACGCCACGCTCACCGCCAAGGCGAAGAAGATCGGATTTCCCATCCTGGTCAAGGCCTCGGCGGGAGGGGGCGGGAAGGGGATGAAGATCGTCCGCGCCCCCGGCGAGATGCAGGCGGCGCTCGAGTCGGCGCGCCGCGAGGCGCTGAAGGCCTTCGGCGACGACCGCCTCATCCTGGAGCGCTCCATCGAGGAGCCGCGTCACGTCGAGGTGCAGGTCTTCGGCGACGCGCGCGGGGAGATCATCCATCTCTTCGAGCGCGACTGCTCGATTCAGAGGCGGCATCAGAAGGTCGTCGAGGAATCGCCCGCGCCGAACTACCCGGCCGAGCTGCGGGCGAAGATGACGAAGGCGGCCGTGGCCGCGGCGCGCGGCGTCGACTACCAGAACGCCGGGACGGTCGAGTTCCTCCTAGCCCCCTCCGGCGACTTCTACTTCCTGGAGATGAATACCCGACTCCAGGTCGAGCATCCGGTGACCGAGCTCGTGACCGGCGTCGACCTGGTGCGGGCGCAGATCGAAGTGGCGTCGGGCGGCCGGCTGCCGTGGAAGCAGGAGGACATCCGGCAGCGCGGCCATGCCATCGAAGTCCGCCTCTACGCCGAGGATCCGGAGGACCGCTTTCTGCCGCAGAGCGGCCGCATCGCCGTCTACCGCGAGCCGGCGGGTCCCGGCGTGCGCGTCGACTCCGGTGTGATGGAGGGGACGGAGATTGGCCTGAGCTTCGATCCGATGCTGGCGAAGCTGATCTGCTACGGGGAGGACCGGGAGGAAGCAATCGATCGTCTCGACCGCGCTCTCCGCGAGCTCGTCATCCTCGGCGTGACGACGAATGGTTCGTGGCTGCGACGGGTCGTCACGCACGAGGCCTTCCGGGCCGGGCGGGTGAGCACGCGCTTTCTGGTGGATCACGAGACCGGTCTCCGCGGCGCGACGCCGGACATCGTGCCGCTCATCGCCGCGGCGCTGGCCTCGTTACCCCACCAGGCGTTCTCGGGGGACGTCGAGCGCGGTGTCGCCTCGATCTGGGAATCGCTCGGCTCGTGGGGTCGTGGCTAGGCGCTTACAACTTTCTCAGCGCCAAAGTCTTGTGAGTCAAAAGCCGGGCTCGGGCACGGGGTGGCTCACTCGGTCGGGCGGCGTTCGCGAGTCTTTCCCGCGCCCGAGCCCGCGCCCGAGCCCGAGCCCGGTCTTTGACTCTCAAATTTCAAATATCTTTGGGTAGATTGAGAGCTCACTTCGTCCGATAGCGCTCGAACCAGGCCACCGTGTGGACGAACTTCGACAGCATCGTGCTGGGGCGCGCGGCGAAGTTGTGCGGCGTATCGGGGATCCGCACCAGCGCGGCGGGAACGCCGCGGATCTTGAGAGCCTGGTAGTACTGTTCCGATTCGGAGATCGGCGTGCGGTAATCCGTCTCGCCCGTGATCACCATAGTGGGCGTCTTCACGTTGCCGACCAGCGAGATCGGCGAGCGGCGCAGATACTGCTCCGGGTCTTCCCACGGCGGGGCGGAGAACCAGTAGCGGTAGAAGAATCCCGGAATGTCCGCCGTGAGCACGAAGCTGTACCAGTTGATCACCGGCTTGGCGACGACGGCCGCGCGGAACCGGTCCGTCTTCCCGATGATCCAGCTCGTCAGGACACCCCCGCCGCTTCCGCCGGTGACGAAGAGATTGGCCGGATCGACGTATCCCTTCTCGATCACGGCGTCGACGCCGGAGATCAGGTCGTCGTAGTCGTTTCCCGGATAGTTGTGGTGAATGAGATTCCCGAACTCCTCTCCATAGCTCGTGCTCCCGCGCGGGTTCGCGTACAGCACGACGTATCCCGCCGATGCGTACAACTGCATGTCGGTGGCGAAGCGGTCTCCGTAATTGGCAAAGGGGCCGCCGTGGATCTCCAGGATCAAGGGGTACTTCTTCGACGGATCGAAATCGGGCGGCTTCACCACCCAGGCCTGGATCCTGCGGTCGTCGTGCGACGACGTGTAGGTGATCTCTTCGACGGCGCCCAGGCGCTTGTGGCCGAAGAGATCGTCGTTGAGCCTGGTCACGCGCACCGGCTTCGATCCACGCCTGGCCACGGCGAGATCGGCGGGATGCTCGGGCCGTGAAGTCGTGTAGACGAACGTTCCGGACGGAGCGACGGAGAAGCTCCCGCCGTCGTACGGCCGGTCGAGCGTCGTTCCGCCGAGGTCCCCCGCCAGCGTCTCGACCTTTCCTGCGAGAGTGATGTGTCCGACCTTCGTGTTCCCCCGATCGTCGTACTGGAAGTAGAGTCCCTTGCCGTCTGCGGCCCAGACAATGGCATCCACATCGCGATCGAGCTCGCCGCTGACGAGGCGCGGATCACTCCCGTCGCGGTTCATCACGTAGAGCTGTGTGAGCTGGTAGCCGGCGTACCGTTCATCGCTGCCGAGATAGGCGATCGTAGTTCCATCGGGCGAGACGAGCGGGCTCTGGTCGGGTCCTTTCCGCGTGGTGAGCGTCCGGATCGATCCGTCGCTGAGCGCGACCTCGTGGATCTCGCTGTCGCGCGGATCGAGCTCCCAGTTCGCATTCCGATTCGCGGCGAACAGAATCGATCGCCCATCGCGGCTCCACTCCGGTCGTCCGCCGTGGTGAAACGCGCCGCGCGTCAGTTGGCGCGGCGTGCCGCCCTCGGCGGACAGCACGAAGATCTGCGAGAAGACGGGCTCGAGGTAACCGGAGCCGTCGCTGCGATACTGGATCGACTCGATCACCTTCGGGGCCTTCACCCACTCCGCCCCCTCCGGAGCCTTCGGCATCTTGGCCAGCGACTGCGGTTCCTCGTCGACACTCATCACGAACGCGATCTGCTTCCCGTCGGGCGACCAGACCGCCTGACGCGGCGCGCGCGCCAAGCGCGTCAGCATCGCCGTCTGCCCCGAGTCGAAGCGAACGTAAAGCTGCGAAGACCCGCTCTCGGACGAGGTGTAGAGCAGCCGGCGTCCGTCCGGAGACCACCGCGGCGCGGACTGACTCACGTTCCCGGTCGTGAGCGGACGGTGCTCGGTGCCATCGGCGTTGATCGTCCAGAGGTTCGAGCGATAGCGGTCCTTCATGATGTCGGCGAAGTTGCGCACGTACACGATCCGCCGGCCGTCGGGCGAGATCTGCGGGTCCGACGCCCACTCCAACTCGAAGATCTCGATCGGCTCGAAGCGGCCGGCCGAGCCACGCGCCACCTGTCCGGCGGCCGGGTGCGTGAGCAGCAGCGTGAGGGACACCAGAAGAAGGGTCGATCGGAACATGCGCAAATCTCCGTTTTGAGTGCTGTGGGGGTTGACGAACGTGAGGTCCGGTAGTCTAGCAGGGGCGGAGCGGCCGGCCTTGTCGAAGGCGCTCGATCAATATTTGCCGAGCGCTTCCGGCGCCCGCACCCGGCCGGCGACGCCGCAGAGGATGAGCAGCGTGACGAGGTACGGCGTGGCCAGCAGGAGATGGAAGGGCACCGCTGTGCCGGCCGCCTGCAGCGCGTACTGCAGCGCGGCGGCGATCCCGAAGACGGCCGTCCCGACGAGCGCGCCCTTCACGCGCCAGCGCCCGAAGATCACCACGGCCAGGGCGATATAGCCGCGTCCCGCGCTCATGTTCTCCGCGAACCCGTTCGACAGCGCCAGCGCCAGGTGCGCGCCGGCCAGGCCGGCCAGCAGCGCCTCGACGGTCAGCGCCAGCCAGCGGTGGGCGGCGACGGATCGCCTCGCGGCGAGGAGGGCCGCCGGGTTCTCGCCGGCCGCCCGAATCCGCAGCCCGCTGCTCGTCCGCCAGAGGAGGATGGCCAGCAGCGCGGGAACGACCAGCCAGGCCGTGGGAGTGAGCAGATCGACGGAGATCGCCGGCGGCGCGTCGATCCGTCCCTGCAACTCGCGATAGACGAACGCGGTGAGGCCGAGTGCGAGCAGGTTCAGCGCCGCGCCGGTGACAATCTGGTCGGCGCACAGGGCGATGGCGAAGAGGCCGAAGATCGCCGCCACGATCGCCGAGCCGGCGATCCCGCCGGCGACGCCGCCGGCGATCGACCCCGTCAGCCCCGCGCCGAGCGAGGCGCCGAAGGCCGCGGACAGCAGCATCCCTTCGATGCCGAGGTTGATCATCCCGCTGCGCTGGACGAGCAGCTCCCCCTCGACCGCGAAGAGCAGCGGGACGGACGCGACGATGGCGAGCGGCACGGCGCCGGCCAGCAGCTCAAGCATCCGACGGCCTCCAGGCACGCCGCCGCTCGATCATCGCCCCGGCGGCAACGACGGCCAGGATGACCACGGCCTGGCCGAACGTGCCGATCGTGGCGGAGATGGCCGCGCTCCGCTGCAGCTCGCCCGCGCCGGCCGAGAGCGCGCCGAAGAAGAGCGCCGACACGATGCTTCCGATCGGATGGAGTTGGGCCAGCAGCGCCACCGCGATCCCGGAGTATCCGTAGCCGGCCGCCAGCCGCTCGAACAGCCGGTGCGTGACCCCCAGGACCTCGATGCCCCCGGCGATCCCCGCTACGGCGCCGGAGATGGCCATGGCCCGCGCGATCTGCGCGGCGACGTTGATCCCGCTGTAGCGCGCCGCGGCGGGGTTGAGGCCGGTGGCGCGCAGCCGCAGCCCCTCCGTCGTCCGGTAGAGAAGCCACCACGCTGCGACGGCGATGGCGACGGCGATCACCACGCCGGCATGGACGTCGGCGGCCCGCGGGCGGGCCGCCGCCGCGGGATCCGACTGCGGATAGCGTCCGCTTCGCTCCCGCAGCGGCCCGTTCACCATCCAGCCGAGGAGATGGACGGCCACGAAGTTGAGCAGGATCGTCGTCAGCACCTCCGGGGCGTTGCGCCACAGCCGCATCGCCGTGGCGATGGACGCCCACGCCGCTCCGGCCACGGCCGCCGCGGCGATCGATGCCGTGATCCCGTACGGGGAGGCGAGCCACGCGGCGATGGCCCCGACGATGAACTGTCCCTCCGCGCCGATGTTCCAGACGCCGGCCCGGAAGGCGATGGCCACGCAGAGGCCGGTGAGCAGG
>DATLEX010000339.1:0-43947 GCA_035525045.1 Thermoanaerobaculia bacterium | reverse complement strand
GCCGCGTGGTCGGCTTCGCCTCGGGGTGGAACACCCTCGAGGGCGTTCAGATCACGATGTACCGGCCGAACGACCTCACGTACGAGCTCACCAGTCCGCTCGCGCAGTACAACAGTGAAACGAAGGAAGCCGACGTGAAGGGGGGCGTGCGCCTCACCTCCAGCGACGGCGTCGAAGTGCAGACGGCGGAGATGCACTTCGACGGCAGCCGCCTCACGAACAGGATCCCGGTCCAGTTCAGGATCGACCGCTGGCGGGGGAAAGGCGGCGCGCTCGACATGAACGTCGCGGGGGAGACGCTCCGGCTCTTCCAGAACGTCTCGGCGACGCTGGAACCGGGGAAGCCGAACGAGCCGCCGCTGACGATCGACGGGCAGGAGGTGGTGTTCCGCCGGAATGTAAACGACGTCACGTTCACCGGCGGTGTGGTGGCCGACCGCGGCGCGGACCGGCTTCGTGCCGACCGTATCTTCGGCGCGTTCACGCCGGACCGGAGCCGGCTGGTATCGCTCGAGGGCCACCAGAACATCGACATCGTTCTGTCGGGCAATCCGATGCCGGGCGAGGATCTCGGCGGCCGCAAGCACATCACCGGCGATCGCTTCTTCACCGAATTCACGCCGAACGGAGACGTCAGCGCCATCAACATCGTCGGTGAGAAGGGTCCGGCGCACGCCGTGCTCGACGGGCCGCCGAAGCGTGACATCGATGCCGGCACGTTCCGCGCCGCGGTCGTGCAGCGTGCGCTGCGGGAACTGCGGGCAGAGGGCGCCGTGGTGATGGTGGAACGGGACGCCGAGCCGCGCGAGGTGCGCGTCGATCGCGCCACCGTCTCCTTTGACCCGGTGCGGCATCGCGCCTCCACGGCGTTCCTGGACGGCAATTTCAAATACCGCGACGCGAAGACGCAGGCCTCGGCCATCCGCGCGCATTACGACATCGCCGGCGACCGGATCCTGCTGACCGCATCGCCCGGCTTCGATCCCACGGTCATCTCCGACGGGCAGACGCTGAAGGCGAAGCAGATCGAGTTTTCACCGAAGAGCGGGACGGCCATGGCCACCGGAGAAGTGATCGCCGAGCTCGTCGCGAAACAGGGCGGGCCCTCGGCCGACAGCACCAATCTCTTTCCGGCGGGGAAGCCGGTCTTCGTCAACTCGGACGTGCTGGTGATGCGGCAGGCCAGCAACACCGCCTCGTTCAGCGGAAACGTCCGCGCCTGGCAGGAGACGAACACGCTGTTCGCGTCGGAGTTGCAGATCGAGGGGACGGGACAGACGATCACCGCGCGCGGAAACGTCCGGACCGTCCTCTACAACGTGGAGGTACAGCCGCGGAAAATCCCCCTGCGTTCGAAGAGCGAGCAGCTCGTGGCGCGGCGCAACGAGCGTCAGGTCAACCTGCTCGGCGACGTGGTGATCGAAGACGAGACGCGCACGATCTCGGCCGGCGAGGCGCGGCTCTACTTCGACGCCCAGCAGAAGGTCGAGCGCCTCGAGGCCGAGGAGAAAGTGGTGTTGCTGGAGAAGGCCACCAGCCGGAAGGCCACCGGAGACAAGGCCATCTACCACCTGAAAGAGAAGATGGCCTGGCTTCACGGATCGCCGGCCACGGCCACCGACCCGCAGGGATCGCTCAGCGGCCAGCAGATCCAGTTCGACATCAGCCGCAACCGCGTGCAGGTCCTCTCGCCCACCGGCGAGACGCAGGGAACCTTCAAGCAGCAATGAACCGGTGACTCGGCACCCTCCCATATACTTCGCGCTGACCAATGGCTGATTCGACCCGCACAGTTCTGCCGTTCACCACGGAGCGTGAGAAGGCTCCGGCCTCGCTGCGCCTTTCGGCCTCGAACCTGGAGAAGGTGTATCGGGGGCGGACGGTGGTGCACGACGTCTCGGTCGAGATCCGGCAGGGAGAGATCGTCGGACTCCTGGGACCGAACGGCGCGGGGAAGACCACGACGTTCTACATCATCGTGGGACTGGTGCGACCCGACGGCGGGAAGGTGATGCTGGGGGAGAACGACATCACGCAGCTTCCGATGTATCTGCGCGCGCAGCGGGGGATCAGCTATCTGCCGCAGGAGCCGTCGGTGTTTCGCAAGCTGACGGTGGAGGAGAATCTGTTGTCGGTGTTCGAAACGATGAATCTTCCGCTGTCGGAGCGGGAGCGGCGGACCCGCGCGCTGCTCGAGGAGTTCGGCATCACGCACATCGCGCGGAACCGGGCCTATTCGCTGTCGGGAGGGGAGCGGCGGCGGGTGGAGATCGCCAGGAGCCTGGCCATCAACCCGGCATTCATTTTGCTGGATGAGCCCTTTGCAGGAATCGATCCAATCGCAGTCTTTGAAATCCAACGAATCGTGTCACAGCTGCGCTCCCGCGGCATCGGAATCCTCATCACCGATCATAACGTGCGGGAAACATTGAAGATCACCGATCGCGCTTATATCATCAAGGAAGGCGAAATCTTTCGGCAGGGAGTGCCGGAGGAGCTCTCGGCAGACGCCGAAGTCCGCCGGATCTACCTCGGCGAGAGCTTCAACCTCCACTGACCCGGCCGCCCGTTTTCTCCCGTTCTCTTTCGAATGGCACTAGAACAAAAACTCCATCTCAAGCTCTCCCAGAAGCTGATCATGACGCCGTCGCTGCAGCAGGCGATCAAGCTGCTGCAGTTGTCGAAGCTCGAGCTCCAGGAAGTGCTCAACCAGGAATTGCTCGAGAATCCGCTCCTCGAGGAAACGGCCGAGGAGACCAAGAGCGAGGAAGCCGAGGCCGAGGCGCAGGAGACGAAGACCGAAGGGGAGGAAGAGAAGAAGGCCGAAACGACGGAAGAACCGGAGAAAGAAAAGGACTCCTTCGACGAGATCGACTACGACGCCTACTTCCAGGACTACATCGAGTACGGCTACAACCCGCGCGGGATGGGGGAGGAGCACGAAGAGTTCCCCATCGAGAACACGCTCACCCGTCCGCCGAACCTGACCGACCACCTCACCTGGCAGCTCAACATGAGCGACGCTTCGCCGAAGGTGAAGGAGATCGGTGCGTTCATCATCGGGAACATCGACGAGGACGGCTATCTCCGCGCCACGAACGAGGAGATCCTCGCCGCCGGCAACTACGATCCGCAGGACGTGGAGAAGGCGGTGAAGGCGGTGCAGAGTCTCGATCCGCTGGGGGTCGGCGCGCGCGACCTGCGCGAGTGCCTGCTGCTCCAGCTGGAGTTCCTCGAGATCGACGCGCCGCTGGTCGACGAGATCATCCGCGATCACTGGGAGATGTTCATGCAGCGCCACTTCGTACAGCTGTCCAAGGCGCTGAACATCGACATGAAGACGCTCGAAGGCATCGTCGAGATCATCAAGCATCTCGATCCGAAACCGGGGCGGAAGTACTCGAACGAGCGCGCCATCTACGTCGAGCCCGACGTCTACGTGCAGAAGGTGGGCGACGAGTACGTCATCGTCCTCAACGAGGACGGCATGCCGAAGCTGCGCATCAACGGCAGCTACCGGGCCATGCTCAACTCCATGGACTCGAAGCGGGACGGGGAGACGGTCAACTACATCAAGGACAAGATCCGCTCGGCCGTGTGGCTGATCAAGTCCCTCGACCAGCGCCAGCGCACCATCTACAAGGTGGCCGAGTCGATCGTCAAGCACCAGCGGGAGTTCCTGGAGAAGGGGATCGACTTTCTTCGTCCCCTGGTCCTGCGGGACGTGGCCGACGACATCCAGATGCACGAGTCGACCGTCTCGCGCGTGGTTTCGAACAAGTACATGCACACCCCTCGCGGGCTCTTCCTGATGAAGTACTTCTTCCACAGCGGCATCGACTCGGAGACCGGCGAGGACATCTCCAGCCTGACCGTGAAGAAGAAGATCCAGGGCTTCATCGAGGCGGAGGACCCCCGCAAGCCGCTCTCGGACTCCAAAATCATGAAGATCCTCAACGACGAAGGAATCAACATCGCCCGCCGCACCGTCGCCAAGTACCGCGACGAGCTCAACATCCCGTCATCGACGGACCGAAAGCAGGTTTTTTAGCTGTTTCGGCTCGCCCTCCGTGACGCCGGGCACTGGCCGCACGGTCCATGTGGCATTACGATTAGGGCGAACGACATGTTCCTTGAAACGAGGTGTCCTGCATGGCAACTGAGATCTCCGGCCGGAATTACGAGGTCAGCGACAGGATCCGCGACCTCATCACCAGGAAGCTCTCCAAGGTGGAGCAGCGCCTCTTCGACGACGTCATCGACGTCCGGGTCGTCCTCGACGTCCAGAAGTACCGGAACATCTGCGAGATCATCATCGTCGGGAAAGAGCACGACGTGAAGTCGGTCCAGGAATCGGTCGAGTCGATGGAAGACGCCATCAACGCCGCGCTCGACCACGTCAAGCGCCAGGCCCAGAAGAACCGCAAGAAGATCCGCGACCATCATCGCAACGGGCGGGTCAAGAGCGCTGGCGCCGCCATCTCCCAATGGGCCGTCCAGGTGCTCGAGCCCGGCCACTTCCGGGAGACCGCCGACCAAACCCGGCGGCGGATCATCAAGACCTCCAACCTGCCCATCCGCCCCATGTCCATCGAGCACGCCGCCCTCCTCCTCGACGACTCGAAGAACGAGTTCATCGTCTTCCGCGACCTCGATACCGACAAGGTGTCGGTGATCTACAAGCGGAAGGACAATAACCTGGGGTTGATCGCGCCCGAGTTCTGAGAATTGGGGCTCAGGGCTCGGTGCTCGGGGCTCGGGCCCCCCTCCCTCTGAGTCCGGAGCCCTCGTCGCTGTACCATACGGGTGTGACCGCCCAGGAAGACTTCGTCCAGACCACGGTTCGGACGCTCATCGGCGATGATCATCTGGAAGACCTCGCCCTCCGGCTGAACGTCGGGGACGACGGGCTCGACCGCGTCATCGCCCGGCCGCGGGTGCAGAAGCCGGGACTCGCCTTCGCCGGCTACTACGAGTACATCAAGCCGTGGCGCGTGCAGATCATCGGCGAGTCGGAGACGAAGTACCTGCAGAGCCTGCCGCCCCGCCTCCGGGAGAAGCGCGTGCGCGACGTGGCCGCCCTCGATGTCTCCTGCTTCGTGGTCACCAAGGGGATCACCCCCCTCGAGGAGTTCAGGCAGGAGTGCGAGAAGCGCTCCGTGCCGCTCTTCTCCACCACCGCGCTCTCTTCGGCGACCATCACCCGCATCACCTACTACCTGGAAGAGACGATGGCCCCGCGGCTGACCCTCCACTCCGGGCTGCTGGACGTCTACGGCATCGGCGTGCTCCTGCTCGGCGACAGCGGAATCGGCAAGAGCGAGTGCGCCCTCGACCTGGTCTATCGCGGCCACCGGCTCATCGCCGACGACATGGTGGTGGTGCGGCGGCACCCGAACGACGTCCTGCTCGGCTACTCCAACGACCTGCTGCGCCATCACATGGAGCTGCGGGGGATCGGCATCATCGACGTGAAGGACCTCTTCGGCGTGGCCTCCACCCGCGACGTCAAGCCGATCGACCTGGTGGTGAAGCTCGAGAAGTGGATCGAGGGGACCGAGTACGATCGGCTCGGCATCGTCGGCGAGCAGTACGAGCTCCTCGGCGTCTCCAAGCCCTACGTCCGCCTTCCCGTGGCGTCCGGCCGCAATCTGGCCCTCCTGGTCGAGATCGCCGCCCGGAACCACCTGATGAAGCTGCAGGGCTACGACTCGGCGCGGGAGTTCACCCGGCGCATCGACGAGCAGATCGCCCGCCGTGGTGCGGCCGCCACCGCCGCCTCGAGCTCGCTCCCGGCCGCCCCCCCCGAGTCGGCCGTCAGCTCCGAGATTCGCAGCGTGCATACGCGCACGCGTTTCAACCCCGACGTTCTCGACAGGACCCGCCGCCAGAGATAGGCTCATCCTCCATGCGACAAAGGAGGGATGAATGTCTCGACAGATCGCTCTGATCCTCGTTCTGATCGCGCTCCTGGCCGCGTTCGGCTGCCGGGAGCCGGAGCCCGACATGACCGTCACCGCGCCCGAGCCGGCACCGGCCGAGCCGGCGCCCCCGCAGCCGGTCATCCTGTCGGAGGGCTTCAGCACGCCCGAGTGCGTGATCCACGACGCCGAGCAGGATGTCTACTTCGTCAGCAACATCAACGGCGCTCCGCTGGCGGCCGACGACAACGGCTACATTTCCCGCATCAACGCCGAGACGCTGGAGGTGGAGGCGCGATGGATCGACGCGGCCGCCCCGAACATCAGGCTCAACGCGCCGAAAGGGCTCGTCCTCGCCGGCGAGGAGCTGTGGGTGGCCGACATCAACCGGGTGGTCCGCTTCGACCGCCGGACGGGGGAGCCGCGAGGCGCATTTTCCGTGCAGGGAGCCACGTTCCTGAACGGCCTGGCCGCCGGCGACAACCGGGTCTTCCTCTCCGACAGCGGCCTGAAAGCGGGCCCTGACGGCGACTTCGCCCCCACCGGGACCGACGCCATCTGGGAAGTCACCGGCGGCAAGCCGAAGAGGCTCGTCCGCGGGACCGATCTCCACCGGCCGAACGGGGTGGCCGTCAGTGACGGCATGCTCTGGGTGGTGGGCTTCGGAGCGGCGGAGCTCTACGCCATCGAGCAGGGGAAGAAGAGCCGGGCGGTCACGCTGCCGGCCGGGAGCCTCGACGGGCTGGTGGTGCTCGACGACGGGTCGTTCCTGATCTCGAGCTGGGAGGCGAAGGCGGTCTACCGCGGCCCCTCGTCCGGGCCGTTCGAGCCCGCGGTGGAGAAGGTCGACGCCCCCGCCGCCATCGGCTTCGATTCGAAGCGGAACCGCGTGCTCGTTCCGCACTTCATGGAGAACCGCGTGTCGATCCACGAGCTCAGATGAAGGCTCCCGAGTACCTGGTCATCATCACCGGGCTCTCCGGCTCGGGGAAGTCGTACGTCCAGTCGACGCTGGAGGACCTGGGTTTCTACTGCACGGACAACCTGCCGGTGGCGCTGATCGAGCCTTTCCTCTCCGAGGTGGCCGAGCACGAGAAGGCCGACCGGGTGGGGATCGTGGTCGATGTCCGTACGCGCGATTTCGCGACGGTCTTTCCCGACTTCTACCGGCAGCGGCTGCAGAAGCTCGTGCCGCACGCCATCCTGATCTTCCTGGAGGCCACCGACGAGGTGCTGGCCCGCCGCTACTCCGAGACGCGGCGGCCACACCCCCTGGCCAAGGACCTCCCGATCGTGGAGGCCATCCGGACCGAACGGGTGGCGCTGACGGAGGTGAAGTCGCTGGCCAACCTGGTGCTCGACACCTCGCAGTTCTCGGTGCACGAGCTGAAAGCGGAGGTGATGCGGCGTTTTCAGCTCGACGGCCACGACCCGGCCATGCTGATCACCCTGATCAGCTTCGGCTTCAAGTACACGCAGCCGTACAACCTCGACCTCCTCTTCGACGTCCGGTTCCTCCCCAACCCGCACTTCGTGGAGGCGCTGCGGCCCAGGACGGGGATGGACCGGGAGGTCGTGGAATTCCTGCAGCAGCAGCCCGAATATGGGGAGTTCTACGAGCGTTTACGCGGTTTCGTCGGCTACCTGCTGCCGCAGTACCGCAAGGAGATGAAGAGCTATCTGACCATCGGCATCGGCTGCACCGGCGGCCGGCACCGGAGCGTGGCCATCGCCCAGCGGCTGGGCGAGGACCTGGAGCGCGAGGGCCATACGGTGGAGATCGTGCACCGGGATTGCCGGCGATGAGCAGGGCTCGGGGCTCAGGGCTCGGGGCGAGCCCTGAAATATGATTACGACCGCGGGAGAGTGCAAGTGATTGGGGCGTTGATCGTTACACACGGAAATCTGGCGCACGAGCTGCTGAACGCGGCGCAGCAGATCGAAGCGGATGTGAGCGGCATCGAGGCGGTGCCGCTGGAATGGAGTGACACGGTGGACGAGGCGCGGGAGAAGATCGCCGGCGCGCTGGGGCGGGTGGGGGAGGACCGCGACGTGATCATCTTCACGGACATGTTCGGCGGCACGCCCAGCAACATCAGCCTCTCCTTCCTGGAGAAGGGACGGGTCGAGATCGTCACCGGCGTGAATCTGCCGATGATCGTCAAGTTCGCCAGCGTCAAGCAGGAGGCGAAGGACGTCTCCACGCTCGCCCATCTCATCAGCGAGAAGGGATCGAAGGCCATCCGCGTGGCCTCGGACCTGCTGACGACCGTGGCCGGGGCGGGAGGTTGATGCACCGGCCTCGTCTCGTTGATCGGTGGACGGCTTGATCTCCCGCGAGATCGAGATCAAGAACAAACTCGGCCTTCACGCCCGCGCCGCGGCCAAGCTCGTCCACACCGCGGCCCGTTTCAAGTCCGATGTCAAGATCCGCAAGGGCGACGAGGAGGTGGACGGCAAGAGCATCCTGGGCATCCTGCTGCTCGCCGCCGGCCGGGGAGCGGTCGTCACCGTCAAGGCCGACGGCGACGACGAGCGGGACGCGCTCGACGCCGTGGAGACACTCATCGACTCGAAATTCGATGAAGTAGAATGAGTTAGAGGCCCCAGGCCCCGGTCTGAGGCCTCAGGCCCATGCTCACCGACCGCCTAAGCCGCACCCCCGCCCAGGCCCGCAGCGACATCCGGACCTACAAGGGGATCGGCGTCTCGCCGGGCATCGCCATCGGCCGTGCCGTGATCGTGGAGAAGCGGGTGGCGGCGGTGTACCGCGTCCCCATCCCGGAGGAGGCGGTGCAGGGCGAGGTGACGCGTTTCCTCGAGTCGCTCCAGAGCACCCGAGCCGAGCTGGCCGAGCTGAAGCAGAAAGTCAGCCGGTCGATGGGGGAGGAGTTCGCCTCCATCTTCGAGGCCCACGCCATGATCGTCAGCGACCCGTCCTTCGCCGACAAGGTCATCCAGAAGATCGAGTCGGAGGGAGTGAACGCCGAGTGGGCCCTCTCGGAGGTGCAGGAGGAGTATCAGGCCCGGTTCCAGAGCTTCGAGGACGAGTACCTCCGGGAGCGGATGGCCGACGTGAAGGACGTGGCCGAGCGCCTGCTCACGAACCTCTCCGGCATCGCCCACCACGACCTCTCTGAGATCGCGCACGACGTGGTCATCCTGGCCGGGGACCTCACGCCGTCGGACGCCATCCATTTCAACCGGCGTCCCATCGTCGGCTTCGCCACCGAGTCGGGCGGGCGGACCTCCCACACGTCGATCATCGCCAAGTCGCTGTTCATCCCCGCCGTCATCGGCGTGCCGCGCCTGACCCGGATCATCGACAACGACGAGCTGGTGATCGTCGACGGCTACGAGGGGACGCTGATCGTCAACCCCACGCCGGCGATGGTGGCCGAGTACCGCAGCCGCGTCTCGCTGCACGAGGAGGCGGAGCGGCACCTCCTGGAGAACCGCTCCCTCCGGGCGGTGACCAAGGACAACCGGCAGATCACGCTCCAGGCGAACGTGGAGCTCATGGAAGAGCTCGACGACGTGCTCAAGTACGGCGCGGAGGGCATCGGCCTCTACCGCTCCGAGTTCCTCTACATCTCGACGAGTCCCGAGCTGCCGAGCGAGGAGGAGCATCTCGCCGTCTACCGGCGGTTGGTCGAGGGGGTGGCACCGAATCCCTGCATCATCCGCACCTTCGACCTCGGCGGGAAGAAGCTGGCCCGGGAGGTGATGGGCAGCAAGGAAGACAATCCCGTGCTCGGCCTGCGGGCGCTGCGTCTCTGCATGAAGCATCGGGACATGTTCAGGACGCAGCTCCGCGCCCTCCTCCGAGCCTCGGCCTTCGGCCCCCTGCAGATCATGTTTCCCCTCGTCTCTGGGGTGCAGGAGCTGCGGCAGGTCAGGGCCCTGGTGCGCGAGATCAAGAACGAGCTCGACGCCGCGGGAGTGGCCTACAACCCGAACGTGCCCATCGGGATCATGATCGAGGTGCCGTCGGCGGCCATCATCGCCGACCTGCTGGCCTCCGAGGCCGACTTCTTCGCCATCGGGACGAACGATCTGATCCAGTACTCGCTGGCCATCGACCGCTCCAACGAGAACGTCAGCTACCTCTACGAACCGCTCCATCCGGCGCTGCTGCGCCTCATCAAGTCCGTCATCGAGGCCGGGAAGCGGGGAGGGATCCCCGTCTCGCTCTGCGGGGAGATGGCCGCCGATCCGATCTACGCGGTCGTTCTGCTGGGCCTGGGGCTGGAGGTCTTCTCCATGAACCCGTCGAACATTCCGCTGGTCAAGAACGTCATCCGGTCGGTCCGCTACCGCGACTGCCGTAGAATCGCGGAGATCGCCCTGCAGAAGAAGACCGCGCAGGAGATCGAGGAGTTCGTCATCGAAAGCGTTGCCCTCCGCTTTCCGGAGGGAATGGTCCAGAAGACGCCATGAGCCACGACGACGTGTTCAACACCCGCGACATCCGCCGTATCCCGAAGCCGTGGGGCTATGAGCTGATCTTCGCCCGGACCGACCGTTACGTCGGCAAGATCCTGCACATCAACCAGGGAGAGGCCCTGAGCCTCCAGTATCACGAAATGAAAGACGAAACCCTCTTTGTTGTGGACGGCGAGCTGCGGTTGACCATCGAGCACGATGGCGACCGCCGCGAGCTGCCTCTCCGGAAAGGGGAGGCCTTTCACATCCCGCCGCGCCTCATCCACCGGATGGTGGCGGTCGTCGATACCGATGTCGCGGAAGTCTCGACGCCGGAGCTCGATGACGTGGTCCGGCTGGACGACCGTTACGGGCGGACCGGGACTTCGACACCATGAGACCGTGGACCTTCATCATCGCCATCGCCCTCGCGGCGCTTTCCGCATCGGCGCAGACGCCGGCCGCGGAGGAGCCCGCCCCGACCGCCGACCTGGTCGCCGCGGCGAAAGAGGCGAAGGAGAAGCGGAAGAAGTCCTCCACGAAACCGATCACCAACGCCGACGTGAAGAACTCGAAGGGGAAGCTGATCATCCTGCCCGCCCGGGAAGGCGCCGACATCCCGGACGAGAAGGAAGAGCAGGGGCTCTCGCCCCTGGCCCAGCAGGACCTCGACCGCCGGCTGCGCATCGAGCGGATGGAAGAGCGGGCCGACGCCGAGAAGAAAGTCGCGGCGCTCGAGCGTGAGCTGGAATCGCTCGAGCAACGCTACTACGAGGAGAACGACCCCGACCGCCGCGACAAGCTGATCCGGAAACAGTTCGCCGCCACGAAGAAAGCGCTCGAGGCGGCGAGGGCGGAATTGGAGGGCCCGGGGCCCGAGGCGCGGGGCCCGGAAGAGGACGCCACGACTCCACCCCGGAGCCCTGAGCCCTGAGCACCGAGCCCTGACCATGAACACATTCTTCATCGAGACCTGGGGCTGCCAGATGAACGATCTGGACACCCAGCGCCTGTCGGGCAACCTCAAGTTGCGCGGCTGGACGCGCGTCGAGGACGAGAAGGACGCCACGCTCATTCTCCTCAACACCTGCAGCATCCGGGAGAAGGCCGAGCAGAAGGTCTTCTCCCGCCTCGGCGAGCTGCGCGCGCTGAAGTCGCAGACCGCAGCCCGCATCGGCGTGGCCGGCTGCGTGGCCCAGCAGGAAGGGGTAAAGCTCCTTGAACGCGCTCCGTGGGTCGACTTCGTGATGGGGCCGGGCAACGTCGGATACCTCGACGAGGTCCTCGGCGGGAAGTCGGTGGCCACCGATTTTCCGGAGGATCGCCGCTACGACTACCTGACCATGGACCGCCCCTCGGCGACCAAGGCGCAGGTCACCATCATCGAGGGTTGCAACAAGAACTGCACGTTCTGCATCGTCCCGGTTACGCGGGGGCGCGAAGTCTCCCGCCCCTTCGACGACCTGGTGGCGGAGGTCGGGGCGGCCGTGGAGAGCGGCCGGGTGGAGATCGAGCTGCTCGGGCAGACCGTCAATGCCTATCGCTGTCCGCGGAGCGGCCGCGACTTCGGCGCTCTCCTCTCCGCCGTGGCGGAGCTGGCCGGCGTGGCCCGCCTCCGCTTCATGACCTCGCATCCTGCGGAAGTCAGCGAGAGCATGATCGCCGCCATGCGCGATCATCGGAATGTTTCCCGCTACCTCCACCTGCCGGTGCAGTCGGGGTCGTCGAGGGTCCTCCGGCGCATGAAGCGACTCTACACGCGGGAGAAGTATCTGGAGGTGATCGCCCGCATCCGCCAGGCCATCCCCGAGATCCACTTCTCCACCGACATCATCGTCGGCTTTCCGGGAGAGAGCGAGGAGGACTTCCAGGAGACGCTCAGCCTGATCGAGGAGGTGCAGTACGGGTCGCTGTTCGCGTTCAAGTACTCGCCGCGGCCGGGGACGCCCTCGGTGAAGATCGGTCCCCCCGTGGAGGACGGCGTCGCGTCCGAGCGCCTGACGCGCCTCTTCGCCAGGCACGAGAGGATCAAGCGCCGGCGACTGGAGTCGTACCGCGGGCGCGTGCTGCCGGTCCTCTATGACGGGCCGAGCCGAAACGACCCGGCCATGCTCGCCGGGCGGACCGATGATAATTGGGTGGTGAATTTCACCGGTGACCCGGCCACGCCGCTGGGAACTCTCATCGGAGTCCGCATCGACCAGGCGCAGCACCATACGCTCCGCGGGATGGCAGTTCATCCCGGGGAGCTCCCGGAGGCCGTGGCATGACCCAGTCCCAGCTCGTTCCGATGTCCATCAAAGGCCTGATGCTCGATCCGGTGTCGAACTCGCCGATCGTGGTCCTCAAGGATGAGGAGGACAAGTTCTTCCTCCCCATCTGGGTGGGAATCTTTGAGGCCAACGCCATCGCCCTGCAGCTCGAGAACGTGGCCACGCCGCGGCCGATGACGCACGACCTGCTGCGCAACACGATCTCCGAGCTCGATGCCCAGGTCACGCGGATCGTGATCAACGATCTCCGCGACAGCACCTTTTTTGCCCAGATCGGGCTGATCACCGGCGGGAAGACTCTCGAGCTCGACGCCCGCCCCAGCGACGCCATCGCCCTGGCCCTGCGCGCCGAGGCGCCGATCTTCGTCGCCCAGTCCGTCCTCGACCAGGCCCAGACCATCACGCCGGAAGGGGACAGCCAGGACGAGGAGAAGATGAAGAAGTGGTTCGAGGGATTGTCGCCGGAGGATCTCGGGAAGTACAAGATGTGATGGGTGGCTCAGGATAAAACTGAACGGGTCAGGTTAAACTGAGCGGGTCAGGATGAACTGAACGGCGAATGATCATCACCGTTGCCAACCAGAAGGGCGGAGTCGGCAAAACCACGACGACCATCAACCTCGCCGCCGCCGTCTCGCACAAGGGCTTCAAGACACTCCTCATCGACCTCGACCCGCAGGCGAACTCCACCATGAGCTACATCGACCCGCGGTCGGTGACGCGGTCGATGTTCGATGTGCTGGTCAGTGAGGAGCTGTCATTTCCCGAGGTGATCCTGCAGGCGCCGGTGGAGAACCTCTGGCTGGCGCCGTCGCGGATCTCGCTGGCCAAGCTCGAGTCGAAGCTGATCGGGGAGATCGACGGGCCCTTCCGTCTGAAGGACAAGATCACGGACGCCGTCGGCGAGTACGACTACATCTTCATCGACACGCCCCCCACGCTGGGGATGATCACCGTGAACGCCCTGGTGGCGTCCACTCACGTGCTCGTGCCCATCCAGTCCTCGTATTTCGCGCTGGAGGGGACCGACGACCTCCTCGAGACGATCGAGAAGATCAAGGCCCGCCCCAATCCCAACCTCCAGCTCCTGGGCGTGGTCATCACCATGCACGACAGGCGGACCACGCTGGCCAAGGACATCCACGAGCAGATCGGGCAGGTCTTCGGCGACCGCCTTTTCAACACCATCATCACCAAGTCCATCCGTCTGGAGGAGAGCCCGGCTTACAAGGAATCGATCTTCACCTTCGCACCGCGCTCCAGCGGCGCGATGGAGTATTACTCGCTGTCGGAGGAGATCTTGTCGCGTGTGAGTTGAAGGATGACCTATGGCCATGAAACGCGGACTGCCTGAGCGACCGATGATGCGCCACGACGCGCATTACGTCGAAGAGCTGACCAAGCGGTCGGGGAGGCACATCGGATCGATCCTCCCGCTCGACCTGATCGAGCCCAACGCCGAACAGCCCCGCACGAACCTCGGCAACATCGAGGAGCTGGCGGCCTCCATCCGCGAGAAGGGCGTCCTCGAGCCCATCCTGGTCCGGAGCCTCGGCTCGAACCGCTACCAGATCATCTCCGGCGAGCGGCGCTACCGCGCCGCCGCCCTTGCCGGGCTCGATGAGATCCCGGCCATCGAGCTCGACGTCGACGACAAGGAGACGGTGGAGATCGCCCTCATCGAGAACATCCAGCGCAAGGACCTGACCCCCTTCGAAGAGGCAGAGGGCTTCCTGCTCCTGCAACAGAAATTCGACTACACCCACGAGAAGATCTCCAAGGTCATCGGCAAGTCGCGCACCACCATCACCGAGACGCTTCTGCTGAACGAGATTCCCGACCGCATCCGCGCCATGTGCCGCGAGGCGGGCATCGCCAACAAGTCGGTGCTGGTGCAGGTCGCGCGCGCCGGATCGGAGCAGGCCATGGAGGCGGTGGTGCGCGGGGTGGCCGCCGGCGAGCTCTCGCGCGAGGAGGTCCGGAGGCAGACGGCCGGCAGGCCGCAGCCGAAGAAGGCCGGCCGCCCCAGGAACTACACCTTCGAGGTAAAGGACAAGTCGCTGCCGTTCCAACTGAGCCTCCGCTTCAAGAAGACCCACGTCGAGAAGCGGGAGGTCATCGCCGCCGTGAGGGAACTGCTGCGCCGCCTGGAAGCCGAACGGTAGGGGATCAGGGCTCGGGGCTCGGAGGGCGGCTCTGAGTTCCGACAGGCGCGGAGGTGGCTCCGAGCCCTGAGCCCCTAACTTAACATAATCTATCTTATGAGACACTGCGGAAATCCCTCATCCGCCCCTCCTAACTCCTTCGTTTAGAATCGCCCTCAGGCCGGAACCCCTTGCGCACCCTCACCCGCTACATCCTCAAAGAGATGGTCGGCCCGACCCTCCTCGGGTTCATCTTCTACACCGCCCTCATCCTCATGCAGCGGCTGTTCGACATGGCCGGCATGATCATCCAGCGCTCCCTCTCGCTCTCCGACGTCCTCAAGCTCCTCTGGCTCTCGCTTCCGCACATCGTGGTACTGACCGTGCCGATGTCGCTGCTCTTCGGCGTGCTCATCGCCGTGGGCCGCCTCTCGTCCGATTCCGAGATCATCGCCATGCGGGCCCTCGGCATCTCCACCCGCTCGATCTACCTGCCGGTGTTCCTCTTCAGCCTGGCCATGTTCCTGGTGAACCTCTACCTGATCAACGCGGTCATGCCGAAGGGCAACCGGCAGCTCCAGTCTCTCCAGGCCGAGCTGCTGACCTCGACGGTCGAGAAAGAGATCCGGCCCCGCCTCTTCTTCGACGAGTACGAGAACCTGATGATCTACATCAACGACGTCGATCGGGAGACGGGCCATTGGCGGGGTGTCTTCGTCGCCGACAGCCGCTCCAGCGATCCGGCGGAAGGAACCTCGCCGGCGGCGATCGTGAGGCGCGCCCAGCAGCAGGCCCGCGAGGACGAGAAGGCGGAGGTGGCGGCGCTGGCGCACCGGTCGGGTCAGAGGATCATCGTGGCGGAGCGTGGCACGCTCGCCGTCGTGAAGCCGACCAAGGAAGTGTGGATGAACCTCACCGACGCCGCGACCCATCTGTGGGACCCGAGCCGCCCGGAGCGCTACGACCTGAACACGAACGCCACGCAGCGGATCCTGGTCGCCGACCCGGCCTCGACGAACCTCTTCAGCAGCCGCAACATCGCCCGGTCGCTGCGGGAGATGAGCCTGGACGAGCTGCTCGATCAGGCCCGGCTGACCGCGCGGGGCGACGAGATCACCCACAACCTGGCGCGGGTGGAGATTCACAAGAAGTTCGCCATCCCGTTCGCCTGCATCGCCTTTGGGATCCTCGGGCTGCCGCTCGGCATCACCAACCGGCGCGGCGGCAAAAGCTCAGGCTTTTCTTTAAGTATCGGGATCATTCTTTTCTACTACGTGATGATCAACAACGGCGAGCACCTCGCCGCGAGCGGCCGGATTCCCCCCGCCGTCGGCATGTGGTCGGCGAACCTCATCCTGCTCGGCCTCGGCATCTACCTGCTCCGGCGGGCGAACCGGGAGACCGGTACGCAGCCCGCGGAGGGGGGGATCCTGGCGCGCATCCGGCACCTGGCCGGCAGGGTCGTGGCGGCGCGTGAGCCGGAATCCGGCAGGGTCACGGATGAGGAGCGATCCCTCCTCGGCCGGCTGGACATCACCTTCCCGAACACCCTCGACCGCTACGTGCTGCGGGAGTTCCTGAAGGTCCTGGGGCTCGTGCTCGTATCGGTGATGGCTCTGTTCATCATCGTCGACTACACGGACGTGGCCCGGAAGCTCCGCGACAACGAGGTCGGCGTGGGTGTGCTGCTCGAGTATTACCGCTTCCTGATCTTCCAGATCCTGAACTGGACCCTGCCGATCTCGGTCCTGGTGGCGACGCTGGTGACCTTCGGGATCCTGTCGAAGAACAACGAGGTCACGGCGGCCAAATCGGGAGGCGTGTCGTTGTACCGTCTCTCCCTCCCCATCGTCCTCGTGGCGGCGGTGATCAGCGTCCTGGCCTACTTCATCCTCGACTTCGTCCTCCCCTACTCGAATCAGCGGGCGGCGAACCTGCGACGCACCATCGAGGGGAAGACCCCCGTGGCCAGCGCCTCGCAGCAGAAGCTCTGGTACCTGGGACAGGGGCGCTATCTGATCAACTTCCTCTCCTACAACCGGGATAGGCAGGAGCTGGCTCAGGTACAGGTGTTCGAGTTCCACCCTGCCGACTTTCGCATCACGCGGCGGATTTACGCCGACCGGGCGCGGTGGGCGGGCGAGGGCTGGGCCTTCGAGAACGGGTGGATCCGCTCGTTTCCCGACGGGGCCGAGGCGTCGACCTACACGCCCATCACCCGCCCGGTGACCATCGCGACCTACCGGGAGACGCCGGAAGACTTCGAAATGGAGTTGAAGACGCCCGAGCAGATGACCTACGCGCAGCTCCGCAACTACATCGAGACCATCCGGAAGACGGGATACGCGGCTGATGATCTGGCGGTGCAGCTCTATTCGAAGACTTCGTGGCCGGTCATCAGCCTGGTGATGGCGCTGATCGCGCTGCCGTTCGCCTTCAGGATCGGCCACCGCGGCGCGCTCTACGGGATCGGCATCGCCCTGGCGCTGGGGTTCTGCTACTGGATGATCTACGCCATCTTTACCAAGTTCGGGGAGATCGGGAACCTCCCGGCGCTCCTCTCGGCCTGGAGCGCGAACGTGCTCTTCGCCATCGCCGCGGTCTACCTGTTCCTGCACGTGGAGACCTGACGGGCGGTGCCGGGCCTGTCACTGCTGCGGGCCGTCGCCCGGGCATCCTCAATCGGGCGCGGGCTCGGCGGAAAGGATGTAGACCCGGTTCTTCCAGGCAGTCGCGACGGCGCGGTGCTCCTTCTCGGCGATCGTGCCGAGGAGGCGGGCCCCGTCCTGCTCGATGAAGGCGAGGAGGGCACCCGACAGCGAGTCCGCGTCCATCACGGATGACTCGGGCTGCGCCACGATCACACGCGTCCCGCTCTGCGTGGTCAGGAAGGTCCGCTCGACTCGAATTCTCATGCCGGCCGCAGCCTTGCCGCGGCCTTTCTCCTCGCGGCTCAGATCGCGGCGACGATCTCGCCCGACAGCCCCGGCCACTTCCGCAGGTACTCGCGGCGCTCGGTCGTGAACCTCTCCACGAGCCGGCGATACTCGTCCACCCTCCCCTGCCGCTCGTACATCTTACGCGGCTGGAGGAAGTCGGGATCGTCGATTCCGGGGACCGCGGTGGCCACGAGGTATCCGAAATCGGGGTCCTTCTCCCAGCGGATGGTCCCCTCGGCGATGGCTTTCACCAGGGCCGAGGAGTGCTGGATCTTCACCTTCCTGGAGCGCTCGTCCTTCTCGTCGCCGCCGATCCGCCCGGTATTCATCAGGTAGACGTCCATGGGACTCGCCTTCATGAGCTCGAGCATCCGGTTGCCCTGGTAGGCATGAAGCAGCGGGAAGAAGGGGTTCGTGCCGGGAACGCGCAGCGACTTCCCGGCCTCGGCGGCGCCGCCGGCGGAGGTCCCCTTCGTCTCGCCGAGCATGAAGTACGCGGCGGCCAGCGGCCCTTCCAGCTTCGCCACCGCCGGGATGATGGTCTCGTTGCGGTTGAGGATCAGGAGAAAGTCGACCCTGGAGATCTCGGCGGCGTCGGCGGCACCGGCGATGTCGCGCATGCGGATGACGGCGCGGCCGTTCTGGGTATAGGAGGTGTCGAAGTAGTCGACCCTCCCCTCCTCGTTCTGGGAGACGTTCTCCAGATAGGCGTGCTCGGAGGAACAGGCGTAGTAGATGGTCGGTTCGTCGTTCGCGTTCAGCCCGAAGGTCTTGGCGAAGCAGCCGTTTTCGGTGGCGTAGACTTTCCCGCCGGGCATCAGGGCGCAGAAGTCGTCCTGTACCGGTGAGGAGTTGTTCTGCTTGGTGAAGGTCGTGGTGGTCTTCCCCGTCCCGGAGAGGCCGACGATCAGCCCCACCTTCTTCTCGTTCCCCACCGGGATGACCTTGCACCCGGCGTGGAGGGCCAGCCCGCCGCGCTCGTAGACGAGCTTGTTCCACATGCGCAGACCTCCCTTCTTCGACTCCCCGAAGTAGTCGGAGTAGAGGACGCGCGTGACGTAGTTCTCCAGGTCGACGGCGATCAGCCGGTCGTCGGGATACCCTTCCGCCTTCAGGTTCGGCGTGTAGATGACCGTCACCTTCGGCTCGAACGAGGCCAGCTCCTCCTCGGCGGCGGGGTAATAGAGGATGTTCTGCATGGCGGCGATATTGGCATTCGCCTTCTCGATGATCAGCCGGGCCGGGACGCGGAACTGCGGGTCGTTCCCGATGTAGCCCTCGATGACCAGCATGTCGCGCGTGCGGATGTAACCGTCCTGGAGATTCGCCACGCGATCGTACTCGGCGCGGGTGATGGTCTGGTCGGAGTACTCCTCCTTCCGATCGGTGGCGATGAAGGTGGAGAGCTTCGAGCGGGAGACGACGCGGGTGGCCACGTTGACGTTGCCGAACTCGGTGATCCGGGCGTTGGGCATCTCCGCGGAGAACTGGCGGAGCTGCTGGGGCGTCGGGTTCCAGATCACCGACTTCGGCTCGACCGGGAGGTTCCTGCTGTGACGCTGGCGATGGGTGGCTCGGGAAGAAGGCTTGGTCGTATCGGTGCGGGGGAGCAGATCGCTCATGCAGACGTTCCCTTTCGCTGAGTTGACGTTGCGCGTTCCCCTGATGCGAGGATCAGGCCGATTGTACCCTTTCATTTCGGGCTCCAAACATGCAAATAACTGCGAGCGAGGAACAGGATCTCCCGTGCTGGTGGTCGACCTCGACGGCTGGCCCGTCGCCCGCTACGAGGTCGCCGTCGGCTCTCCCCGGCACCCGACGCCGCAGGGAGAGTTTTCCATCGACCGCATCATCTGGAACCCCTCGTGGAATCCTCCCGACTCTCCTTGGGCCAGGGGGGCGCGGCCGAAGCCGAGCTTCCGGCAGCGATCGAGCTGATCCTCCGCTAGCTAGCTAGGGGAACCTCTGCACAAACCAATCCCTTCTCCCCGCTCGCGGGGCGAGGGCAGGGTGTCCGCCGAACATCCAGGGCTCACCGCCCGGCTCAGGTGGCCGGGCGGTGAGCAAACGGCTGCGACCGCCCTACTGCACGTCCGATGTGCTGCACAGCCAGCGCGGCCCGATGCAGAGACCGGCCTGCTTCGACACCGGCTGCGGATCGACGGGAAGCAGCAACGCCTCCGACGAGGCAACGCTGTTCTCCTCGGCGCTGCACAGCCAGCGCGGCCCGATGCAGAGTCCAGCCTGCTTCGACACCGGCTGCGCCTCGGTCAGAAGCGCCGCTGCCGCGAGCTCGCCCGCGCGACAGGTGATCGGCTTCTTCGGATGACACAGCTTCGACGGGGTGGTCGCGAGCTCGACCGCCTCCTGTCCAGGATCCGGACTGCTCGTGGCCACGAGCAGTGTCGGAAGCTGGACGACCAGAGCTACAGCAACGAGGGCGTGGGAAATGGTTCGAACCTTCACAGGAACCCCTCCTTTTTGTGACCGTCGTCATTGACAGTCCTTAATTGAGGAGACTACACCCGGAGGCAGATCCGACCCTAAAGAAAACGGGATGGTTGGAAGGCTGCAGCTCACCTGCCCGGCGGGATGACCGAGCTGCATGGACAGTCGAGGCCCCGCGGTTTACCATCGAGGTTTCCAACAATGCACCTACGCTCGACCGCGCTGGTCATCCTGGTCCTCCTCGAGGCATCCGCCGGCCTCGCCCTCGAGCCGGAGAAGCGGCTCACGCAGTACGTCCGCGCCACCTGGACCGCGGATCGCGGGCTACCGCAGAACAGCGTCTTCGGTGTCACGCAGACGACCGACGGCTACATCTGGATCGCGACGCAGGAAGGATTCGTGCGGTTCGACGGGTCGCAGTTCGTGACCTACGACAGGCGCTCGTATCCGCAGATTGCCAGCGCTTTCGCCACTTCGATCCACGCGCTCCGGGACGGGTCGCTCGGCGTGGGGACTTTTGGGGGCGGGTTGATCCGGATGCGCGGCGAGCAGATCGAAGTCCTGACCGAGACCAACGGCCTGCCGAGCAGTGACGTCCAGGCGCTGCACGAGTCGAGCGACGGCACGCTCTGGATCGGGACCTCGTCGGGTCTGGCCCGCCTCTCGAACGGCCGCATCACCCCGTTCCCTTCGGAGAAGCTCCCGCACGTCACGATCACCGCGCTCGCCGAAGACACCTCCGGGCGCCTCTGGATCGGAACGGCGGGCGGTCTGGTCACGCTGAAAGACGGCCGTGTGACGGCTCACGGCCCGGCCGAGGGATTTCCGTTGGAGCGCGTGGAGTCATTCGGGACCGGGCGCGATGGCAGCGTCTGGGTCGGGATGGAGTCCGGCGGGCTCCTGCGCTACCGCTCGGGAGAGGTCAGCGCCGTGAGTGATCGCGCCCTGGACGGCGTGCGAGTCACCGCCATCCATGAGGACCGGCGCGGGACGCTCTGGATCGGGACCCACGACCGCGGCTTCGCCCGTCTGCTCGGCGGCCGTGTCGAGTTCGACACCGAGACCCGGCACCCGGTCTCCAGCTTCTTCGAGGATCGCGAAGCGAACCTCTGGATCGGCCGCATCGGCGGCCTGGACCGTCTGGCCGACGGCGTCGTGATCACGTTCTCGAAGTCCGAGGGACTCCTCGACAACGACGTCAAGAGTGTCGCGGCGGACGCTTCGGGAAGGGTGTGGGTCGGCACGCGCCTCGGGGTCGACCGCCTCACGGGAACGGAACGCTTCTCGAAGGGCAGCGGACTCTCCAGCTCGTACGTCCTCTCGACGTGGCCGGCACGGGACGGCAGCCTCTGGATCGGCACCGCGGACAGCGGGCTGAACCGGGTCCAGGGGAGGCGGATCAGCACGTACACCGTCAAGGACGGCCTGCCGGCCGACGCGGTGCTGGCCCTCTTCGAGGACCGGCGAGGGGGGATCTGGGCCGGGACGAGCGCCGGGCTGGCGCGTCTGGTCGACGGAAAGATCGAGGCCGGCGCGGTGCCGCAGTCGTTTTCGGGGGAATCGATCAGTGCCATCGCCGAAGACCGCCACGGGTCGATGTGGATCGGGACGCACGAACATGGACTCACGCGCATCAGCGGCGGGCGCGCCGAGTCCTTCACGACGAAGAACGGGTTGTCGAACGACCTCGTGGTGTCGATCCATGAGGACGCGGCCGGGACGCTCTGGGTCGGGACGGCGGAAGGGGGTTTGAACCGCTACAAGGACGGGAAGTTCAGCGCCGTCACGAGCCAGCACGGCCTGCAGGACGACACCATCTTCGCCATTCTGGAGGACGACCGCGGAAACCTCTGGATGAGCTCCAACAAAGGAATCTTCCGCGCCAGCCTCGCCGAGTTGAACGCCGTGGCCGACGGCACCCGCAGGACGCTGCAGTCGGTGATCTACGGCCGCAGCGACGGCATGAAGAGCCGGGAGTGCAACGGCGGAACACAGCCGGTGGCGTGGAAGACCCCCGACGGGAGGCTCTGGTTCGCGACGACCGGCGGCGTGGCGATGATCGATCCGGCGAAGGCCCTCGTTCCCGGCCCGGCCACGCCCGTCCTGATCGGCACGGTCTATGCCGGCCAGGACAAGATCGCGCAGGGCGCCCCCGTTCCTCCCGGACATCGGACGCTCGAGATCCACTACACGAGCACCACCTTCAGAGCCCCCGACAAGCTGCGGTTCCAGTACATGCTGGAGGGGTTCGACGCCGGCTGGACGGACGCGCAGACGCGCCGGATCGCCTACTACACGAACGTCCCTCCCGGGCGGTACCGCTTCCATGTTCGCGTCACCAACGGCGAAGGGATCACGAGCCCGGCGTCGACCATCCCCATGGTCGTGGAGCCCTTCTTCTATCAGACGCCGCTGTTCTGGGTGCTGGTGGCGATCTCGATTCTGGCCGCGGCCTGGACCGCCCACCAGTGGCGGGTCCGGCTCATCCGGGCGTCCGCGGAACGATTCAAGGTGCTCTTCGACCGGAATCTGGCTGGCGTCTACCGCGCGCGCATCGACGGCCGGATCCTCGACTGCAATCAGGCCGGGCTGCGGATCCTCGGGTACTCGTCGGTCGAGGAAATGAACGACCGCAGCATCTTCGACGCCTACGTGACACCGTCCGATGCCGGAGAGTTGATCCGGCGTCTTCGGGCAGACCGTGCGGTCAGCGGGATCGAGACGGCGTTGCGGCGGACGGATGGAACGCCGATCTGGGTGCTGCAGAACGTGAGCCTCGGCAGGAGCGAGGGAGAGGAGATTCTCGAGGCCACCCTGATCGACCTGACCGACCGCCGGCGGGCCGAGGAGCAGATCCGGTATCAGGCCTATCACGACACGCTGACCGACCTCCCCAATCGGGTGCTGTTCAAGGAGCGGCTTGCTCTGGCCGTCGCGCATGGGCAGCGCCGGGGGCGGCAGGTGGCGGTCCTCTTCCTCGATCTGGACCGGTTCAAGCTGATCAACGACACGCTGGGACACACGGTGGGAGACCACCTCCTGCAGGGGATGGCCACGCGGTTGAAGGCTTGTGTGCGGGAAGAGGACTCGGTGGCGCGGGTCGGGGGGGACGAGTTCACGATCCTGCTGATGGACCTGCACAGGCCGGGCGATGCGACGGTCGTGGCCCAGAAGATCCTCGAAGAGGTGGCCCGTCCGATGACCGTCGACGGACATGAGCTCTACACCACATGCAGCATCGGCATCTCGATGTCACCCGCGGACGGTATCGATGCGGAGACCCTGCTCAAGAACGCCGACAACGCGCTCTATCGAGCGAAGGAAGCGGGCAAGAACAACTATCAACTCTGCACTCCTTCCATGACGCAGTTGGCGGCGGAGCGGCTTGCGCTCGAGTCCGCGCTCCGGCAGGCGCTCGACCGGCACGAGTTCCTCGTTCTCTACCAGCCGCAATACGACCTGCGGTCGGGCCGGGTGGTGGCGGTCGAAGCCCTGCTCCGGTGGGACCGGCCCGGGGGCGGAATCGTCGGGCCGTCGCACTTCATCGCGGCGGCCGAGGAAAGCCGCCTGATCGTGCCCATCGGCGAGCTGGTCCTCGAAACGGCAGCGAAGGACTGGAACGCCTGGGCTCAGGAGTCGCGGGTGCGCATCGCCGTGAATGTCTCCGCCGCGCAGTTCCGCCAACGGCATCTCGTCGGCACCATCCGCAACGCCTTGCGGGACTTCTCCCTCGATCCGACGCAACTCGAGATCGAGATCACGGAGAGCACCGCCATGCACAATCCCGCCGCGACGGCGGAGATCCTCGAAGAGCTGAAAGAGCTCGGCGTGAGCATCGTCATCGACGACTTCGGCATCGGGCACTCGTCGCTCAACTATCTGAAGCGCTTCCCGATCGATGGGCTGAAGATCGACCGCACATTCGTTCAGGACATGACTGCGGATGCCAGCGATGCGGCGATCGTCGCAGCGATCATCGCCATGGCTGAAGCCTTGAACCTCCGCGTAATCGCAGAAGGCGTGGAAACCGAGCAGCAACTCGCCTTCCTCCAGGCGCACGGCTGCTCCGTGATCCAGGGCTACCTCATCAGCCGCCCCGTATCAGCGGAAACTATCCGGGAGATCCTCAGGTCCGGAGCCGGCATTTCGATACCGGCCTTGCCGCACACCGCGTAGCACAAGGCTTCAGGAAGGCGAGCGAAGCGTTATTCGATCGACTCCACCCGGTCGCCTAAGAAGTGGATGGCGCAGCGCGACTGGCGGTAGATCCAGACGTTGCTGGCCGGACCGCGGGTCTCCTCCTCGCCGCGGATCTCGTCGGGATCGCCGAGCTTCGCCTTCACCTTCGCCTCGCTGTCGCCCGGCATGATCACCGCGCACGTGCCGATCGAACGTTGCGCGGTCACCGGGGCCACCGGCGCGGCGGCAGTCTTCGGCATCAGGACCAACATCCAGGCCCCGGCCAGCAGCACGCTGGTCACCAGGACGAGGATGTCGGTGGTTCGGAACCGCCCCTTCCTCGATTTCTCCCACGAGATGATTCCTGCGAGGAGCGTGAGCAGCCAGAGGAGGGCGGCCGCGCCGAGGGCGAGGGTGATCAGCGGGACCTGCTGCGCACCGACGGTCATGGCTTGGCTCCTCCCCGCTTGCGCGGGTAGAACGTCCCGCCGCCCATCGTTCCCCGCTGCCGCGCCGGCGGCGCCTCGCCGCCCCTGGGGCGCGTGAGCGTCTGCTCGCCGCTCGCGTCGTAGCGGACCGGGATCGTGTTCTCGAACACGCGCCTCTCAGCCTGCCCCCACTGGCGGAACGCGGCGTTGAACTCCCCCACCCCCTGCCCGGCCAGATCGGCGATGGCGTCCATCGCCGTCCCCCCTCCGGCGTACGAGGCGAGGAGCTTCCTGATCCCCTGCGGCCCGTAGCGCGCCTCGATGAAGCGGATCACCGTCTGCGAGACGATGTACGCGGCGCCGATCATGTCGGGGTCGCGCGAGCTCCGCAGCACCGGATCGAGGACCGACACGGCGAAGAGCTTCTCGTCGTCGTACATGTTGAAGGCGTTGGCGTGGTACTCCACCATCGACACCCGCTGCGCCACCCCCTCGTGAAACCAGCGCGGGGCATGATCGTTGGTGGCCTGGGCGATCATGGCGTGCGCCAGCTCGTGCGTGACCAGGGCCACGATCCGGGGGTGGAAATCGTAGATGCCCGCCAGCGGCAGCGTGATCTTCCCGTTGTAGAACCCGAGGATGTCTTCCGACCCGGTGTAGATCGACTTGAAGTCCTGCCACCAGACGACGTTCACCACCACCGGCTTGAAGTCGGGAACGGGAATCCAGCTCTGGAGCCGCGCGAGCTCCCCTTCCAGCACGCGGCCGAGCGCGATGGCCAGGCCCGACGGCAGCTCGTTCGGGTAATGGATCTCGAAGTTCGGCGTGGAGTACGTCTCGTACTGGCGGGCCAGCTTCTGATCCATCGAGATCTGCGTGATGCGGACGTCGTGGTAGGGGCTGGGGCGGATCCGGCGGGCGCGCTCGAAGATCCTGATCGCGCCGTCGTGGACGTCGAACGAGGAGAGCATCTCGGCCAGGGCCTCGAGCGAATAGGCGTCGCGCTTCCGCATGAGGGTTGGGCTGTTGGCGAGGTCGAGGAGCAGCCTCTTGGCGTCGTCGTGCCGTTTCATCCGCTGCAGCGCCTCCGCGCGCAGGAAGAAGAGCGAGGTGGGCACGAACTCCGACTTCGGCGAGACCTCGTCGGTGAGCTTGACCACGTCCGCCCACCGGTTGCGGAGAGCGAGGGCCTGCGCCGACTGCGTGATGCGCTGGCGCAACGCCGGCTGCATGTAGGAGGCGGCCGCCGGCGGCGACTCCAGAAGCGCCGCCACGTCCTGCAGCGCGCGCTCCTCGGCCAGGCGCCTCCACTCGTCGGCGCCGACCTGCTCCGCCCCCGCCGGGGCCAGCGCCGCCCCTCCAGGCACCGAGAGCTGCCCGCTCCCGATCGAGAGATGGAGATAGTCCCCCGATACGCGGCTGGCCGCGCCGGGCGGCACGTCGATCGAGCGCCTCGCCGTGGCCGGCGAGGCGAACCGCGGCTCGTGCGGGTCGCTCAGATTGATAAACGCGTCCTTCCGCTTGCGCACCAGCGACCAGAGCATCCCCGACTGAACGAGCTGGTCGCGCCCCACCGGTCTGAGGTCCCACGCTTTGCGTAGCTCCGCGTCGAGCTCCTCCGCCGTACTGGCGAGGCTGGCGCGGGCGTAGTAGACCGCCGGCTCGCGCGACCCGACCTCGATCAGCCTGGTCAGGTTCTTCTTCGCCATCTCGTCGAACCCGCCGGCCAGCAGCGCCTGCGTCATCTCCTGCCAGAGCGAGTCGCGGCCGGGCCCGGCGTTGATCGCGTTCTGGTAGGCCACCACCGCCGTCTCCGGCTTGTTCTCGACGAGGGCGAGCCGCGCCCGCAGCACCTCCACCAGCGGCACCTCCGACGGTGCGGGGAAGCTGTCGAGGGTCCGCTTCACCTCGGCCAGCTTCATCTGGTTCAGGTCCCACTGCGCTCTCCAGAGGCGCGCCACGTCTCCGGCGAGGCCGCCCTGGGGCTTCCCGGCGAGGTTCGTGGCGAAGTCGGCCCCGCCGGCAGCGAGCGCGCGCCGCATGTCGAGCAGCGGCGCCAGGGAGGGCTGGCTCGATGCAGACTGCGCAACGGATTCCGCGGTCGCAGTCACGGCGATCCGCTCCCCTCTCGTCAGCGCCATCGCCCCCGCCGCCACGACGACCGCGAGGGACGCGGCGTACATCAACCGGCCTAGGACGCCGTGCCTGCGCATGAGAAAGAGGGCGGCGCCGGCGAGGAGCACAGCAACGAGAGCGCTCCAGGCGGCGATGCGATCGGCAGCGAGGCGGGGCGCGTGGTCGGGCTGCGGGCGGACGGGGGCGGCGGCCGGGAAGAGCGGCGGGCGCGCCGAGGGCATGGCCATGATGCGGAGGTCGGCGATCTTCCAGGCGCCCCCCTCCTCGACCAGCTCGAAGAAGAGGGTTTCGTCGAGGCCGGAGGGGTAGCTGATCTGGAAGGCGGCGGCCTTGTCCTGGAGGGCCTGGACGACGGTGACGAGCTCCCACTCAGCGCCGGCGGGAGGCCCGAGGCGGGTCTCGATCTCGAGGGGGATGGTGGGCGCGGGGAGGCTGCGAAGGGGCGACGCCGCGGCGAGTTTATCGAGCAGGGCCTCCGGCCCGCGGTGGAGGTAGTCCGCCGCGAACTGCACCGCGGCCCGCTCGGCCTCCGACACCGGCCGCACCTCGGCCGAAGCCGTCATCCCGGCCAACAGGCAGAAAAATCCCACAACAGCGACCCGGACGCGCATGGCAGCGGCCCCCACTCTCGGACGATGGATGAAACACCTTACCCCCGGGGGGATGGAGAGGGCAAGGGAGCGCGCCGTCCGGGGGCGACGGTCACTGCGTCACGCCTGCCCCGCCTCGTTGAGAGCGCCGTCGAGATAACGAGCCGCGCTCACGAGCCCGAGGTGCGTGAACGCCTGGGGAAAGTTCCCGAGGTAGCGTCCGGTGCCGTCCATCTCCTCGGCAAAGAGTCCGAGATGGTTCGAGTAGCCCTGCATCTTCTCGAAGATGAGGCGCGCGGTATCGACGTCGCCGATCCGCGCGAGACATTCGACATACCAGTACGAGCACATGCAGAACGTTCCCTCGGTGCCCGCGAGCCCGTCCGATGCCCCCTCCGTCGTTCGATAGCGGTAGACGAGAGAGTCGTCCACGAGCTCGGTCCCGGTCGCGGACAGAGTCGAGAGCCACCGCGGGTCCTTCGAAGCGATGACGCCGACCATCGGCATGAACAGGGCCGAGGCGTCGAGCGTGTCGGTGCCCTTGTGCTGGATGAACGCCTTTCGCTTCTCGCTCCAGAAGTTGTGGTAGATCTCGTCGTGGATCTCGTCGCGCGTGTCGTGCCATTCGAGCAGCGGCGAAGGGAGTGAGCGCCGCCGGGCGATGCGGCTCGCGCGGTCGAGAGCGACCCAGCTCATGATGCGCGAGTAGAGGAACTCCTGCTGTCCGCCGCGGACTTCCCAGATTCCCTCGTCCTTTTTCTTCCAGTGTTTCGAGATCCACGCGACGGACCGGCTCAGCTTCTTCCAGAGATCGTAGGACACCTGCTCGACGCTCTGGTCGTAGAGGTCGATCATGTACATCAGCTCTCCGTAGATATCGAGCTGGAGCTGGTTGTAGGCGCCGTTGCCGATGCGGACCGGAGAGGATCCCCGGTAGCCTTCGAGGTGATCGAGCGTCTGCTCACGGAGATCGCTCCGGCCGTCGATGCCGTACATGATCTGGAGCTTGCCGTCGTCCGACTCATCGCACCGCTGCTCGACCCAGCGGACGAAGCGCTCGGCCTCCTCGTCGAAGCCGAGGGAGATCAGACTGGCCGCGGTGAGCGACCCGTCGCGGATCCAGGTGAACCGGTAATCCCAGTTCCGCTCACCGCCCACCATCTCGGGAAGTCCGAACGTGGCCGCCGCGGCGATCCCCCCGGTGCTCGCGGAGCAGAGGAGCTTCATCGCGAGCGCGGAGCGGGTGACGACCTCGCGCCATCGCCCGCGGTAGTTGGACCGGCTGACCCAGGTTCTCCAGAACGTCACCGTCTCGCGAAAGGCGTGGTCGACATAGTCACTCCGGCCGGTCGGCGTCTCGACTCCGTCGCGCACGATCTCGAGCACGAAGTCGACGGTCTGATCGCTTTCGAGATTGATCTCGGCGAACGCCGACCCGTCCCGCACCTCCATGGCGATCGTCGTCCGGAGGCGGAGGACCGTCCGGTCCGCTCCTTTCGACCGGAAGAGGATCTCCTCCCCGTTGCGCTCGACGGTCATGTCCGCGCGCGCGTAGTCCATCCGCGGACTGCACTCGACGAGGAAGCGGAACGGACCTCGGATGCCCTTCACGCGCCGCACGATCGCGTGGGTGTGGCGCGCCTGTCCCATCGGCATGAAGTCGATCACTTCACCCACGCCGTCCTCGGAGAGAAACCGGCTGACCAGGATGTTCGTGTCGGGGAGGTAGAGTTGTTTCTGGCGAGAGCCCTCGACGACCGGCGAGATCCGAAAGCGGCCGCCCTTTCGATGATCGAGAAGGGCGGCGAAGACCGTCGGCGAGTCGTAGTGCGGAAAGCACATAAAGTCGATCGACCCGTCCATGCCGACCAGTGCGATCGTGCGGAGGTCTCCGATCATTCCGTAGTCTTCGATGGACTTGTACGTCATCAGGTCTCCCCTCTTCTACGTGTCGGTTCGCCGCCGTTCGCTCGCAATCGCGATGGGCGGCTCGATCAGCCAGACCGCCAGAGAGACGATCTTGGCGACGAAGATGAACGAAATGGAGATCGCCGCGACGAGCGGGATCACCACGGCATGGTATCGCCACTGCCTCAGCAGAGTAGCCGGCGCGGATCGCTCATGATGGAGTTGCGTCTCCACCGCTGCGTGTCGAGCGAACAGTCCGAGCGTCACTCCGCAGAGGCCGAAGATCGAGGAGAACAGCGTGATCGCAAGAGGGTCCCATTCGTACGTGCCGATCAGTCCTGCGCCGAAAGGCACGAGTGAGCAGGTGCCGAGCAGGATGAAGTTCCAGGCGAAGGTGCCGGCATGGCAGCGGGCCAGGTTCGCCACGATCGAGTGATGCACGATCCAGATCCTGGCGACGAGAATGAAGCTGATGATCCAGGCGACGAGATTCGGAATCCGATCCTCGAGAGCGTGGATCATCTGCCGCTCGGCATACGCGTCGGGGAGCTCCGGCAGCTTGAGATCGAGAACGAGCAGCGTGAGGATGATCGCGAAGACGCCGTCTGACAGCGCGCCGAGCCGTTCGGTGCCGAATGTCGTGTCTCTTCGAAACATCGTCACTGCCCGATCGATGGAGCGAGCCGCACGGCCCCGCCGCTTCCCCCGCCGCGCTCGACGATCGTCATCCCGGTGTCGTCACGACCTTCGGCCGTCGAACTGAACTCGAGCGCAGCCTAACATACGGCTCGGAGACAGCAACCTCCAGCCTTGGAACCAGAAAAGTTTTGGTGGACCGGGTTTCGTCCAGCAAGCCTTGACAACAGAGCACCGCGTTTCTACAGTCGCCCACATAGATGGGCAACCAAGCAGGAGACGGCATGCCGAGAGATGGAAGTGTGCGCATTGATCGTGAATCTGTATGTGAACAGCGCGCCGCGCCCTTCGGAGGGTGCTCGTGAGTGACGCCTCGAGGGCGACCTCCCAGATCAGCCCCGAAGCCGCCTCCGCGGCGGAGTACGACGTCGTGATCGTGGGATCCGGAGTGGCCGGCTCGATCCTCGCGAAGGAGCTCAGCCAGAGCGGGTTCCGAGTGCTGGTGATGGAGGCCGGTTCAGGCCGCGACATCACCGTTCGTGACTACGAAAAGAACCTCGAGCGCTTCTACTCGGAGGTCTCGAAGGACAACAACGCCCCCTACCCGAAGAGTCGCAACGCCCCGATGCCGAGAAGCTACGAGACGCAGAAGCTCCGGCCGGGAGCGCCCGAGACCAGTGGCTACTTCGTCCAGAACGGCCCCTGGGAGATCGACAGCACCTACACACGGGTCCTGGGCGGCACGACGAGGCACTGGGAGGGCAAGGCCCTGCGCATGCTGCCGGACGATTTCTCGTTGCGCACCCGCTTCGGTCATGGGCTCGACTGGCCACTCGCCTACGAAGATCTCAATCCTTACTACCGCAAAGCCGAGCTCGAGCTCGGCGTGTCGGGCGATGTCGAGGACCAGATGTACGGGGGGCTGGATTTCGGGCCCGGCTACGTCTATCCCATGCACAGGATGCCGCCCTCGTACCTCGACCAGATGATCGCGAAGGATCTGGACGGGACCGAGGCCACTCTCGATGACGAGACGTTCACGCTCCGCGTGCGCAGCACGCCGCAGGCACGCAACGGCATCCCGAATCCCGCCTACGACGACGGCAAGGGCCACAGGCCGACGGGAGCCGTGAGCATCCATCAGGCCGAGATGGGCGAGCGCTGCCAGGGCAACACCAACTGCGTTCCGATCTGCCCGGTCCAGGCCAAATACGATGCCCGGCGGACGCTCTTCCGGGCCCTGGAGACCGGACGCGTCGATCTGCTGCCGCAGGCCGTCGCCTCGAAGGTGCACGTCGACGCCGGGAGCGGCAGGGTCACCGCAATCGAGTACAAGAGCTACCGCGACGCGGACTCGCCCGAGCACACCACCGGCAGGGTGCGGGGAAAGGTGTTCGTCCTCGCCGCGAACGCCGTCGAGAACGCCCGTCTGATGCTCGCGTCGAGCCTGCATGGATCGAGCGGCCTGATGGGTCGCAACCTCATGGACCACGCCTACCTGCTGACCTGGGCGCTGATGCCGGAGGTCGCCGGATCATTCCGCGGGCCGCTCTGCACCTCCGGGATCGAAGACCTGCGGACCGGCGCGTTCCGGCGCAGGCAGGCGGCGTTCCGCGTCGGCATCCACAACGACGGCTGGGGCTGGGCCACCGCCTCCCCCTACACCGATCTCGACACGATCATCGACCGCCAGAACAAGTTCGGTGCCGAGCTTCGACGAGAGCTGGTGAGCCGGCTTTCCCGGCAGGTGTTGATCGATTACATGGTCGAGATGCTGCCCGACGAGAGCAACCGGGTCACCGTCGATCCGCAGTACGTGGATCAGCTCGGGAACCCACGCCCCGTGATCTCGTTCGGCATCCGCGACTACACGCTGGAGGGCATCGCCTTCGGCCGGCGGCTCTCGCGGCGGATCTACCAGCGGCTCGGTGCCGAGGACTACACGAGCTACGACCCCGCCGCGGTCGGGTACATGAGCTATCAGGGAGAAGCGTACGTCATCCGGGGAGGCAACCACTGGGCCGGGACGCACCTGATGGGAACGAGTGCGAAGAACTCCGTCGTCGACTCCAGACAGCGCTCCTGGGATCACGAGAACCTCTACCTTGCCGGCGCCGGGAGTATGCCGAGCATCGGCACGGCCAACACGACGCTGACGCTCTCGGCACTCTGCTTTCAGACCGCCGAGCAGATCGCCACGGACCTTCGGGCCGCCTCCGCGCCGATCAAGGTGCGGAAGAGCGGGAGCGCCGCATGAGCCTCCATCGGATTACGGACATCGACGAGCTTCACCGGCATCTGCACGCCGCGCTTCAGCTCGAGCATGCCACGATTCCGCCCTACCTGACGGCCCTCTACTCGATCCGCCCGGGCACGAACACCGAGGCGTACCACATCATCCGCGCCGTGGTCGTCGAGGAGATGCTCCACCTGACGCTCGCGGCCAACATCCTGAACGCGGTCGGCGGAAACCCCGACCTCACCTACCGCGGCTTCGTCCCGGAGTACCCCGCCTTCCTGCCGGACGGCGAAACCGACTTCCAAGTCGGCCTGCAGCGGTTCTCCAGAGACGCCATCGAGACGTTCCTGAGGATCGAGCGGCCGGCCGAGGCGGCCGGCGAGGGCGTCCGGACCGTGCGCCGCGCGAAGTCCGCGGGCGCTCTCCGCGCCGCGCGCGTTCACGACGATTCCGAGGAGCATTTCTACAGCATCGGGGAGTTCTATCAGGCCATCGAGCAGGCCCTGGTCGGGTTCCATAAAAAGCAGGGCGCCGCGCTCTTCAGCGGCGATCCGGCCCGGCAGGTCACCCCGGCCTACTACTACTCCGGCGGAGGCGAGATCATCGCCGTGACCGATCTCGGGTCGGCGAAGGCGGCGATCCGGCTCATCTCCGAGCAGGGCGAAGGGCTCGGCGGCGGGATCTTCGACTACGAGGACGAGATCTCGCATTACTACCGGTTCGAGCAGCTCGTCCTCGGGCGTTACTACCAGGAGGGGGACGAGGCCGGGAAACCGAGCGGCCTGCCGGTGGACGTGGAGTGGGACGCGGTGTTCCCCATCAAGCCCGATGCCCGGCTGGCCGATTACCCCGAGGGATCCGAGCTCCACGCCGGTGCCGTGGCGTTCAACCGGTATTACGCCGAGTTCCTCAGCCTCCTGACGCGTGCGTTCCAGGGGGAGCCGGGGCTGCTCATCGAGGCAGTCGGGGGGATGTTCCGCATCAAGGAGATGAGCTACCAGTTGATGCGCCAGCCGATCGACGGGACGGGAGGGCTGCACGCCGCTCCGACCTTCGAGATTCCGGCACCGAAGGAGAGATGAGTCATGGGCGCCGACCGCAAATTGTTCGAGGAGTTTCTGACCTTTTCCTCGGTGCTGACCGGTTTCAAAACCTTCCGCCTCCGGGGAACCGGACAGGCGGAGGTCTACTTCTCCACGGTCAACGACATCGTCGGCGAAGGGATGGTGAAGGAGCTTCTCGAGACCTTTCGAGGCGTGGTTCGCGGCGCGGGAGACGATGCGGCCGCCTTCGAGCGGGGGCTCCGCAGGGAGATCCTGAGCGACGGAAAGCTGGGCCCGGTGGCCCGGCATGTCATCAAGCTGTGGTACGTGGGGATCTGGTACGAGCTGCCGGGAGAGTGGCGGGAAGCGTACGGTGAGAACGAGAAGGACCGGACCTTCGTCGTCTCTCCGGTCTCCTATACGGAAGGCCTCCTGTGGCCCGCCATCGGCGCCAATCCGTCCGGCGCCAAGCCGCTTGGCTACGGCATGTGGGCGACTCCCCCACGAATCGAAGAGTAGCCGCTTTCGGCATCTCAGGTCACGGTCAGGAGAATCGCGGCAACGACGACTCCGGAAGCGAACGCGGGAAACTGACCTCTCCTCTCCTCCGGAAGCTCTTCCTTCATCACGTTGAGGATCGCCCCTCCCGCGACGAAGGCGGCGACGACGGACACGAGCGCCTCCGACACCTGGGCGAGCATTCCGAACAGGTATCCGAGAGCGATCGCCCCGCCGAGAACCCAGCGCCCCTTCCGGTCATAGATCGCATCGTGATGATCCCTGAGCCCGTAGTCCGTCACGAGGAAATGGAGCGACATCGCCACGGTGTACGCCGGCAGATGCTCCTCGTACGGCTCACGCTCGACCATCAGATAACCGATCAACGCGTTGTAGACGGCGAAGGAGGCGATGTGAATCCAGAACACCCAGTCGTCTTCGCTCGTCGGAGCTCGAGACTCGGGCTTCCGGCGATGGCGCACGAAGACTTCGACGCCGTAGAAGCCGGCAAGGCCCGCCAGAGCGACGAGGTACACGTGGTCCTCGAGGAATGCGAGCCCGGCGAACCGGTCCCGGAGTACTTCCTGTCCCTCGGCCAGCTCCGGAAGAAGATCGAGAAAGACGTAGGTGACCGAGATCCCGCCGGCAGCCGAGAGCCAGGCCCGGCGCCGTTTCCGGGTCTTGAAGCGCAGCTTGCCGGCCAGCAGATGCACGACCACCAGCACGATCATCGCCACCGCAAGCATGGCGTTCATTGGAAAGAGTCGCGCCTCGGCATGGTTCAGCTCTCGACGACCGGAACGAGCCGCACGGACCCGCCGGTCTCCTCGCCCGGCCCGATCACCAGCATCCCCGTATCGTCGCGACCCGCGGCCGCCAGATTGAACGCGTCGATGCAGTTGGTCGCCGGCTCCGCACAGAAGAAGTCCTTCCCCTTCGGCGTGTAGATCACGAAGCACTCGAACGGACCTTCGGTCTTCATCTCCAGACGGGCCTGCCACTCCGGCCATTCGATGCTCGCCTGTCCCGACCAGCCGGTGAAGTTGTTGTCGAGCTCGATCGCATTCGGGTCGAGGCTCCCCAGGTCGGGCGGTTCGACGACACGCACCGGCATCGACTGCCCGTCACTCTCCCACATGCCCCTGGCCGAAGTCCGAAGGCGGGCACGCGGCGTACGAATGAAGTACGGATGAAATCCGAAACCGAGCGGCATCGGCTTCTCACCCTGGTTCTTCACCGACATCTGCAGCACCAGCTCTTCCGGCGTGACGCGGAAGGTCTGCCGGGCGCGATACGGGAACGGCCACTCGTCCGGCTCGTGGAGGTACTCGATCACCGCTGCATCGTCACGATGCTCGACGAGGTCCCAGCTCGCGTGCCATCCGTGCCCATGAACGGCGTGGGGTTCGGGAGGGAAATTCGGCGGAAGGGCGATCTCCTCTCCGCGAAACCTGAATCTGCCGTCTCGGATGCGATTCGAGAACGGCACGAGCGGAAAGCAGGCCATCCCCTGCGGAAACGAGCTTTCCACGGCGCCCTCCGTCGCCGGACGCAGCCACTCCACCACACCGCCCGATCTCTCCCAGGCGAACCGCGTCACGGCGCCGCAGGCATCGGGAGCGATGGCAACGATCGCGTGTTTTGATCGGACCTCGATCATCACTCTCCTACCCACGAGCCGGTTCGGAGTGAGGAGGGTAACACATCGAAAAATGCAGAGCAGAGCGCGCCCCTCGACGACGAAAGCCATCCGCCGCTGGTTTGACACAGTCGGGGCTGGCGCATAAGGTGCCCGAACATCCACGCGTCACCGAACGGGCCATCGGCCCCGTTCGGCCACGGAGGCCCTGATGTTCAACAAGGACAAAGTCTTTCTCGGGATCACGCCGACCGTCTGGACCAACGACGATCTTCCCACGCTGGGTGACGACATCCCGTTCGAGCAGTGCGTCAGCGAGATGGCGCTCGCCGGCTTCCACGGATGCAGCGTCGGACACAAGTTCCCCCGCGACACGAAGGTGCTGAAGGCGGCGCTCGACCTGCGTGGCCTGCGAGTCTCGGAGCCGTGGGCGAGCACCTACTTCACCGTGGATGGAATGGAGAAGCGAACTCGCGACAGCTTTCGGGATCAGATGCATTTCATCAAGGCCATGGGGGGGAATGAGATCGTCGTGGCCGAGCTCGGGCACGCGGTTCACCAGCAGCCGATCTCACTGCTGCCGAACAAGCCGGTGGCGAACGACGATCAATGGAAGAGGATGACCGCGGGCCTGAACGAGCTCGGCTCGATGGCGGTGAAGGAGGGGATGCGCCTCTGCTATCACCACCACATGGGCACGGTCGTCCAGAATCGGAGGGAGGTCGACCGGCTCATGGAGTCGACCGATCCGAGGTACGTCAACCTCCTCCTCGACACCGGGCACCTCCACTGGGCCGGCGACGACCCGCTACAGCTCGCGAAGGACCACATCGATCGGATCAAGCACGTCCATCTCAAGGACATCCGTGACGCGATCACGAAGAAGGCGAAGGCGAATGACTGGAGTTTCCTGGAGGCCGTCGTCGAAGGGGCGTTCACGGTGCCCGGCGATGGTGTGATCGACTTCAAGCCGATCCTCCGGGTCCTCTCCGACCATGGCTACGAGGGATGGCTCGTGGTCGAAGCCGAGCAGGACGCGGCGAAGGCGCATCCGCTCACCTACGCCATGAAGGCCCGAAGCCACCTCCGCGAGATCATCGGCTGGTGATTGGATGAAACATCGATTGCTCGAAGAAGGGGCCGGCGGGAGGTCATTCGTTCTCGTGTTCGAGTACGGCGAGCAGGTCGTCGGACCCCTCAACCGGTTCGCCAATGAGGTCCAGCTCCGCGGGAGCAGCGTCGCCGGCATCGGTGCCTTCGAGCGGGCACACCTCGGGTACTTCAATCCGGAGACGAAGGAGTTTCACGAGAACGCCGTCGACGAGCAGGTCGAAGTGCTCTCCCTCACTGGGAACATCGCCGAAGATGCCCGGGGAGAGCGGAAGCTTCATCTGCACGTCGTCCTCGGCTGCCGCGATGCCTCGACGCGCGGAGGGCATCTCATCGACGCCGTGGTCCGGCCGACGCTCGAGCTCATGATCACGGAATTGCCGCGGCACCTGAAGAGAAAGCACGACCCGAAGTCGGGCCTCGTTCTTCTCGAGCCGTGAAAAACGGGAGACGTTCATGCGCTTCGGAGTCAACTCCCTGACATTCATCGACACCTTCCTCGAGGACGACCTGCCGCTCATGGACCACGTCCGGGAGCTCGGCTTCGAGGTGTTCGAGATCACCCCTGTCGATCCGGACCGCTTTCCCGCCGCAAAGGTGCGCCAGCGGGCCGAGGCTCTCGGCCTGTCGATCAACGTCAATTTCGCGTTGCGCGAGGATTCGAACACGATCTCTCCCGACCCGCAGATCCGGAAGAACGCCGTCACGCTGTCGAAGAAACTGATCGATCTCTTCGCCGAAGCCGGTGCACGGATCTACGGGGGCGCGAACTACTGCGCGTGGAAGTACTTCACCGGAAAGCGGCGAACCGACGACGAGTGGAAGTGGGCCGTGGAGTGTTACCGCGAGATCGCCGAGTACGCACGGAAGAACTCGGAAGTCATTCTCTGCGTCGAGACCCTGAACCGTTTCGAAACGTACTTTCTCAACACGCTCGCCGACGCAAGTCGCTTCGTCGACGAGGTCGACATGCCGAACGTCAAGGTGCACCTCGACACCTTTCACATGATCCGGGAAGAGGACAACCTCGGTCAGGCGATCCGCGACTGCGGTCGTCGCATCGGCTACTTTCAGGCGTGCGGGAGCCAGCGCGGAATCCCCGGCCGCGACCTGACCCCGTGGCGCGAGGTGATCCAGGCGCTGCACGACGCCGGGTACCAGGATGAGATCACGTTCGAATCGTTCCATCCACGCAAGAACTTCGCGGCTCCGCTCGCCATCTGGCGCGACTTCGCGGAATCCCCCGAGGAGTTCGCCACCGAGGGAAAGCGGTTCCTCGAAGGGATCGTGCGCGAGATCTATGGAGAAGACGCAGTTGCCGGCGGCTAGCAGAAGTCCTGCGATATACTCGCCGCCTTCAATCACTTCAATTTGAGAGGGGGAATCCATGCCTGCAGGAAACACGATCGAGATCGTTCAGTTCAAGCTCAAGGACGGGGTCCAGCGAGACAAATTCGTCACCGAGAACCGGGGTGTCGAGCAGAGCCTCGTCTCGAAGATGCCGGGGTTCGTCAGCCGGGAGACCGCCATCGCCGACGACGGGCAGGTCGCGGTGCTGCTTCACTGGGAAAGCCCCGAGGCGGCGCAGAACTCGATGAACAAGTTCGTGGCGGCTCCCGAGAGCCAGACCTTCCAGACGCTGATCGACATGAGCACATTCGCGATGACTCGCTACACGAAGCTCTGAGACCTGCGGGAAGTCGGACGGGAGCGAGACATGGATACGTACGAAGTAGCGAAGGACACGTTCGTCATCCCCGACGGGCTGCCGGTCCCCGGCGTCGGGAAGCTGCCGGTGAACGCCATGGTGATTCGAGGCCGGCAGCCGATGATTCTCGACACGCTCGCCATCGTTCACCGCGACCGGTTCCTGGAAGAGGTCTTCAAGATCGTCGAGCCGGCCGATGTGCGGTGGCTGTTCCTCAGCCACGAGGACCGCGATCACTCCGGGGCGATCATGCAGGTCCTCGAACGGTGTCCCAAGGCCCGGCTGATCACGACGTTTCTCGGTCTCGGAAAGCTCGGCGAGGAGTTCACGATTCCTCTCGACCGGGTCTATCTCCTCAACGACGGCGATACTCTGGACGCCGGCGATCGGAAGCTCACCGCGGTCCGCCCTCCCCTCTACGACTCGTCCGCCACCCGCGGGATCTGGGACCCGAGCACGTCCGTCTACTACGCCGCGGACTGCTTCGGTATCGTCTCGGAAGAGGTCCCGCAGTTCACCGATGAGATGCCGGAGAGCGACTTCGAGGAAGGCTACTTCTGGATGAATCGCGCCAATCACATCTGGTATCAGCACATCCGCCAGGACGCGATCGACGAGAGCGCGAAACGGATCAAGGGTCTCGGAGCGAAGACCATCGTCTCCGGCCACGGTCCGACGGAGCGGAAGAACACCGGCCGCATGGTCGACTGGATCACCCGGATCGTCGGCATGGAGCCGGTCGAGATGCCGGATCAGGCGCAGTTCGAGGCGATGATCAGCGGCAAGCCATAGCCCTCAGTCGCGCTCTCCGGAGCCTGCGATGTGCTTCTCGTCCGGCGCTCCGGCCGGGTGGATGAGCTTCGCCACCAGGCCGGTCCACCCGGTCTGGTGCGACGCGCCGACGCCGCGGCCGTCGTCGCCGTGGAAGTACTCGTAGAACAGCAGGTGATCGCGGAAGTTCGGATCGTTCTGCTGTTTCTCACTCGCCCCGAAGGCGGCGCGCCGGCCGTCTCCGTCGCGGACGAAGAGGCGCGTGAGCCGGCGGGAGATCTCCTCGGCGACTTCGAGCAGCGTGAGCCGCTTTCCGGAGCCGGCGGGACACTCGACCGTCAGCCCGTCGCCGAAATAGTGGTGAAACTTGTGCAGCGCCTCCACGATCAGGTAGTTGACCGGCATCCAGATCGGACCGCGCCAGTTCGAGTTCCCGCCGAACAGCGTCGTGTTCGACTCGGCCGGCGCGTAGGGGACCGTGAACTCCTGGCCGTGATGCTCGAAGCGGAAGGGGTGATCGCGGTGAACGCGTGAGAGCGCCCGCACGCCGAACGGCGAGAGGAACTCGTCCTCGTCGAGCATGCGCCGGAGGACCGCCTCCAGACGCTCCTGGCCGAGGAGCGACAGGAGCCGGCGCTCGCCGGCGTTCGGCACGTGCCATTGCGCGACGAGCGAGGCGAGCTCGGGGCGGTACTCCAGGTACCACTCCAGCCGCTTGCGGAACTTCGGCAGCCGCTCGAGCAGCTCCGGATCGAGGACCTGCACCGCGTACAGCGGGATCAGGCCGACCATGCTTCGGACGCGCAGCGGGATCTTGCGCCGGCCTCCGTCGGGCGTCGCCAGGTCGAGCCAGTCGTAGTAGAAGCGGTCCTCCTCGTCCCACAGTCCGTCGCCGCCGATCTGCTCCATCGCCTCCGCGATGTGCAGAAAGTGCTCGAAGAACTTCGTGGCGATGTCCTCGTAGACGTCGTCGTGCAGCGCGAGCTCCAGCGCGATCCGCATCATGTTCAGGCTGTACATCGCCATCCAAGACGTGCCGTCCGCCTGGTCGAGATAGCCGCCGGTCGGCAGCGGCGCGCTGCGGTCGAAGACCCCGATGTTGTCCAGGCCGAGGAAGCCGCCCTGGAAGACGTTGTTCCCCTGCACGTCCTTCCGGTTGACCCACCAGGTGAAGTTCAGCAGCAGCTTGATGAAAACGCGCTCCAGGAAGCGGAGATCGCCCTCGTCTCCGCGCTGCTTGCGGTCCGCCTGGAAGACACGCCACGCCGACCAGGCGTGGACCGGCGGGTTGACGTCGCCGAACGCCCACTCGTACGCGGGGAGCTGCCCGTTCGGGTGCAGGTAGGCCTCGCGAGTGAGCAGCAGGAGCTGGCGCTTGGCGAGCTCCGCGTCGACCATCGCCAGCGCGATGCAGTGGAACGCCAGGTCCCATGCCGCGAACCACGGGTACTCCCATTTGTCGGGCATGGAGAGGACGTCGGCGGCATCGAAATGCTTCCAGTCGGCGTTGCGGCCGCGCTTCCGCCCCGGCGGCGGCGGCGGCTGCGCGGGGTCGCCCTCGAGCCATTTCCGCACATCGTAGATGAACACCTGCTTCGACCAGAGCATCCCCGCCAGCGCCTGCCGCTGCACACGCCGCTCGTCCTCGTGCTCGATGCCCTCCTGCAGCTCGGCGTAGAACGCGTCGGCCTCTCCGCGCCGTTCCGCGAAGACTGCCTCGAAGTCCGCCATCGAAGGCGGCTCCTCCCCTTTCGCCAGCCGAAGCCGGACCGTCACCGATCCGTGCGGCTCCACGAGGTGCTCGTACTGCGCCGCCGCCTTGGTGCCCTTCGGCTCCCGATGCACGGCGTCGGACCGCCCGCCGATGATCCGCTCGTGGATCGCGTCCTTGAACGGTCCCGGCGCGTCGACGCCGTACAGGCGGCGAACGTTCGTCTCGTTCTCACAGAAATGGATCTCGGGAGATCCGTCGAATGCGGCACGGAAGACACCCAGCTCCGGATGCTCGATGTGCAGGTCGCCCGCATTCCCGAGAGCCAGCGACGGGCGCGCGCTCCCCGCTCTCCACGACCAGGTGTTGCGGAACCACACATGGGGAAGGATGTGAATCGCGGCGGCCGCCGCGCCGCGGTTGTGCGCGGTCACGCGCATCAGGATGTCTTCGGCGCCCCCCTTCGCGTACTCGATCTCGACGTCGAAATAGCGATCCTCGTCGAACACGCCGCTGTCGAGGAGCTCGAATTCGAGCTCCTCTTTCGAGCGGCGGCGGTTCTCCTCGATCAGCTTCTGGTAGGGGAACTCCGCTTGCGGGTACTTGTACAGCATCCGCATGTAGGAGTGCGTCGGCGTCGCGTCGAGGTAGTAGTAGAGCTCCTTGACGTCCTCGCCGTGGTTGCCTTCCGAGTTCGTGAGCCCGAACAGGCGCTCCTTCAGGATCGGATCGCGGCCGTTCCAGAGCGCCAGCGCGAGACAGATCCGCTGCCGCTCGTCGCTGAAGCCTCCGATGCCGTCCTCGCCCCAGCGGTACGCGCGGCTCCGGGCGTGATCGTGCGGCAATGAATCCCACGCCGTGCCGTTCGGGCTGTAGTCTTCGCGCACCGTGCCCCACTGGCGCTCGCTGAGGTAGGGACCCCATCGCTTCCACGCCACGCCTTCCCGCGCCTCGAGCAGCCGCCGCCGTTCCGGGTTCCGAGCCTGTTTCATGTCGTCCTCTCTGCTGAGATCGGGTTCCGGGAGATGCCGGCGTCTTCCACCGCCGCGCGCAGGATCTCCGCCACGCTCCACGCCTGCGTGATGCAGCCGCGCGGTGCGAACGGCGGCTCGGCGTCGAAGATCTCGGAGATCCCCCCGATTCCCGCGTCGCGGAGGTGCGGCTCGAAGCCGGCGAGGATCCGCCGCGCGTCGAGCCTCCCCTCCTCTCCCCGAACGCGGACCAGCGCCGTCAGGTACGGGCCGAGCAGCCACGACCACACCGTCCCCTGATGGTAGACGCGATCGCGATCGCGCGGGCCGCCCCTGTACGCCGGCGCGTAGCGCGGGTCCTCACGGGCCAGGCTGCGCAGGCCGACCGGCGTCAGGAGCCGATCCTCGACCTTCCAGAGCACCTTCGCCGCCAGCTCGCCGCTCAGGAGAGGGAACGGGAGCGAGATGGTGAAGATCTGGTTCGGCCGGATCGACGCGTCGCGGTTCTCGCCGTCGACCGCGTCGTAGAGGCACTCCTCGCCGGCGTTCCAGAACACCTCGATGAAGCGGGCCTGCACCTCCTGCGCGCGGGTTTTCGCCTCGTCCGCGCCGCGCCCGTCCCCGGCCGACCGGCGAAGGACGGCGAGGATCCGGAGCGCGTTGTACCAGAGCGCGTTGATCTCCACCTGCTTTCCGTCGCGGGGGGTGATCACCTCGTCGCCGACCTTCGCGTCCATCCAGGTGAGCTGGACTCCCGGCTCGCCGGCGCGCAGGAGGCCGTCCTCCTCGACGCGAATACCGTGGCGCGTCCCTCTCTGATGCCACGCCACGATCTCTTCGAGCACGGGGAGAAGGGAGCGGCCGAGGTCGTGGTCTCCCGTCGCCTCGATCGTCCGGTGGATGGCGATGAAGAACCAGAGCGTCGCGTCGACCGTGTTGTACTCGGGTCGGTCGCCGCCGTCGGGAAAGCGGTTCGGCAGCATCCCTTCGCTCACCACGGAGGCGAACTGGCGAAGGATCGCCTTCGCGTCGTCGAAGCGGCCGGTGGTCAGGCACAGGCCGGGGAGCGAGATCATCGTGTCGCGGCCCCAGTCGCCGAACCAGTGGTAGCCGGCGATGATGCTGCGGCCGCTGTCGCCGCGACGGACGATGAACTGGTCCGCCGCGAGGATGAGCCGCTCCACCAGCGAGATTGAGGCCGCGGGCGTGCCGCCGGTGGCCGTTCCGATCAGCGCGCGCCGCCGTTCCGCCTCCCGCCCGAGGAGCCGGCGCCCGTCGCGGAGCGCCTGCGGGCGATCGATCGCCGCCACGATCGCCAGCGGCTCGCCGCGGCGAAGCTCGGCGCGCAGCACGCCCGGCGTGAAGAGATCCTCTCGATCGTCGAGCCCCCGTTCGGTCTCCGCCTCGTAGATGAAGCTGTAGTACCAGTCGGGAGCGGGATGGAAGCTCCCTCCCGGAATCGAGAGGTGAAGCTCCGGGACGCCGTCGTACATGCGAAACGAGAAGAGACCGTTCTCGAACGTTGCGGTTCGCCGGACGGAGTCGTTGGCGCGGGCGAGGGCGTGATAGTCGCGCGCGGCGAGGAAGGGCCGCAGCTCGAGGGCGAGCGAGTCGCGGTCGCCCTCGAGCTCGTATGTGATCACGGTGGTGTTCTCGCCGTGGATTGCGGCGACCGTTTTGCGGATGGTCCAGCCGTCTCCGCCGATGACGGCGAGAGGAAAGGGCCCGCGCCGGAAGTGCCGCAGGAGCTTCCATCCCTCCGGGTGGACCACGCCGGGGAAGCGGTTGGAGGAGAGGGCGAAAGCGCGGTCGCCGTCGATCGCCGTCTCCTCGAAGCGGGAGAGGAGGACCATGCGGCCGAGAGGCGGCTGGAGGGCGGGGACGAGGAGGCCGTGATAGCGGCGCGTGTTCGTTCCAACGATCGTCGAGCTGGCCCACCCTCCGATGCCGTTCGTCTCGATCCATTCGAGGGCGAGGAGGCGCTCCAGATCGACGCCCGGCGGGAAGTCGAACGCATCGGCCGGCGAAAGCTCCTCCATCGATCCCGTCACTGAGGCTGGAGAGCCGCCCGGCACCGCCGTCATCGCAAGACGGGATCATACCGCGAGGAGGCGGGGCGTCCGGGGTTTGCCGGCGTCCCGATCTAATACCTCTGAGGTATTGTCGCCGGCGATCGAGATCCTTACAGACCTGGTCGAGCCATCCGCCTGACGATCGGCCATATCGTCGA
>DATLEX010000338.1:0-2583 GCA_035525045.1 Thermoanaerobaculia bacterium | reverse complement strand
GAGATCCGGGCGAAGGAAGAAGCCCAGCGCGTCTACCAGCAGGCCCGCAGCGAGGGGCGGCGGGCGGCGCTCGTCGAGCAGCACCGGCCCAACGTCTTCACCACCTCCGTCGCCAGCATCATGCCGGGGGAGGAGGCGGTGTTCGAGATCGAGTACCAGGAGACGGCGCGCTTCGAGAACGGCGAGTACCGGCTGCGCTTCCCGATGGTGGTGGCGCCGCGCTACACGAACGGCTCACCCCCGCCGCCCGACTCCAGCCTGAACGGCGGCCCGGCGAACGTGACGCTCTCCGTCGACCTGCAGCCGGGCTACTCGCTGCGCGACATCCGCAGCACGCATCACCGCGTGGCGCAGGAGACGCTCGGCCACAACCGTTACCGGCTCGCGCTCGACGAGGATACCCTCGCCCCCGATCGCGATTTCGAGCTGGTCTGGCAGCCCGACCTCGGCGCGACGCCGCTGGCGACGGTGCTGACCGAAGAGCAGGAGGGCGCGACGTACGCGCTGGTCCTCGTCACGCCGCCGGCGCAGTCGCCCGTGCCCGTGGCGCGGGAGGCGGTCTTCATCATCGACAGCTCCGGCTCGATGGCCGGCCCGTCGATGTCGCAGGCGAAGGAGGCGCTCCTGCTCGCCCTCGACGACCTCCGCCCCGGCGACTCGTTCAACGTGATCGACTTCGACTCCACCGCCCGCCCGCTCTTCACCGGTAGCCGGCCGGCCGACGCGGCCCTCGTGGCGGAGGCGAAGCACTTCGTCCGCGGCCTCACCGCCGGCGGCGGGACGGAGATGCTGCGCGCCATCCAGCTCGCCCTCCCCTCCGGCCCCGTCGCGCCGGGCTCGGTGCGCCAGGTCATCTTCATCACCGACGGGCAGGTGGGGAACGAGGAGGCGCTCTTCCGCTACATCCGCCAGCACCTCGGCGAGAGCCGGCTCTTCACGGTCGGGATCGGCTCGGCGCCGAACTCGCACTTCATGCGCAACGCGGCCCGCTTCGGCCGCGGCACGTTCACCTACATCGGCGACCTCCAGCAGGTCCGCAGCCGGATGTCGGAGCTGTTCGAGAAGCTGAGCAGCCCGGTCATGACGGCGATCGAGGTCCGCGTCGACGACCCCACCGCGGAGATCTGGCCGGCGCGGGTTCCCGACCTCTATCGCGGCGAGCCGCTGCTGGTCACCCTCCGCGTGACCGGCCGCAGCACGCCCATCGTGCTCAGCGGCCGCATCGGACATCAATCATGGACGACGCGCCTGCAGCTCACCGATCCGCTCGACGACTCGGGGATCGGGAGACTGTGGGCGCGCCGGAAGATCGAGGCGGCGATGGACCGGCTCAGCGAAGGGGTCGACCCCGCCGTGGTGCGGCAGGAGGTCGTGCCGGTGGCGCTGCGCCACCGGCTGGTCTCGCAGTACACGAGCCTGGTGGCGGTCGACCAGTCGGTGCACGGCCTGGTCGGACCGGCCTGCGCCGCGGAGGCGATCGAGTCTTCGGAGGCCCGGGCCCGGACCATGGACGGAACGCTGCCGCAGACGGCGACGCCCGCGCAGCTCTATCTGCTCATCGGCCTGGCGATGATCTGCGCGTCGCTCGCGGCGAGGAGGCTGTGGTCATGAGGCGGGCGGTGACGGCGGCCGTGCTGGTCGCCGGGATCGCCTTCGCCGCGCAGGGAGCGTGGATCCATGTCAAAGCGTCGCTTGCTCAGCTTCTTCTGGAGATGTCCTGGCGTGCCGCGCGAGCCGGCCGTCCTGCCGTCAAGCCGTGGCCGTGGGCCGATACGCATGCGGTGGCCAGGCTGGAGGTGGGAGGGAAGAGCGTCATCGTGCTGTCGGGTGCCAGCGGGCGGACCATGGCCTTCGGTCCTGGACACGTCGACGGCACCGCGCTTCCCGGCCGGCCTGGGAACTGCGTCATCACGGCGCATCGCGACACGCATTTTGCGGCTTTGCGGGACGTCGTCGCCGGCGACACCCTCATCCTGCACACGGCCGGCGGACAGCGGATCGCCTACGAGGCGAAACGGATGATGGTGGTCGGCGACAACGAGACGTGGGTGATGGAGGACGACGGGACCGACCGCCTGACGCTGATCACCTGCTATCCGTTCGATGCGGTGATCCCGGGGGGGCCGCTCAGGTATGTGGTGATCGGGGAGAGACCGGCCCCGAGCCCTTTTACTGGTTGATGATCTCCAGCAGATAGTTCGCCGAATCCTCGCTCTTGATCAGTGAGAGCTTCGAGACGATCTGCTTTTTCATGGCCGGGTCCTTCTCCTTCCGGGCGAGATCGATCAGCGCTTTGGCGTTGCTCTGGAGGAAGAGGCCGTTGATGACCGCCTTGCGCACGTCGGGATTCGTGTCGGATTCGTACATGGTCAGGAGGTGCTGGCCGGACCGCGCTCCGCCGATGAGGCCGAGGTTCTTGATCGCCGCGACGCGCAGCTCGATGACTTTCTCGTTGCGCGCCAGATCGCCGAGCATGTCGGCGTTGCCGTCGAGGAACATGGCGTGGATGATCTTCTTCTTCACCTCCACCGTCGACTCCGTCCTGTACAGCTCGGCCAGCTCGTTGCGCGCGCCGGTGAGGCC
>DATLEX010000322.1:0-3762 GCA_035525045.1 Thermoanaerobaculia bacterium | reverse complement strand
GTTCCCGATGTTGACCGGCTGGACCTCGTCCGACATGAGCAGGCGGTAGATCCCCTCGACCAGGTCGGACACGTAGCAGAAGGAGCGGGTCTGCGAGCCGTCGCCGAAAACGGTCAGCGGCTCGTTGCGCAGGGCCTGGGAGATGAAGGCCGGGACGACCCGCCCGTCGTTCACCCGCATCCGCGGCCCGTAGGTGTTGAAGATCCGTACGATACGTGTATCGACGCCGTGGAAGCGGTGATAGGCCATGGTCATCGCCTCGGCGAAGCGCTTGGCCTCGTCGTACACCCCGCGCGGCCCGACCGGGTTGACGTTGCCCCAGTAGTCCTCCTTCTGCGGATGGACGAGCGGATCGCCGTAGACTTCCGAGGTCGAGGCAAGCAGATAGCGCGCCTTTCTGTCCTTCGCCACGCCGAGGGTCTTGTGCGTGCCGAGGGAGCCGACCTTCAGCGTCTGGATCGGCTTCTCCAGGTAGTCGATGGGACTGGCCGGCGAGGCGAAGTGCAGCACGTAGTCGATGCGCCCCTCGCAGTGGATGTAGTTCGTCACGTCGTACTCGACGAACTCGAAGCCGTCGCGGCCGAGCAGGTGCCGGATGTTGGCCGGGCTGCCGGTGATGAAGTTGTCGATGCAGACGACCTGATGGCCGCGTTCGAGGAAGAGCTCCGCCAGGTGGGAACCGAGGAAACCGGCGCCTCCGGTGATCAGGGCCCGGCCCACTAATGCCGTCCTCTCCGCCGCATGTCGTCGGCGCGACCGACGGAGAAGTAGTGGAAGCCTTCGTGGTGCATGCGGGCGCGATCGTAGACGTTGCGGAGGTCGATCACGACCGGCTGCCGCAACGCCGCCTTGATCCGGCCGAGGTTCAGCGCGCGGAACTCGTTCCATTCGGTGGCGATCACCAGCGCATCGGCCCCCTCGGCCGTGGCGTAGGCGTCGAGGCAGTATTCGACGCCGCTGAAGATGGTTTTGGCGTTGGCGACCGCCTGCGGATCGTAGGCCCGGATCGTGGCCCCCTCCTTCTGCAGCCCCTGGATGATGGGGATGCTGGGGGAGTCGCGCATGTCGTCGGTCTCGGGCTTGAAGGCCAGGCCGAGGATGCCGATGGTCTTGCCGGCGACGCGGCCGCCGAGGGCCTCGACGATCTTCACGATCATCCGCTGTTTGATGTCGTTGTTGACGCGGAGCACGGCCTCCATGATCTGGAACTCGTAGCCGTGGCGGCGTGCAATGTCGGCCATGGCTGCGGTGTCCTTGGGGAAGCACGAGCCGCCGAAGCCGGGCCCGGCCTGCAGGAACTTCGTGCCGATCCGCGAATCGAGTCCCATCCCGACGGCCACGTCCTGGACGTTGGCTCCCACCTTCTCGCAGATCTGCGCGATCTCGTTGATGAAAGTGATCTTGGTGGCCAGGAATCCGTTGGCGGCGTACTTGATCAGCTCCGACGACTCGACGTTCGTGACCACGAAGGGGATCTCCAGCGAGTGCAGCGGCGCGTAGATCTCCTTCATCAGCTCGGCCGATTCCTCGTCGGACGCGCCGATGACCACCCGGTCGGGCTTCATGAAGTCTTCGATGGCCGAGCCTTCGCGCAGGAACTCCGGGTTCGAGACCACCGATGCGTGCTGACCGTTGCCCGCATCCTCGAGGATCGTGGCGATCAGCTTCCCCGTCCCGATGGGAACGGTGGACTTGGTGATGACCAGCTTGGGGCCGTCCATGTGCTCGGCGATGGAGCGCGCCACCTCCTCCACGTACCGCAGCTCGGCGGAGCCGTCGGGCCGCTGCGGAGTGCCTACGGCGATGAAGATGGCCCGTGCGGCGCGGATCGCCTCCGGAAGATCGGTGCTGAACCGCAGGCGACCCTCGGCCACGTTCTTGCTGACCAGCGCGCCCAGACCCGGCTCGTAGATCGGGATCATCCCGTTGCGGAGTGCCTCGATCTTTTTGGTGTCGATGTCGACGCAGACCACCTCGTTGCCGAAGTCGGCCAGACCCGCGCCGGTGACGAGCCCGACATAGCCCGTCCCGATGACTGCGATTTCCAACTTGGAAGCCTCCGATGAGAGAGATTTTGGATTTTGGATTTTGGGTTTTGGACTCTGGATTCTTGGCTACGGTTTCGGTACGGCAGGGGGCGCGGTGGTCGCGGCGGCGGTCGAGTCCGCCGGCGGCGGTTCCGCGGTCTCGGTCTGGACTTCGGTGGCGGCAGGCGTCGACTGGCGATAACGCTGATCGATGCCCTGTTGCTGCCGGTTGCGGATGAGCCAGCGGAGAAGGCGCGACTCGTTGATGCCGATGAGAATGTCGTTGACGGCCTCGTAGACGGAGGGGTCGGCCACGAGCCTTCCCGCCGTCCCCTCGCCCGAGTTCAGCTTGCGCACGGTCTCGTTGAGCTGCGAGACCAGAAGGGTGAACTCGGCCAGGGCCTGGTCGCCGTACTGCTTGTCGCTCATCAGCCTGGGAACGAGACCCTCCCCCTCGCTGAGCGAAGTGGAGAACGTCGACAGGTTGGCGGTGGTGATGCGGAGGTTCTCCATCAGCTCGTTCACGCGGCGTTTCCCGTCGGGATCGGCCAGCAGCGCGGGAAGTGCGCCCTCTCCCGACTCGAAGCTTCGCTGAACGTCGCCGGTGATCGCCTGGAGGGAAAGCGCAGCACTGGCGACCGAGGCGGTCAGGCGCTCGCCGTAGGTGTCGTCGTAGATCAGGCGTCCGATGACGCCCTTGCCGCTCTCGATGTGACTGAGGGCGGCATTGGTCTTGTTGAGCGTGGCCAGGAGGGTGTCGGTGATGCGCTGGCGGGTCTCTGGGGCGCTGGTGATCTCGCCGATCAGCCCTTCACCGCGGTCGACGCGGGCGAGGATGTTCTTGAGCGAGTAGGAGATCTGCACGAAGTTGTCCACCAGGTCCTCGCCGGAGGAGATGAGTTGATCGACGCTGGTCTGTTTCTGAGCGGGGATGAGGGTGCCCGGCTCCAGGACCGGGAAGCGGGGCGTGCCGGGGGTGATCTCCACGTAGCTGTCGCCGGTGAGGAGTCCGATCTTCTTCAGGCGTGCGCGGGAGTCGCTGCGCACGCGGTCCTCGTACTTGCGGTCGATCATCAGGGAGATGTGGACGTCGCGCTGCTTGGGGTCGCGCGGGAGGCGGATGTCCTTGATCACCCCGATGGTGACGCCGGACATGCGCACCGGGTTGCCCTGGGCCAGCCCGCTGACGTTCTCGAGCCGGACATCGTATTCGTTCTTGCGCGCGAAGATCTGCTGCTCGGCGCCGATGAAGAAGATGAACAGCATCAGCACGGCCATCGATGCCGCGACCAGCAGCCCTACACGGAGCGTCTTTTTTCTGTTCGTTGCCATATGAAGGTTTTCTCCGCGCGTCAAGCCCTCTGCTTTGGTTGAGCGGCGACGACGGCCGATGATTTGAGGAACTCCCGGAGCTGGTCGTGCTCGGCGTCGCGCGCCGCCTCGATCGCCCCCACCCATTCGAACACACCCTGGTTGAGGAAGGCGATGCGGTCGCCGACCGAGAACGCCGACTGGATGTCGTGGGTGACCACGACGGAGGTGACATTCAGCTTCGATTGCAGGTTCACGATCAGCTCGTTGATCTTCTGCGCGGTGATCGGGTCGAGCCCCGTGGTCGGCTCGTCGTAGAGGATCATCCTCGGATCGAGGACGATCGACCGCGCCAGCCCCACCCGCTTGCGCATCCCACCCGACAGATCGATCGGCATCAGGTGCTCCGTGCCCGGCAGGTCCA
>DATLEX010000312.1:0-2756 GCA_035525045.1 Thermoanaerobaculia bacterium | reverse complement strand
GGCAACAACAGCCTGAAGACGGCGGGGACCGACCTTCTGGGCCGCTCCATCGAGGCCATGCTCATCAAGAGCAGCGGCAGCGACATGAAGACCATCACCCCGCCGCAGTTTCCAGCCGTCCGTCTCGACCTCATCGCGCCGCTGCGGATGCGCCGGGAAGAGATGTCCGATCAGGAGATGGTCGACTACCTGGCGCGATGTCTGGTCGATCCCGCCGGCGCCCGCCCCTCGATCGAGACATTGCTGCACGCGTTCATCCCGGCGGCGGCCGTCCTTCATACGCATGCCGATGCCATCCTGGCGCTGATGAACAACCGGGGGCGCGAGGAGAGCGTGCGGCGCTGCTTCGGCGACGCCGTGATCCGCGTCCCGTACCGCCGGCCGGGCTTCCTGCTCAGCCGCGACGTCGCGGAGCGGTTCGACGCCCAGCCCGATGCGACGGGGCTCGTGCTGATGAACCATGGGCTGATCACCTGGGGCTCCTCGGCGAAGCAGGCCTACGACCGGCACATCGAGCTGGTGACCCGGATCGAGGAGTTTCTGCGCCGGAGCGCCGTGACGATCTCCGCCCCTCCCGCGGCGGCCGATCGCGAGCTGGCGGCGCGCGTGGCGCCCCTCCTCCGCGGCGCGCTCAGCGAGCGGCGCCCGGTGATCCTGGAGCTCGACCAGAGCGACGAGGTGCTCTCGTTCATCCACCGGGAGGACGCGGCGGCGATCTCGCAGGCCGGCGCCGCCACCCCCGACCACCTGCTGTACACGAAGCGCTTCCCGCTGCTGATCGAGCGGGGGGACGACGTGCGCGAGGCGGTGGCGGGGTACGCCGATCGCTACCGGCGGAACTACGAGCGGTACGGCTCCGAGTTCGAGATGCTCGACCCGGCGCCGCGCGTGGTGCTCATGCGCGGCGTGGGGATGTTCACGGCCGGGAGGGACGCCCGCGCGGCGCGCATCGTCCGGGACGTCTACCGGCACACCATGCAGATCATCGCCGCGGCGGAGGGGCTCGGCGGCTACGCGACGCTTTCCGACGACGACGCCTTCCATGCCGAGTACTGGCCGCTCGAGCTGTACAAGCTGACGCTCTTGCCGAAGGAGAAGGAGCTGGCCGGGAAGGTCGCGGTCGTGACCGGCGCGGCGACGGGCATCGGCCGCGCCATCGCCCTCCGATTCGCCGAGGAGGGGGCGCACCTCGTCGTGGCGGACATCGACCGGGAGAGGGCGGGGGAGGTGAGCGAGGCCATCGTCTCGCGCAGCGGCCTCCGGCGGGCGATGCCGGTGAAGCTCGACGTGGCGTCGGAGGAGGAGGTCGCGGCGGCGTTTCAGGCCGTCTGCCGCGAGTATGGCGGCGTCGACATCGTGGTCAGCAATGCCGGCATCTCCTCGTTCGGGTTGCTGGAGACGTTCCCGGTGGCGGAATGGGAGAAGAGCTTCGCGGTGAACACGCGCGGCCACTTCCTGGTGGCCCGGGCGGCGATGCGGATCATGCGGGAGCAGGGGAGGGGCGGCAGTCTCGTCTTTAACGCCTCGAAGAACGTGACGGCTCCGGGGAAGGAGTTCGGGGCCTACAGCGTGAGCAAGGCGGCGGAGGCGCAGCTCTGCCGGATCGTGGCAATCGAGGGGGGGCAGCACGGCATTCGCGCGAACATGGTCAACCCCGACGCGATCTTCGGCGACTCCCGCTTCTGGTCGGAGGAGATGCGCGCCATGCGGGCCAGGAACTACGGGATCGAGGCGGAGGCGCTTCCCGATTTCTACCGCAAGCGGACGCTGCTCAACGTCGCGGTCACCGCGGAGGACGTCGCGGAGGCGGTGCTGTTCCTGGCCGGCCCCCGCTCGGCGAAGACCACCGGGGCGATGCTGCCGGTGGACGGAGGCGTCAAGGAAGCGTTCCCGCGCTGACTACTTCACCGCATTCCGCAGATCGTTGATGTGGACCGCCTTGATGATCGTCGATCCGGCGGTGATGGTCGAATCGGTGTAGGAGGCGGCGGAGAGACTCATGGTGCTGCGCGCCTGGTTGATCGCGTCGCGAAGGTCGATGAGGTGGATCCGCTTCACCGCCACGGAGGAGTTGAGCACCGAGTCGGTGAAGGTGAATGCCGAGATCTTGGCGAGCGTGCGCATCGCTGCGGCCGCGGTTCGCAGCTCCGTGAGGTGCGCGGCCTTCACCATCGTCGTACCGACCGTGAGGGTCGGGTCGGTGAAGACGACGGTCGTCGCGAGGTCGGTGGCGCTGAAGGTGCCTCCGCTGCCGGCCCGGACCTTGTAGAGGTAGGCCTGGTTCGCCGACGCGGTCGTATCCGTGCAGGTGACGGTCGGGTGACTCGAAGTGCAGACCGGCGTGCCGGAGAAGGAGGCGAAGTCGTTCGCCGCGCTCCGGTGTACTTCGTAGGTCGAGGCCCCGTCGACGCCGGTCCACGAGACCGCCACGCTGGTGCTGCCGGTGGCGGCGGCAACCACGCCGGTTGGGGCAGCGAGCGCGACAGACGGATAGAGCGCGCTGACGGCGCGCTGGTCCCACGCGGCGAGCGCCCCCGCCAGCCCGTTCGTAACGATCGCGGTCATGATCGCGGACGTGGCGCAGTCGTAGCTCGCAAAATTGGTGCAGGCCTGGTTGTTGTCGCGCGACTTGTCGGCGTGACGGAAACCGAGCGTATGCCCCACCTCGTGCGTCACCGCGCTGTTGTAGTTGCCGATCGAGAGGCAGACTCCGATGGCGGCACCGACCCCCTTGTTCATGCTCACGTCGCCTTCGA
>DATLEX010000298.1:0-18965 GCA_035525045.1 Thermoanaerobaculia bacterium | reverse complement strand
ATGTAGGGATTGATGTTCCACGCCCACTGCACGTTTCCGCCGGCGCGGGAGGCGAAGGCGTAGGCGAACTTGCGGTTCAGGACCGAGGCGGCCAGCTCCGGCGAGCGCCAGTGCCAGCCGTCGGCGTTCTCCAGCCGCATGATCCCGGTCTCCTGGAAGAGGCTCGGCTTCTCCGGCACCTTGACGAAGACGCCGCTGGCGAGGACGTCGTCGTTTTGCCACCACGGGTGGAGCGAGGTGTAGTCGACGGCCTCGGCGTGAAGCTGCTGCGAGGGGCGGTTCTGCGTGCCTCCCTCGTCCTGTCCGAGCGCGACCAGGACTTCGCCGCCGGCCTCGCGGATGTGCGCGCGGAGCGCAGCCGCCCACTGCGCCACGACCTCGTGCGAGAACTCGTTGAAGTCGCGGAGCTTGCGCGGGCGGCGGCTCTCGCGAAGCGGCGAGAACCAGAGCTCGCTCTCGCGCGGCAGCTCGCGCGGGTCGTCGCTCCGGTCCTGCCAGCGGCTGCGCAGCAGCGAGTCGTCGCTCCCGTGCCGGCGGCGGAGCCAGAAGAGCCAGGCCGCCTGCTCGTGCAGGTCGCGGATCGGCCGGTTGGACCAGAGCCCCGACGGCGGCGCGTAGGACGGCTCGTTGATCAGGTCGTAGTGAATCCAGCCGGCGCCGCGGTAGCGGCGCGCGACGGCGGTCACGAACCGCCGCTGCCCCTCGAGCGACTGCGGGTCGAGGTAGGGGTTCGTCCCGCCGTGCGCGAGCGGCAGAAACGCGTAGAAGGTGAAGTTCACCACGATGCCGTGCTTCGCGGCCGTCTGCACGTAGGCATCGAGCGCGCGGAGGAACGGCTCGTTCGGCACGCCGTGCTCGTCCATGGCCCGCGACCAGGCGGTCCAGAGGCCGGTGCGCACGAAGTTGATGCCGAGGGACTTCATCTGCGCGAAGTCGCGATCCCAGACGTGCGGGTTCGGCTCGAAGAGGAACTGGCGGTGGACGTCGGAGGCCATGTACGTCGTGCCGACGACGGGGAGGACGCCGCCGTTGACGCGGAGCCAGTCGCGCGAGGCGGTCACCTTCGGGCCGCGGGCGAGGAGCGTCGCGTCGCGCATCCAGAAACCGGTCGTGGTGCGCGCGCCGCCCGGCGTGGTGACCTCGACGTGGTGGAGGCCCGGCTTCACGTCGACTTTCAGCTCGGAGACGCCTTCCCGCACCGTCTGCCGGTGGATCTGCCGGTTGCTGTCGTCGCGGACGACGACCGTCGCCGCCTGGCTGACGAAGATCCGCGGCTTCTCTCCCGACTCGAGGCTGGCGTGGATGGGGCGGGCCTCGACGTGCGATGCGCCCTGCATGGCGCGCTGCACGATCGAACGGATGATCGTTGCGCTGAGGGGAGCGTCGGAGGGGGCGAAGACCCAGCGCGCGCCGGCCTCCGAGCCGCGCAGCCGGTCGATCTCGATCAGCGGCGCCGCGCGCGGGAGTCCCCCTCCGTCGATCAGGTGCACGAGCGGACGAACGACGGCCTCCCGCGGACCTTCCGAGCCGTGCTCGCCCGGCATGTCGGTCTCGCGCGCCAGCCGCAGCGTCAACGCGTAGACGGTGCGCGCGCCGCTGAGCGGCGCCGTCCACGACGCGTGTGGCGTGACGGCTTTCCAGTCGCCAGCGGCGATGGCGTCGGCCGGACCGATCAGGAGCTCGTGCGCCCAGGTCGGCTGGCGGACGCCGAGCGTTCCTCCGCCGAGGACCGGTTGATGGAACGGCGCGCCGCCGAGGACCACGAGATTGCCGCCGCGCCGGATGAAGGTGCGGATGTGCGGCCACTGGTCGAGCGGGAACGAGCTGCCGTAGGGGAGGATGAGCGTGCCGTAGGCACTCAGCCCGTCGAGCGTGGCGATGCGATCGACCGGCAGGTTCGCCAGCGCTTCGTCGAGCGTCGCCTGAGCGATCACCGGTGCATCGGTCGTGGGGAAGTTCCCGGCCTGGAAGAGAGCGGCGCGCTGCTGGGCGGGGAGGGGGAACGCGAAGAGGAGAATCAGCAGTGCCTTCGGTGTCGCGGTTTTCACTTCTCTCCTCCTTCGGCCTCCTGCAGGCCGGCGACGAGAAACACCAGCGGCGCATTCCAGTTGATCGCCACCTCGTTGCCGGCGTACGACTCCTGGTCGTCGGCGTACATCAGCATCGGCGGCGTGGTCCGCGGCAACTTCTTCAGCACCGGGTCCTGACGATTGCGATTCGGCCCCCCGGCGAGCAGCCCCGGCCAGGGAGCGTCGATCGCGTCGCTGCCGCTGGGGCGGTGGTGCGGGTGCTGCACCGATCGCGCGCCGAATCCCGTCACCCACGAGATCGAGAAGGGGTTGTTCCCCAGCAGGTACCGGAGGATGTGGCGCGACGTCTCGACGTAACGCGGGTCCGGCCGCAGCTCGTTGGCCACCAGCAGCTGCATCCCGTAGTTCGCGGCCACCGCGTTCGAGCCCCAGACGTAGTCACGCGTGGTCATCGGGATGCGCCAGGGGTTCTTCCCGGCGCGCTCCACCACGCGATCGGCGGCGGCAATCGTTCTGCGCCGGGCTTCGGGGTCGCCGGAAAGCGCATGGCTCCAGAGCGCCAGCGGACCTGTCTGGCTCCACGACGCAGGACCCGTCGCGGCCTTGCGGATGTTTCTGCGCAGGTAGTCACCGGCGCGGGCATCCGACGTCGAGCGCCACACCTCCGCGGCGACCCAGAGGCGCTCGTCGCTGCAGTCCTTGTCGCCGTATTCGCCGGTGGAGACGTCGGGAGGGTTCCTGAACCTGACGTTCGGGTGCTTCTCCAGCCAGAGCCAGGCCCGGGCCGCGGCGTCGCGGTTTCGCTGCGCGAATGCCTCGTCGTGCGGCGCGTAGACACGCGCGGCGATCGCCGCCACCGCCGCCAGGTTCGCCGTGGCGCACGAGCCCTTCCCGATGACGTAGCTGATCGACTCGTCCTCGTGCGGCATGACGAAGGGGGGGAACTCCTTCGGCGTCTGCTTGTGCCAGACGCCGCCGTCGTCATCCTGCATGGCCAGCATCCATTCCAGGTTCCAGCGCACCTCGCCGAGGAGATCGATGTCCTCGAACTGCCGGGGAAAGAGCTCCCACGCCCAGAGGAGCGTTCCGACGGTGATCCCGGAGTTGACGACGTAGCGGCCGTAGTCGCCGGCGTCATGCCACCCGCCGGCCGGCGCGTCGCCTTCGGAGCGGCCCGATGACGGATGAAATCCGCCGCGGAGGTGGCAGGCCTCATATCGATAGCCGCCGCCGAGATCGACGGCCGTTCCGCAGCGCTGGCCGTGGTAGGCGCGCACGAGGGTGCGCAGAAGTGGGGCGGGCGTGCCCTCTCCCGCTTGCGGGAGAGGCCCCCTCATCCGGCCCTTCGCTGCGCTCAGGGCCACCTTCTCCCCCGCCGGGGGCGGGGAAGAAGGCAGCAGAAGGAGCATGAGCGCTAGGACGGCAAGAAGAATATTCAGCTCCTGACCAGGGCGCGGTAGTGCTCCCCTTTTCGGAGGGCATCCTGAAGCTCGTTCCGCCGCCCCTCACGCGAGTAGACGTCAGCCAGCAGGAAATAGCCGAGGGCCTTCAGATCGGCATCCTCCGTGCGGGAGAGGCCGGCCTGCGCCAGTTGCTCCACTTCCGGAAGCCGGCCGGGGCGATCCATCAGCAGGCGCGCCAGCATCAGATAGGGACGGGCATTCCCCGGGTCCTGCTGAATGAGCATGCGCATCTGCTCCTCGGCGCCGCGCGCATCGCCGGTGCGCAACAGCAGGTCGCCGAGATTGAAGCGGGCCACGAACGACTGCGGATGGTTCTTCAGCTCGGTCTCGTAGGCGGCGCGCGCGTCGCGCAGGCGCCCCTGGCGCTCGCGCATCAGGGCCAGGTGGAAATGGGCGTTGGGAAACTTCGGGTACTGGCCGAGGATCTCCTGGAGCAGCCGCTCCGCCTCGGGGAGATCGCCGGTGGCGATCAGGGAGGCGGCGAGGTTGTTCCGGCTCCGGGTCAGCTTCGGCTGGATCTCGACGACTCTTCGCAGCAGCGGCTGCGCGCCGCGGTGGTCGTTGCGGGCCATGTGGATCTCGGCCATCAGCTCCCAGGCGCGGGCGTTGTTCTCGTCCACGGCGAGGGCCTGCCTGCAGATGGCGAGCATGTCCTCGGTTTTCCCTTCGCCGGCGAGGATCTCGGCCATGGCGATCAGCGCTCGCGGGTTGCTGGCGTCCTCCTTCAGCTGCCGGTCGAGGATGGCCCGGGCATCGGCGGTGCGTCCGATCTTCCGGTACGCGGAGACCAGGAGGAGCTGCGCCTGGGGGACGTGGGGGTCGTCGCCGAGGACGATCTCCAGCACCTCGGCGGCCTGCTTGTAGTCGTCCTTGGAGATCAGATTCGCGGCGTACCCGACCGAGTCGAAGAGGTGGAGCTTGTCCTTCGGATCGGCCAGGTCCTTGTCCTCGCCGCGGAGGGTCGACGAGCCGCCGCCGAGGTATCCGAGGGAGGCGAGTTTCCTCAGCGTCTCGTCGTCGAGGTTCGCCTCCTGCGCTTTCGGCGCACGCTTCTCTCCCTCCTCGCGAATGGAAGTCAGCTCGCGCCGGAGCTGGAGGACGACGCGGCGCTCGTCATCGAGGCGGTTCCTCGTCTCGCCGGGATCGTCGCGAAGGTCGTAGAGCTCGCTGCGCGGCGCGGCGATGTACTTGTGAGCGTTGGTGCGCACGCTGTAGAGCGCGCTCCAGCCGTACTGCAGCCGGGTGGCCATCGACTCGCTGTAGGCGTAGCGCGTCCTCTCCTTCGGTTCCGAGCCGGTGATGAGCGGAAGAAGGGACTCCCCTTCGACCTTCGCAGACTCTCCGATCGAGACGAGGTCGAGAATCGTGGGGAAAAGATCGATGGTGCGCACCTGCCGGGTGACGCGCGCCGGAGCCATTCCCGCGCCGCGGATGATCAGCGGGACGCGCACGGCGTAGTCGTAGATGTAGTACCCATGCTCGCTCTCGCCGTGGCTGCCGAGTCCCTCGCCGTGGTCGGAGGTGACGATGACGATCGTGTTCTCGGCGAGCCCCTTCTCGCGCAGCCAGGCCAGGAGGCGGCCGACCTGCGAGTCGGCGAAGGCGATCTCGCCGTCGTACATCGCGTTGGGACCGCGGCCGGCGAACTGCGACTTGAACGGCTCGGGCGGCTCGTACGGCGTGTGCGGGTCGTAGAAGTGGAGCCAGGCGAAGAAGGGTTTGCTGCGGTCCTCGTCCAGCCATTGCAGCGCGGCGTCGACGACCTGGTTTGCCGGACGCTGCACGCGGGCGAGGTCGAGGCGCTGGTCGGGGCCGAGCTGGAAGTGATCGTCGTAGTGGTCGAAGCCCTGCCGCAGCCCCCAGCGGCCGTCGAGGACGAACGCGCCGACGAAGGCGCCGGTGCGATAGCCGTCCGCGGAGAGGCGCTCGGCCAGCGTGGTCTGCGAGTCGCCGAGGGCGGCGTCGCCGTTCAGCCGCACGCCGTGCGCCGGCGGGTAGAGGCCGGTCATGATCGAGGCGTGCGACGGGAGGGTGTAGGCGCTGGGGGTGATGCAGTGCTCGAAGAGGACGCCCTCGCGGGCCAGGGCGTCGATGTTCGGGGTCCGCGCGCCGGGGTAGCCGTAGGCGCCGATGTGATCGGCGCGCGTGGTGTCGAGGGTGACCAGGAGGACATTGGCGCCGCGGGCCTTCGGTAAATCGGCCGGCTTCTGGCTGCAGGAGGAGGCGAGGACCAGAAGGACGGCGGCGAGGAGGGGACGGAGAGAGATCACCGTGACGTCCGTTCTAACACGAAATGGCGGAGGGCCCTTTCGGGCCCTCCGCGGGGAAACGTCAGAACAGCAGCTTCACGCCGATGCGGTAGATTCGTGGATTGACCACCGAGTACACGCGGCCGATGTCGCCCTGCGCGTAACCGATGCTGCTCGGCGAATTCTCGTTGAAGGCGTTGAGGACGTCGAAGGAGATGTTGGCGCCGTAGCCGCTGAAGCCGATCTGCTTCGAGAAGCTCAGATCGACGATCGACGAGGCCGGCAGCCAGATCGGATCGTTCGGGTCGTCGGCGACCATGTTGCCTCCGCCTCCCAGATAGACGCCGGGCTGCAGGTCGGCCATCCAGCTGGCGAAGCCGGGGATGCTCGTGGTCGGGAAGACCGCCCGGCCCGAGTCGTATCGATAGCGCAGTCCGAAGTTGGTCTCGATCCGCGGGATGGTGTAGCTCCCGGAGACCTTGAACATCCATTCGGGCGTCATCGGCGCCGGGCCGGCGATGTTGTTCTGGAAGTGGTTCATCGTGGTCCCGAACGGAGTGTCCATGGTCATCGGGCCGTCGATGTACCAGTTCTGGTTGACGGTGCGAGGGGCGATGCCGTCGCTGGCGTTCCAGTTCACCGATGCCAGCGCCTGCCAGCGGTTCGCGTACCGCTTGGTCATGACGAGCTGCAGGCCGTGGTAGGTGCGATCGACCGGCTGACCGTCGAACTCCTTCAGGTTCACGGCGCGATAGTCGGTGTTGTTCAGCACGAAGGTGGCATCCGCTACGTCGACCACCCCGTCGCCGTTGTAGTCCTTCAGCGCGATCTGCCACACCTTGGTGTCGTACCCCCGCCAGGTCTTGTATGGCTTCGACTCCCACTCCCAGTCGAGGCCGGTGGCGCTGTTGTATGGCCGCAGCACGATGAAGTCCTTCGTCTGCTTGAAGATGTAGCCACCCTCGATCGAGATGTCGCGCCCCACTTGCCGCTGCAGAGAGATGTGGAACTGGTCGGTGTACGGACTGGTGGTGCCGGGCGCCACCTCGAGGTCCCATGACGGATCGACGACCGAGCTCCTCATCAGGCTCGATGGAGGGCGGTTGGCCAGCAGACGCGTCGCCGGTCTGACCTCGTTGAAGTCGATCTTTCCGTTGCCGTTCAGATCGACTTCCGACATCGGCAGCAGGTACATCCAGGTCTCGATCAGCGTCGGATGCATGTCGGGGCCGAACCGCCGCAGGGCCTCCACGCCCATCGGCGCGTAGTACCGGCCGGCGTGGGCTCGCAACACCGTCTTCTGATCGTTGGTCAACGTCCAGGCGATCCCCAGGCGTGGCGACCAGGTCTTGAAGTCGAAGATGTTGTCGGTCCCCTCGCGTGTGCGAAGGAGCCGCGGGTTGTTGATGTCCTCCGGGGTGTTGGGCATCTCGTAGACCGCGCCCTCCCCGTACTTGGCCGTCATGTTGTCGTAGCGAAGGCCGAGGTTCAGAGTGAAGCGGTCGCTGAGCGACCAACTGTCGTCGAGGAACGCGCCGGTGGAGCCGGCCTGCCGGACGGTGAGCCAGGGGTTGCGGAAGACTTTGTTGTTGTACATCGGGAAGACGGGGTCTTCGTCGGTTCCCCACTGCCAGCTTTCCGGACCGTTCCACCACCAGTCCTTGGCCGGGCCGTAGTCCCACGGGTAGGGATAGGCGAAGTTGGCGTAGCCGTGGAAGTAGCCGCCCTGCCAGTTCCCCTCGCTGCGGGTGTACTGGACGCCGAACTTCATTTCGTGCTCGCCCATGAAGCGGGCGGCGTAATGCGTATGATCGACCTGCACGGTCTGGCGATTCGACTTCTGCGCCTCGACGTAGGGGAAGTCGCCGCCGAGGCCGATGCTCTGGCCGCCGACCCACGTCCACCAGTTGATGAATCCGGGACGGCCGTTCTCATTGGGGATCGTCGGATTCTGTTCGGTGTTGAAGCCGAGATACTTGGCCGAGAACAGATCGTGGTCGGAGATGACCCACTGGTACTGCGCCTGGAAGGTGTCGTTGTTGGTCGGCGAGTTGTAAACCATGCTCGCGTCCCAGGTCTGACCCCAGGTGGTGTTGCCGCTCTCGAGGTCCTCGCGGTGATAAGCGAGCCAGCCGCGGTGCCTCGCGGACATCTCGCCGGTGAGCTTGATGTCGTAGAGCCGCGCTTCCCAAAGGGAGAGCGGCTCGAAGAGCGGCGTGTCGGTCTTGGCATTGGTATCCGAGAAACCGCCGTAAAACCACAGGCGGTCGCGCAGGATGGGCCCCCCGGCGGTGAGGCTGATCTCCCGGCTCGACTCCGGCCTGGTGGTCAGCACGTCGTTCGGGTCGGCGTAGAGCAGCTCGTCGCCGAAGTTCCGGCACAGCCCTGAGGTCACGCTGCCGCACGGCGAGTTGTCGGCGGCGTTGCCGACCTGCGAGTAGTAGGCCACGTCGCCCTTCAGGTCGTTGCCGCCGGACTTGGTCAGAACATCGATGGCCGCTCCGGAGAAGCTTCCGTACTCGGCCTTGGAGCCGAGGGCCAGGATCTTCACCTCTTCGACCGTGTTGTAGTTCACACTCACCAGCGAGCCCCACGGCGCGCCGCGGGGATTCGTGGAATTCACGCCGTTGACCAGGAAGATGTTCTCATTCGCCGCCCCGCCGAACGCGGACGGGCTGGCCAGCCACGACCCGTCCCTGCCGACGCTGGACATGCCCGGAGCGGTGAGGGCGAGGTCGTAGAAGGCATTGCGGGCGGTGGGCAGCACGTCCAGCATCTCACTGCTGAACGAGGTATCGATCGTCGAGGAGCGCGTGTCGACGACCGGCGCGACCCCCTCCACCACCATTTCCTCCGTGTACGCTCCCGGCTCGAGCATCACCTTGATGTCGACTTTGTCACCGGAGCGGAGGACGATTCCGCTCGTGGAGAAGGTCCGGAAGCCGTCGAGCGTCGCCGTCACGCTGTAGCTTCCGGGGGGAAGGCTCAGAAAGACGAAGCGGCCGTTCTCGTCGCTCACGGCCGTCCGCTCGCGCGCTACCAGCGCCGGGCTGGTGATCTTGACCGGTACGCCCCGGATCGTCTCGCCCGTGGCGAGGGTGACGGTGCCCGTCAGCGTGCCGTCGCTTACCGACTGCGCCGAGGCGGCGCTGGCGAGCAGCAGCACGGAGAGCACCACGCATGACCCGATGCGGATCAGGTTCCTCTTACCGAGATGCATGGGGGGTCTCCTTTCGTTGTGGTTGATGAGGGAGAGAGACCGGTGCGCGCCTCACGTGGGGGCGCGGCACCGCCTGGCTGCGCGCGAACGGGGAGGAGAACGGTGTGAATACGCCTTGCAAAGGCGGGCCGCATGCGGCTCGCGGTGTGGGTCAGACCAGAGGGAACCGATCATATCCGACTCTGTCCTCCGCCATGCTGCGCGGCGTCTGGATCCCCGAATGCTGCAACACCCCGGTGGCGCACCGCCAGTGGGCGAGTCACACCTGGAGGTGACGAAGAATCGGGTCAGGAATCCGGCTAATCCGAATTAGCATACTAGTGCCGCTTTCCGGGCGGCGCAAGAGAAAGTGAGGGGCCGGTGCCGGTCAGGATGAAGGACATCGCCCACAACCTAGGTCTGTCCCAGACCACCGTCTCCCACGTCCTCCGCGGCCGGGAGGCGGAGTTCCGCATCGGCGCCGAGACCGCGAACCGCGTCCGCGCCGCCGCCCGCCGCCTCCGCTACCACCCGAGCGCCCTGGCCCGCAACCTCAAGCACCACCGCTCCTACACCCTCGCCCTCGCCGTCGACGATCTGACCAATCCCTTCTGGGCCGGCCTGGCCGTGGCCGCCCAGCAGGAGGCGGAGCAGCATGGCTACATGCTGGTGGTCAACCAGACCGCCGAATCGCTGGCCAAGGAGCGGCACCTGCTGGAGATGCTCCGCCAGAAACGCGTCGACGGCCTCATCCTCTCCGCCGCTCACCTCAGGCCCGTCGACCTGGCCGCACTCCGGGAGGAATCGCGCCCCCTCGTCCTGGTGGACCGCACCATCGATGGTCTCGACTTCCCCCACGTCGTCACCGACAGCATCGCCGGCGTCCGTCTCGGAGTCGATCACCTCGTGGCCAAGGGTCACCGCCGCATCGCCTTCCTCGGCGGGCCGAGATACATGAGTACGTTCCGCGACCGCCTGGCCGGATACCGGCGTGCCATGGCCGCGCACCGGCTCCGGCCCGGGCCGCACATCGTGGCCCAGGCTGCTCCGGGGCCCGCGCAGCGCGCCGCCCGGCGCCTCTTCGAGCAGGGAGGAACGAAGCCGACCGCGGTGATCGCCGCGAACATCTGGCTGACCATCGGCGCCCTGCGCGGCACCCCAGACCAGGTGGAGATCGTCGGCTTCGACGACATCTACCTCGCCGACATGCTCCGCCGGCCGGTGACCACCATCGCCCAGCCGGTCGAGGAGCTCGGCCGGCAGGCGGTGAGGCTGCTGCTGGAGACCGTCGGAAAGCCGGCCACGAACCACAAGGTCGTCCTGGCACCGCAGTTGATCGTTCGCTGAGCCGCCTCGACCACCCTAGAGTACGCCCCGTGGGAAGAGCTGGCCGCACTGCTCGCCGCGATCGCGCCCGGAAAGCTGACGCAGACCTTCCGGGGGCCACCGGAGGCTCCGAGGCGGTCGACCTCGCCCTGCAGCCGGCCATGCTGCACACGGGCCGCGACGTGGCCGCCTTCATCATGGAGCCGGTCGGCTTGAGCCTCGGCGTATCCGTCCCGGAGCTCGCGTTCATGGAAGGCGTGCAACGGCTCTGCAGAAGGTACGGGACCTTGCTGGTCATGGACGAGGTGGCGACCGGTTTCGGCAGGACCGGAAAGATGTTGGCCTCCGAGCACTTCGAGATCGAGCCCGACATCATGTGCCTCGGCAAGCGATCAGCGGCGGCTACGGCGGGCTGGGGGCGACCATGGTCACGGCCGAGGTGGCGCGGTCGGCGCGGGACGGTCTGAGCGTCTACTTCCGGGCCCGGCTGTCACGGATGCGATTCCGGCGGGGCCACGACCTGCGGATCAAGGGGCTGGCCCTGTGGAGGAGTCGCTGTGAGTCACGACGTGGCTTTCAGGAAGTCAGCGACCGTCTGAACGACGGCCGGGTCTCGCAGGATCCGGCGGTGGCCGAGTCCCTCGGTCGTCAGCAGGCGCGCGCCGGGCCAGAGCTCGGCCAGGCGCGCCCCCGCGGTCCAGAGCGTCTCCGCGTCGTGCCGGTCGTGGACCACCAGGAGCGCCGCCGACATGCGCGGTGCCATCTCCGCCAGCGAGTAGTCCTCCCACTTCCGGAGGAACCGCTCCTCGATCCGCGCCCGCAGGCCGTCGATCACTTTCTCCGGCAATCCGAACATCGCCCCGAACTGCCGCGTGTAGTCGGAGGGATGGAGGGGAGGGGCGATGAAGACGGCTCTCTCGACAGGCATGCCGTCGCGGATGGCGAGCGTGGCCGCCGCACATCCGAGGGAGTGCGCGACCACGGCGCGCACCTCGCCGGCCGCCGCGGCCACTCCGCGAAGGGCCCAGGCGAAGTGAGGGAGAGACGAGGTCCGCCCGCTCGAGGAGCCGTGCCCCGGCGCGTCGAAGGTGACGGCGGAGAAGCCGGCGCCGGCGATCGGCCCGGCCAGTGCGGCCAGCTGCGAGCCGCGCCCTTCCCACCCGTGCATCAGAAGGACGGCCGGACCTTCACCCCACCGCCACGCCTTGACGGATGTGGAGGGGCTCAGCCGCACCTCGAACGGCTCGGCGCCGCCGAGCAGCGCCTCCTCCCGCGCCGGGACGCGGAAGCGGCGGGGCGTCCGGAAGAGCTCGAAGGCTACCCGCGAGGACGCCGCCGGCGAGAGGCGGGAGAGAAGCCGCAGCCCACCGGCGATCCAGGTGAGGGCGGCGGCGCGACGAGCGGGTGGGGGAGCGGCGTGGGTCTCCGCGGGCATCTCCATCGCCTGAAAATAGCACGATCGTTCGTGCCAGTGCCAGCACGCGCTTGCGCTATGTCCCCCTCTCCCGGCAAAGTGATCCCCACCGTGATCGCCGTCCGCCTCCTCTCCTTCGTCGTCGCTCTTCTTCTCCCACCGGCCGCCGGCACCGCGGCGCGGCTCGAGCCGGCACGCCCCGGCGAGAGGGTGGTGATCATCGCCCCCCATATCGACGATGAGGGGCTGGCCGCCGGCGGCTACGCCAGCGACGCCATCGCCGCGGGAGCCGATGTCCACATCGTCTACATCACCGCCGGAGACCACTCCCGCACGGCCCTGGCCGTGAACCGCCTGACCGGTTTCGCCACCGCCCGCTGGAACCGCAAGGGCCAGCGCCGGATGCGCGAGGCGCACCGGGTCACCGAGGGGATCGGCCTCGACGCCGAGAACCTGACCCTGCTCGGCTATCCCGACCGCGGCCTGCGGCGGATGCTCCGCAATCCCCACCTCTCCGTCCGCTCGGCGTCGACCGGCAAGCGCGCCGTCCCCTACCTCGACGCTCTCTCACCGGGGGCGGAGTACCGGCTCGAGAACGTGCTGGCCGACCTGCGCGAGGTTCTGGAGAGCATCCGCCCCGACATCGTCATCGCGCCGCTGGCCGAGGACCGCCATCCTGATCACCGCGCCGCGGCGCTCCTGGTCCATCGCGCGCTCGGCGATCTCGGCCTCACCCCCATCCGCCTCGGCTACATCATCCATACGCGCAGCATCCACGCGCATGCCCGCGCCGACAGGCCGGACGGCGACTGGGTGAGCTACGCCCTCACCCCCGCCACCGTGGAGAAGAAGCGGGAGATGCTGGCCGGATATCGAAGCCAGCGGCGCAGCCCCTACCTGCGATTCCTCTTCGGCCGCTCCCGCGGTCCGCAGGAGGTGTTTCTCCGTTACGACGGCTGAGATGGGTCTCCGCATCCGGCGGTCGGGGCCCGAGGACTCGGATTCCATCCGCCGGATCGCGTTCGAGACCGGGTTTTTCGGCGACTCGATGTCGGCTCTGCTCGACGACCCGAAGCGGTTCGAGCCGTCCCTCGGCTGCTACCTCCGCCCTCGAGCATCGACGGCGTTCATCGCCGAGACAGACGGTGAGGTGCAGGGTTACGCCATCGCCTCACTCACCGACATCCGCGCCTGCACGATCGTGGCGGTGACGCGCGGCGTGCTGAGCGCCCTCGCGGCCTGGCCGGGGCTGTCGGTGCGCGACCGGCGTTACGTGCGGTCGCGAATCGCGGCCGGACTCCACGCGCCGTTCTCCGAGGAGCGGCGGTTTCGCACGCCGGGCGGCCCGCGGCTCCACGTCAACGTCAGCGCCCGGATCCGAGGCGCGGGCGCGGGATCGGCGCTCCTGGCCCATCTGCTCGACGACCTTCGCGCCCGCGGTCTCGATCGCGCGCACGCGAACTCGTACCAGACCGCGCGAAACCTCACCGAGAGCTTCTGGCTGAAGAACGGTTTCGCCGAGTTTTCCCGCGTGCGCACCGCCGCCTGGAAGCGCTTCGTGCCGGACGAGGTGTGGCTCGTCTGCTTCGCCCGCCCGCTCTGACTCAGCGCGAGGCGAGCCGGAAGTAGAGCGCCAGCACGTGGACCTCGTGGTCCGCGTAACGGGCGTCGAGGAGGAACACCCGCCGCGCGTCCATTTCCGGCGAGAACGCGTCCAGCGGGTAGAACGAGAGGTCGTTGGTGGCGTAGTCGTCGATCGAGAACGGCGCGTAGCGGTAGCGAAGGCCGGCGTGCCAGCGGGGAGTCAGCTCCATCTCCATCTCCGCGCGGATCCGCTGCTGATTCGTCCGCACGCGCGGCAGCTCGTCGCGGGCCGCTCCGGTGAGCATGACGATCGACTGCGTGCCGGTGGCGCGCTCGTACCCGGCGTGGAGCGTGAGCGGGCCGAGGCTCGTGCCGAAGTCGAGGCCCGCGGTCGTCGAGCGGTCGTTCACATCGCGTCCCCACCGCTCCGGCACCGGCGCCACGCCGGCGTGCGCGTAGTCGTAGCGCATCGCGTCGCGCGAGAGGCGGGCCGTCAACTCCGCGGCGGCGAAGATCGAGAGACGGACGGCGATGGTGCCGTCGTAGGCGTCGAGCTGCTGCAGACCTTCGGGCGACGTTCCGTAGGCGCTCCAGAGCGTGTTCAGCGCCGCCGTCACGCCGGCGCGCTCCGACGGCGTCCACTGGGCGTGCGCCCTGATGTCGGTGCGCCGCAGGTCCGCGGTGTCGAAGCGCAGCGCGTCGCGCCCGGCGAGCGTCGTCCCGTTGCGGCGGCGATGGCGGAGCGTCGTCCGGCCGCTGACCTCGCCGGCGCGAAGCTGCACCGCCGCGGTGACGCTGTCCTGCTCGGTGCGCCCGCTCTGCCGGTGCTCGCGGGTCCAGATCTCCCGCTCGTGCGTGAAGCGCGCCCGCAGCGGACCGCGGCGCCACACCAGGTCGCTCTCTCCGCTCTGCCTACGGAACGATCTCCCCACCGCCACGATCGGGCTGCCGGCGAACTCGGTCCGCCACACCGAATCGCCGAAGCCGGCGTAGCCGGGCAGCGGAAGCTCCGGCGTGTCGTTGCTGAAGTCGTAGTCGCGGTAGCGCAGCGTCAGGGTGAGGTCGTTCGTCAGCGTCACGGCCAGCGAGTCGTCGGTGGAGAGCACGCTGGCGCGTCCGCCGAGGCTGTCCCGCGGCAGCGCGTCGTGGTTCGTGGGACCGAGACCCTCCGGAAGGCCCGAGCCCGGAATGGCGAGGTTGAGCGTCCAGGGGACGAAGCGCTGGTCCTGCCTCATGCCGATCCACCCCAGCGACGCCCCGACGTGCGCCCGCGTCCCGAGGTCGAAGTGCCCGGAGGCTCGCAGGCTGTGGCCGGTTGTGTTCGGCGCCGAGGTCACGTGACCGCGCGAGGCGCGCATCCGATTCGACAGCCCGTCGGGCGTGGCCGCCTGGTGCGTGACGCGGAAGGGATTGTCGTAGTCGATGAAGGCGATGGTGTTGCGGAAGCGCGTCGCCGACCCGTCGAGGTCGACGTGCCAGGTCGCGCCGCGGATCGTGGTGCCGACCGTCACCTCGTCCGTCCGCGACTCGACCGGCTCCGCGAACTCGAACATGAGAATGGCGAAGCGGGGATCGCCGGGCGTTCCCATTACGTCGAAGCTGCCGAGGCTGAACGGTCTCCAGCCGTTGCGCATCTCGTCGCGCGCCGTCACCCGGACCTCGAGCCACTCCCGCGGCTGCCATCGCGCCCGGCCGGTCAGCCGGTTGCGCTGGAACCGGATCTCGCTGAGCGGCGCCTGCGTCGCCACGCGGCGGGCCGAGCGGGCCAGCTCCTCTCCCGCCGCCGCTTCCAGCTCGCGCCGGATGGCCTCGTCGACCACCAGCCGGCCGTTGCCGAGGTATGCGAAGGGGCTGCGCGCGGTCCGCGTGAAGAGGCGGGGGAAGCCCTCGAAGACGATCTCCGCGCGCCACGTCCCGAAGACGCCGAGGGCGGCGGCGACCTGCTGGTCGTGCTGCCCGGCGTCGAGCGCGCGGAGAGCGAGGAACGAGCGCCGCTCCAGATCGGCCGCGCCGAGCAGCAGCTCGTCGAGGGCGAAGCCCTCCGGCGTGTCGGCGTGCTCGTCGTGCTTGTAGGGGTGCGAGTGGTTGTGCGTCCGGAGATCGAGCCCCTGCGCCGCGGCCGTGACGCCGAAGCGCATCTCTCCGAAGAACGGCAGGTCGTCCGCTGCGCCGCTCGCGGCGGCGATGAAGAGGAGCAGGGCGGCGCAGCAGGCGGAGCGCATAGTCAGCGTTGCAGGGTGATCCCCGAGGGGTGATTCGATCCGTGGACCCGGCGATGACAGTTGACGCAGGAGCGGTTCATCTCCCACCCCGTCCGCGGCCCGCCGATGGCCGCGACGTGCACGTCCCCCATGTGGCAGGTGTGGCAGAGCATCGGCTGCCGCATGGTCAGGAGCTGGGCGTTGTTCGAGCCGTGCGGCGCGTGGCACGCCGCGCAGTTCTCGCGCGCGGGAGGATGCTCCCAGAGGAACGGCCCGCGCAGCTCGTCGTGACAGGTGTAGCAGACGTCGTTCAGGCTGGGGCGGGCCAGGAGCGCCTCCCCGCCCCCCGCCGCGCCGTGTACGTCATGGCAGTCGCTGCACTCGACCTTCGGCCGCCCGAGCTCGTCGCGGAAGAGGTGCGTGGAGCGCTGCGTCTGCGCGTGGCGCACGGCGGCGTGGCAGGCGAAGCACGTCTCCGACTCGGTGGGGCGGCTCAGCAGCGAGGGCCGGACCATCGCGCCGGCGAGCGCGGCGTTCCCATGGATCGAATGGCAGCTCGCGCACTGCAGGCCCCCCTTCTCGTGCACGCTCCCCTTCCAACGGCTGTGCGGGGCGATCCGCTCGTGACACGGCGTGCAGCGCGGCGCGCTCAGCGCTGGGGGAACGCTCCCCTGCGAGGCGGCGTGCGCGGTGGCGTCGCCGTGGCACGCCTCGCAGGGGACTGACGCGGCATGGAGAGACGCGGGAGAGGACTCGGCGGCCTGCCGGTCGACGCCGGCGTGACAGCTCCCGCAGCGATCGGGCTGCGAAGGCTGCTGGCCGGTGCGGCCGGGGAGAGCGGCGGCGAGGAGCGCGATCGGAACCCCGAGGAGCACCCTGCGCCGCCACGCTCGCATTCCCCCTCAGTTTAACCCGCGCGCCCCAAGCTCCTCGCCGAGACGGTCGAACATCTCGCTCCACCCCTGCCGCGCCCCCGACCGCTCCGGCACCGTCGCCGGCACGGCGTGCACGAGCGTCACCTCCGTCCCGCCGTTCTCGGCGTGAAACGTCACCGTGACCAGAGTCTCCCGCGGGTGCGCCGCGCTCATCCCGTAGCGCGCCGGCTCGGCGATGTTGCCCTGCTCGTCCGCGAACGAGTCGAGGTAGACGAGGCGCTCCGGCCTGACCACTTCGCGGTAGACGCCGCGGGCCCAGAACTCGGTCCCGTCGGGCGATCGCATGCAGAAGTGGAAGAGGCCTCCCACGCGGAGGTCGACGGTGCAGAAGGGCGTGGTGAAACCCTTCGGGGCGAACCAGCGCATCAGGTGCTCCGGCTGCGTCCAGGCGTCGAAGACGGTCTCCGGCGGCGCGTCGAACCGGCGCGTGAGCACGATGGCCGCCTCCGATGTCAACTGATCCGCCAGGCGCGCCAGCGTCTGCTGCAGCCCCTCGACGGCGCCGTACTCCTTCGCCACCTTGTCGCGGAGCGCCGCCGACTCGAAGAGCATCACCACGCCGACCCGTGTCCGCCCGCCCTGCTCCTCGAATGTCACCGTCACGTGAAAGCGCGGCGCCGGGCCGTGGTCGTAGACCAGGCGCTCCGGCCGGACGACCTCGGCGTAGACGATCTCGTTCGGGTATTCGCGCCCGTCGGGGCCGCGCATCACGTGCAGCCACCGCCCTCCCGGACGGACGTCCATCTCCGAGGTGGTGGTGGTGAACCCGTTCGGTCCCCACCAGCGGGAAATGGACTCGGGATCGGTCCATGCCTTCCAGACGAGCTCCCGCGGAGCATCGAAGAGCCGGACGGCGGTGATTTCCCGCCCGGTCATGCTGGTCACGTCCATCGTTGCGGTGTTCATGATCTTTTCTCCTTCAGGTAGCCGGCGAACTGGTCGAAGGTCCCGCCCCACCCCTGCCGCATCGACTCCATCCCCTCTTCGAACGTCTTCCGCTCGGCGTCGGTGGCGTTGAAGGGAGCCCAGCGGACGGTGATCTTCGTCTTCTCCCCCTCCTCTTCGAAGGTCACGGTCGAGAGCATCTCCAGCGGCCAGCCGGGAGAGGAGGGGTGGCGGGTGACATTGCCCGCCGGATCGGCGAACGAGACGATGAAGACGAGCCGCTCCGGCCTGTCGACCTCGCGGTAGGTCCACTTGCCCCATATCTCGCTTCCGTCGGGGGCGCGCATGCCGTAGAGGAACTCGCCGCCCGGCCGGACGTCGTTCTTGCAGGAGAGCATCTTGAACCCCTTGGGACCCCACCAGCGCATCAGGTGCTCGCACTCGGTCCACGCTTCGAAGACGACCTCGCGTGAGGTGTCGAAGAGGCGGGTGATGACGAACTCCCGCGCCTGATCGGCCGCGGCGGCGCTACTTCTCTCGTTGCTTGCGGGCATGTTTCCTCTTCTCCTTGCTCTGCAGGTGGCGCAGATAGTCGTCCAGTCGATCGAAGCTCTCATCCCAGAAGCGGCGGTAGTGCTCGACCCAGTCGGCGACCTCCTTGAGGGGGGCGGGGTCGAGGCGGCAGGGGCGCCACTGCGCCTCGCGGCCGCGGGCGATGAGGCCGGCACGCTCGAGCACCTTGAGGTGCTTGGAGACAGCGGGGAGGCTCATCTCGAAGGGCTTGGCCAGCTCGGTCACGGAGGTCTCGCCGGCGGTGAGGCGGGCCAGGATGGCCCGCCGGGTGGGGTCGGCGAGGGCGGCGAAGGTGGCGTCGAGGTGGCCGGCGTTCATGGTGCTGAACCGTCCGGTTGATGTCGACCGCGGCGCCGTGACTGCCTGTAGATCGAGTCGATGCTCCAGGCGCCCGGACCGGCGACCATCAGGTAGAGGAAGAAGAAGCAGTACATGATCGCGGCAACGCCCATGTTGACGGTGGGCCAGAACGAGCCGGGGGCGTGAAACTGGAAGTACGCCACGGCCATTTCGCCGGCGAGGATGAAGGCGGTGGGACGGGTGAAGAGCCCGAGAACGATGAGCGCCCCGCCGGCGACCTCCATCATCGCCCCGATGCCGATCTGCGACAGCAGCTCGATTGGCGGCATGGGGAGGGGGCTGGGGGGGAAGCCGAAAAGCTTCGTTGTGCCGGCGGTGATGAAGATCAGGCCGGCCACGATGCGGAAGAGGGCGAGCATCCGTTCGGGCCAAGGTTTCGCTGCGGGCCCGGCGAGGGCGGGGAAGGTGGGGCTTCGGTGGTCGGCGTTCATCGTCCTGAACCGTCTGGTTAATTATCTAGTAAGTTAAATATCCCCGCCGGGCCGGCTTGTCAAGGGCTTTTTCGGGGAGCGCTTCGGCCCCGCGACGCCCGCGCGTGCAGGAGTTTCGGTTTGGGAGATACTGCGCTCCCGGCGGACGGGCCACTCGTCCCGCAGGAGGACACCTCATGCAGCTCGGCATCGTCGGACTCCCGTATTCGGGCAAGTCGACGCTGTTTCAGGCGATCACCAGAACGCATCTCGACGCTGCCGCGATCGCGAAGACCGGCGCGCACCTCGGCGTCGTGAAGGTACCGGACGAGCGGC
>DATLEX010000297.1:0-4744 GCA_035525045.1 Thermoanaerobaculia bacterium | reverse complement strand
CGGCCGGAGATGGAGACCGTGTCGCCGACATGGAGGGAGCGGATCGTGCTCTCGTCGATCGGGGTGTTCAGCGTGATGGTTGACATTTTGGATTCTGGATTCCCGCCCTCCCCCCAGGGCTCACCACAGAGTGGTGAGCCTTGGGGGGAGGGCGGGAATCCAGAATCCAAAATGTCAACCATCAAGCTGAACACTCCCGTCGACGAGGGCACGATCCGCTCCCTCCACGTCGGCGACACCGTCTCCATCTCCGGCCGTCTCTACACCGGCCGTGACGCGGTCCATCAGAGGCTTCACGAAGGGGTGAAGCCGCCGGTCGACCTGAAGGGACACATCATCTATCACTGCGGGCCGGTGATGGTGAAGGAGGGCGAGCAGTGGGTCTGCAAGGCGGCGGGGCCGACCACCAGCTCGCGCGAAGAGCCGTACCAGTGGGAAGTGATCCGCGACTACGGGATCCGCGGCGTGATCGGCAAGGGCGGCATGGGGGAGAAGACCCTCGCGGCGTGCCGCGAGTACGGCGCGGTCTACCTGCATGCCATCGGCGGCGCGGCGCAGGTGTGCGCCGCCGCGGTCAAGCGCGTCGACGGCGTGGACTGGATGGAGCTCGGGTCGCCGGAGGCCATCTGGCACCTCTGGGTGGAGGACTTCATGGCCATCGTGACGATGGATGCGCACGGGCAGTCGCTTCACCGGCAGGTGTTCGAGGAGTCGAAGAAGCGGCTGGCGGCGCTGAAGGCATGATCCTGTCGAAATGACACGAACCGAACGCGACACCCTCGGCGAGGTGCGGGTCGCCGCCGATGCGCTCTACGGCGCGCAGACGCAGCGCGCCGTGGAGAACTTTCCGGTCAGCGGTCTCCGCGAGCATCCCCTCTTCATCCGCGCGTTCATCTTTCTCAAGAAGGCGGCCGCGCTGGCCAATCACGAGCTCGGCGCGATGGACGAGAAGATCGCCCTCGCCATCGCCGCCGCCTGCGACAAGATCCTCGGTGACGAGGCGCGGTACCGGCCGCATTTCGTCGTCGACGTCTTCCAGGCCGGCGCCGGCACCTCGTTCAACATGAACTGCAACGAGGTGCTCGCCAACCTGGCCAACCTCGAGCTCGGCGGCCGCCTCGGCGAGTACGAGCCGGTCCATCCGAACGATCACGTGAACATGGCCCAGTCGACCAACGACGTCTTCCCGACGGCCATCCGCATCGCCGCGCTCCTTCTTCTCGAGCAGCTTCTCCCTCCGCTCGAGTCCCTGGCCGGCGCATTCGACGAGAAGGGGGAGGAGTTTCGTGACGTCATCAAGTCGGGCCGCACGCACCTCCAGGACGCTGTGCCGGTGACGCTGGGGCAGGAGTTCAAGGCGTGGGGAGCCGCCACGCGCCGCTCCACCAGACTCCTTCGCGAGGCGGCCGGCGAGCTCCGCACCCTCGGCATCGGCGGCACGGCGGCGGGGACGGGCATCAACACTTCTCCCGGATACCGCTTCGTGGTGGTGAAGCACCTCCGCAACCTCACCGCGCTGCCGCTCGAGCCGGCCGATGATCTCCGCGAGGCGATGCAGTCGCAGCTTCCGGTCGTGGCCGTGTCGGCGGCGCTGCGGAACCTGGCCCTCGAGCTGACTCGCATCACCAACGACCTCCGCCTCCTCTCCAGCGGCCCGCGGACAGGACTGGCCGAGATCATCCTTCCCTCCGTGCAGCCGGGCTCGTCGATCATGCCGGGGAAGGTCAACCCCTCGCTGCTCGAGTGCATGAACCAGGTGCTGTTCCACATCGCCGGGGCCGACAGCGCGGTCGCCTACGCGTCGCAGGCGGGGCAGCTCGAGCTCAACGTGATGATGCCGCTCATGGCCTTCGAGATCACCTTCTCCATGGAGATTCTGAAGAACTTCCTCCCCATCTTCACGGAGCGCTGCGTGCGCGGCATCGAGGCCGATCGGGCGCGGTGCGAGGCCTACTACATCAGCTCGCCGTCGCTGGCCACGGCCCTGAACCCGATCATCGGCTACGCTGCGGCGGCGGAGCTGGCCAAGGAGTCGGCCAGGAGCGGCACGCCCATCCCCGACCTCCTGCGCCGGAAGAAGCTCCTCCCGGAGGAGAAGATCCGCGAGATCTTCACCCCCGACTTTCTGACCGGCCAGGCCGATCGAAAGGGTGAAGAATGAGGTAGGTACCATGCGCCTCTTCATCGCCACATCCTTCCCTGAGGCGATCACCCGCGACCTGAACGCCCGAGTGGCCGGGCTGAAGCCGCGACTGGCAGCAGCGGCGTGGGTCCGCCCCGGATCGCAGCATCTCACCTTCGCATTCCTCGGCGAGCAGGATGAGGCGGTCATCGGCCGCCTTGCTCCGGCGGTGGCGCAGCGGCTGTCGTCGATCGATCGCTTCGCGGCCCGGCTCCGGGGAGCGGGGTTCTTCCCGAACCGGCGCCGCGCGCGTGTGGGGTGGGCAGGGCTGGAGCCGGAACAGCCGTTCCTCGACATCGCCGCTGCGGTGAGGGACGCGGTGACCGCCAATGGAGCCACGCTCGACCGGGCCGATTTCAAGCCGCATCTCACGCTGTTGCGGATTCGCGACGCCTGGCCGCCCGCCTGCATCGAGGTCTTCGAGCACGGCTTCGCAACCTACGAGTCCGAGCCCTTCGTGGTGGACACCGTGACGCTCTACTCCAGTGAGCTGAATCCGAGCGGCGCCGTCCACTCGCCGGTGCGGGAGTTTCCGCTGGCGTGACTGCTACCGCCCGCTCACCACCCGCCCTCCGGTGGCGCGGCTCTTCGCTTCCGACTTGCCTCGAAGCTGCCCGCACGCCGCGGCGATGGCGCGTCCTTTCGAGCGGCGCACTGTCACGCGCATCCCGGCGTCGACGAGCGCATCGACGAAGCGGTCGATGGCCGCCTCGTCCGAACGCTTCATCCACGCCGGCAGGTTCGGGTCGGGATTGAACGGAATGGCGTTGACCTTGGCCCGCAGGTCGCCGAGCAGCCGCGCCAGCAACCGGGCGTCGGACGGCGAGTCGTTGAAGCCGGCGAGCAGGACGTACTCGATGGTGATCTCGCGCCCTCTCTCGAGCGGAAAGCGGCGCAGCGCGTCCATCAGTTCTTCCAGCGGGTACTTGATGGTGATGGGCATGATCTCTTCCCGCCGGGCGCGGTCGGGGGCGTTGACGGACACGGCCAGGTTCGGACGACGCGGGAACCGCGCCAGCTCGTCGATCCCCGGAACGATCCCCGCGGTCGAGACGGTGATTCGCTTCGGGGCGATGTTCTTGTAGAGCACCTCCAGCGTGGTGTGGAGATGATCGAGGTTGAGCAGCGGCTCGCCCATCCCCATGAACACGACATTCATCCTCTCCGTGGGGAGCTCCTCCTCCTGTCGCACCACGTAGAACTGTCCGAGCATCTCCGAGGGGGTCAGGTTCCGCCCGGCGCCGAAGAACCCCGTCACGCAGAACGTGCAGCCGACGGCGCATCCCGCCTGCGACGACAGGCAGAGGCTGGTGCGATCGCCCATCGGCATGGAGACCGACTCGACGCGGTTCCCGTCGGCGAGCTGAAAGAGGTATTTCCGGCTTCCGTCGGGTGCCGGCTCGCTGCGCTCGATGATCTGCGGGAAGTCGACGGTGAAGCGCGAGGCCAGGCCCGCCCGCACATCCTTCGGCACGTTGCTCATGACCTCGAACGAGCCGGCGCCGCGAAGGTGCAGCCACTCCTCGATCTGCCTGACGCGAAATGGGGGGGAGACGGCGTCGCCGAGGATCTCCTCCAGGTGGGCGGGAGAGAGGTCGTGGAGGTTGCGGCGGAGATCAGTCGTCACTGGACTGCGCCAGCGGCTCGACCCTGCGCGCGGTCTTCACCTTGCGCGTCGGATCGATCCCCAGCGACCGGAGGAGGGAGAGATCGTTGACGTTGATGCGGAACTGAGCGTCCTTCAGCTCAGGGCGCGGCTCCTCGCGCAGGGCCAGCTCCGTGCTGGTCTGGGGCTCCTCCTCCGCTTCCCCGTCGTTCCTGTTCAGGCCGATCGTGGCGTCGAGCACCACATAGAGGTTGTAGCCCTCGTCGCGGATCCGCTGGATCTGCCGGCTGACGTCGTCGGAGCCGGAGATCGACTCGTTGATGGCCGTGCCGAGGTCCCGGAGAAGCTGTTTGATCCTGTCGTCCACCTGGGTCTCACTATCCGGCTCGCGGCGGCTCCGGTCAAGCTGCCTCACGCGTCCGGCGGGGAGTACACTATTTGTCCCCATCGGACGCGGACTGCAAGCGCCCGGCCACGGAGATCCAGAGCTCCGACCAGTATGCGAGATACTTCCACCGTCCCCACCGCTTGTAGCGCCGCAACATCGTGGCGTCGGAGACGCGGCGGCCGCGGTGGTAGCGTTCGCGGACGAACCGTCGGAACTCGGAGTCGACCGCGATGAAGTCGTGGCGGCCGTCCATGGCTAGCAGATGTGCCGCGCCGTAGGGTCCGATACCCGGTAACGTCCGGTAGCTTCGAAACAATCCTTCCGTCGCCTGCGCCGGATCGCCGATGCGCTGCAGATCGATCCCGCCCGATGCGATCCCCGCGGCGAGGGCATGGATCGTCTTCGCCCGATAGCCGAGCCGGCACTCGCGCTGCAGCTCCTCCACCGAGAACCGCACGATCTCCGCCGGGGCGGGAAAGGCGGCATAGCCGGCGGGTGAGGGGCGCCCGCACTTCTCCACCAGCAGCTCCACCATCCGCACCGTCTGCCGCCAGGTGGTGTTGGTCGT
>DATLEX010000293.1:0-5124 GCA_035525045.1 Thermoanaerobaculia bacterium | reverse complement strand
GAGACGGCGGAGATGGCGGCGACGCTCCTCGAGGAGGGGCGGCGCACGCCGGCGGGCGTCTTCCTCTCGCAGGACGCCGCGGCGCTCGGCGCCGTGGCGCGGGCGGGCCTGACCCGGCCGCTCCCGGAAGAGGTGACCTCACTCGTGCCGGCGCGGTTCGCCGGGCCGGAGCGGTCGTGGGTCGGCATTTCCGGACGGGCCCGGACGGTCGCCTACAACCCGAAACGGGTCCGTCCCGGGCAGCTCCCGCAGTCGCTCGAAGAGGTGGCGGGAGCGCGGCGGGCCCGCTGGGGGATCGCGCCGCTCAATGCCTCGTTCCAGTCGCAGATGGCCGTCTACCATGCCTTGAAGGGGCCGGAGGCGCTCGAACGGCTGCTGCGGTCGATGGTGAAGGCGCAGCCGCGCCGCTACCCGCGGAACAGCGCGATCGTCGACGCGGTGGCGTCGGGGGAGATCGACTGGGGGCTGGTCAACCACTACTACGCCTGGGAAGCGAAGAAGGAGCGGCCCGACCTGCCGGTGGAGAATTTCTTCATGCCGGAGGGCGACGCTTCGAGCTTCGTCAACGTCGCCGGGGCAGCCTGGCTCAGCGATGATCCCGATGCGCTCGCGCTGATCCGCTTCCTTCTCGGCGAGGAGGCGCAGCGCTACTTCGCGACCGAGACGTTCGAGTACCCGCTCGTCGCAGGCGTGGCCCCGCCGGTGGCGCTGCAGCCTCTCGATGAGCTGCGCACGCCCGACGTCGACTATGCCCGCGTCTCGGACGTCCTGCCGCAGACGCTGGCGAAGATCAACGAGAGCGGGTTGAGCCGGAATTGAGCGAAGTCCCGCTCGCGCCGCCGGTGGCATCGACCCTCCGCGCGCCGCGGAATGTCCGCGTCTCCCCGTTCACGCGCATCAGCGCCGTGGCCATCGCGGCGTTCGTGTCGCTGCCGCTCCTCTATCTCATCGCCCGCGCGGCCGCGGCGGGGCCGGAGGCGTGGCGGCTCCATCTCCTGACGTGGCGGACCGTCGAGCTGCTGGGATCGACGCTCTCGATCGCCGCGGCGGTGCTGGGCGTCTCCATCGCCGTCTCGCTGCCGTACGCCTGGCTGGTGACCCGGACCGATCTCCCCCTGCGACGCTTCTGGGCGGTCATGGGGGCGCTGCCGCTGGCCTTCCCCTCCTACATCGCCGCCTTCACGACGGTCTCCATTCTCGGACCGCGCGGCGCGCTGGCGACGGCGATCGGCCGTCCCCTCCCGGAGCTCGCCTACGGCTGGTCCGGCGCGCTGATCGCCCTCGGCCTGTTCTCCTATCCATATCTCTACCTGCTGCTCGTGGCGGCGATGAAGGGGCTCGATCCGCTGCTCGAGGAGGCGGCCCGCTCGCTCGGAAAGACCCGCGCCGCGGTGTTCACCCGCGTGGTCCTTCCCCAGCTTCGCCCGCCGCTGGCCGCCGGCGCGCTGATGATCGTCCTCTACACGATGTCCGACTTCGGGGCCGTCTCCATCGTTCGCTACGACACGTTCACCACCGCGATCTACGACGCCTACCGCGGGCTGTTCGACCGGACGGTGGCGGCGCTGCTGGCCACCGTCCTGGCGCTGCTGACCCTGATCGTCCTGGCGGGCGAATGGATGGCCGTCCGCGACTTCGTGCCGGGCCGCGGGCGGCCGGCGCGCCCTCCCGCGGCGGCACCGCTGGGGAGATGGAAGGTGCCGGCGATCTTTTTCGTCTCGCTGATCACCTTCGCCACCGTGGCCGTTCCGCTCACGGCCATCGGGGGATGGTGCCTGCGGGCCATCCGCGCCGGTACGGGCCGGTTCACCTTCGCGGAGATGGGGAACTCCCTGGCCGTCTCGATCGCGGCCGCGCTCTGCTGCGTGGTCCTCTCGCTGCCCGTGGCGCTGTGGGCGATCCGCGGGGGAGAACGCCTGGCACTGATCGTGGAGAGGCTGACCTTCACCGGCTATGCCCTTCCCGGGATCGTGGTGGCGCTGGCGCTCGTGGTCGCCGCCACCCGCCTGGCGCGGCCGCTCTATCAGACCGCGACGCTGCTCGTCGCCGCCTACGTGATCCGCTTCCTGCCGGAGGCGATCGCCGCCACCCGATCATCCCTCGCGTCCCTCTCTCCCCTCTTCGAGGAGGCGGCGCGGAGCCTCGGGCGAGGCCGCTTCGACGTCCTCCGGCGCATCACCATTCCGCTGATCCGGCCGGGATTGCTGGCCGGGGGGGGACTGGTTTTCCTCACCGCGATGAAAGAGCTCCCGGCCACGCTGATTCTCCGCCCCACCGGTTTCGAGACGCTGGCCACGCGGATCTGGAGCGAATCCGCCGTGGCGGCATGGTCGGCGGCGGCGATTCCCTCTCTGCTTCTTCTCCTCGCCTCCGCCGTTCCGTTGTGGGCGCTGGTCATCCGGCCGGTCATCGGGAAGGACGCATGAGCGCAACCCTGGAAGTACGCGATCTGACGGTCCGCTACGGCGCGGTCGTGGCGGTGGATCGCCTTTCCCTCGACGCCGGTCGCGGGGCGCTCGCCGCGCTCGTCGGGCCGAGCGGGTGCGGCAAGACCTCCGTGCTCCGGGCCATTGCCGGGTTCGAGACACCGGCAGGCGGAACGATCCGCGTGGAGGGGGAGAGGCTCGACGATCTCCCGCCGGAGAAGCGCCGCGTGGGGATGCTCTTCCAGCAGGGGGCGCTCTTTCCGCACCTCACGGTTCTGGAGAACGTCGCCTTCGGGCTGTCGCGCGGGGAATCCGGCAGGGCGCACGAGGCCCTCCGCCTGGTGGGTTTGGAGCGGCTGGAGAAGCGCCGGCCGCACGAGCTATCCGGCGGAGAGCAGCAGCGCGTCGCGCTGGCCCGGGCGCTGGCGCCGCGACCGCGGCTGGTGCTGCTCGACGAGCCGTTCGCGGCGCTCGATGCGCCGCTCCGGGCCCGCCTCCGCGAAGAGGTGCGCGACATCCTGAATACGACCGGGACGACGGCCGTGCTGGTCACGCACGATCAGGAAGAGGCGCTGAGCATCGCCGATCAGGTCTCGGTCATGCGCGAGGGGCGGATCCTGCAGAGCGGCACGCCGCGGGAGGTGTACGAGCACCCGGTCAGCGAAGAGGTGGCGCGTCTGGTCGGCGATGCCAACCTGATCGAGGCGGTCGTCGCGGCCGGCCGGGTCGACACCCCGCTGGGGGTCCTGCGTACGGATGCGGGCGACGGGGCCTGCACGCTTCGTGTCCCGACCGAGAGTCTCCGCGTACCCGCGGACGGAGGCGGCGCGCCCGGGCTGATCGCCGGGTCGCGTTTCTACGGGCACGATGTCGTGGACGAGGTGCGTCTGGCCGACGGGCCGGCCATTCGGGTCCGGCTGGCGCGGTCGTGCGGCGAGGTCGGCGCGCCGGTGCGGATCGCCCTCCAGCCGGATCGCTACCTGATCTTCTTCAAGGACGGCCGCGTCGCCACCGCGACGGCCTGACGCGGGGTGTCAGCGGCGCAGGGACATGGCGGCCTGCTGGATCATCTTCACCCGGTCGGGTGAGTCGGGCTGCTCGCCCTTGCGCAGGCAGTCGTTGCAGATGCCGAGGATCTGGAGGTTGTGGAACGTGGGGGTGAACTTCTTGCGCCGGCAGATCTCGAGCTGACGCGCCTCCAGGTCGGAGTCGTGGAACTCGATCACCCCGCCGCAGGTGGTGCAGATCAGGTGGTCGTGGTGCGAGTTCCTGGTGATGCGCTCGTAGTGATAGTGGTCCTCGCCGAGGTGGACCCGGCGGACCAGGCCGGAGCGGACGAGGAGGTCGAGCGTGCGGTAGATCGTGGCGCGGGAAGTCTTGATGTTTTTTTCCTTCAGGCGGAAGAGGAGCTCGTCGGCCTCGAAGTGGTAGTGCGTGGCGAAGATCTCCCGCAGGAGCGACTCGCGCTCCCGCGTCAGCTTCAGCCCCTGGGAGAGGAGGAAGGCGCGGAAGGCTTTGATCTCACGATCGAGGTCGGACATGCTCGCCCTAGTTTATCTCTCCCGGAGTTCATCCGAGCGCGGGGAAGGATCACCGGAGCAGCCGGGATGCTTTTGCCACAGGCACACCATGATCCCTCGCTTCGCTCGGGATGAGCGCGGCATTGAGTGTCCCGGGCGCGGCCCGTACACTGCGCCCCGTGATCTCCTCCCGCCGCCGCATGGCCATCACCGCCGGCGTGATGACCGGGATGTTCCTTGCCGCGCTGGAGGCCACCATCGTCGGCACCGCCATGCCCACGGTCGTGGCCTCGCTCGGAGGACTGGCGCACTTCAGTTGGGTGTTCTCCGCCTACCTGCTGGCCTCGACCGTATCGGTGCCGCTGTGGGGGAAGCTCTCGGATCTCTACGGCCGGCGGCTCTACTACCAGCTCGCCATCGGCATCTTCCTGGCCGGGTCGGTGCTCTCGGGAGTGGCGCAGTCGATGCCGCAACTGATCGCCGCGCGGGCCCTGCAGGGTCTCGGCGCCGGCGGACTGATCCCGCTGGGCATGACCATCATCGGCGATGTCTACACCGTTCACGAGCGGGCGCGCATGCAGGGACTCTTCAGCGGCGTGTGGGGACTGTCGAGCATCATCGGCCCGCTGATCGGCGGCTTCATCACCGATCAGTGGTCGTGGCGGTGGGTCTTCTTCATCAACGTGCCGTTCGGCATCGCCGCGGCCGCGATCATGGGGATCGCGCTGCTGGAACGGGAACCCGCCACCCGTCCGTCGATCGACTATCTGGGCGCTGCGGTCCTCACCGTGTCGGTCACGCTGCTGATGCTGGCGCTGGTCGATGGAGGAACGATCGCCGAGCTCCTCCGTCTTCGCAACCTCACCATCTTCGTGGTGGTGATGGCGCTCCTGGCCTGGTTCATCCGCATCGAGCGCCGCTCGGCCGAGCCCGTGGTCCCGCTGGAGCTGTTCCGCAATCGCATCGTGGCCCTGGCCATGATCATCGGCTTCCTGGCCGGGGTGGCGATGTTCGGCGCGATCTCGTTCGTACCGCTCTTCGCGCAGGGCTCGCGCGGCGTCTCCGCCACGGCGGCCGGCTCGTTCCTCACCCCGCTGATGCTCTCGTGGGTCACCGCCTCGGTGGTCGGCGGCCGGATGCTCATCCGCCTCGGCTGGCGGCCGCTCGTGGTCAGCGGC
>DATLEX010000290.1:0-8933 GCA_035525045.1 Thermoanaerobaculia bacterium | reverse complement strand
CCCGCTGATGGAGGGACGCAGTCCGGACGAGACGGTCGCGTATGTTTGTCAGGCCTACGCCTGCCAGGAGCCGACGTCCGATCCGCAGCGCCTCGGCGAGCTTCTGGTGATCAGCGCCGCATGATGGACGTACGCCGTGTCATTCCGAGCGCCGTAGAGCGCGCGCTCCGCCCCTTCGGAGCTTCGCCGTCTCGGAATGACACGGAGGAAGAGGTCGCGATGACGCGAATCACGGACAGCACCGAGATCGAACGGCTCATCGCCGAGCATGGGCGGTGGTGGCACGAGATCGAGGTGGCCCCCGGCATCGTCACGCCGGGCGACGACTCCAACCGGATGAAGCTGCCGATCCTCGACGGCCTGGGGCTTCCCGCGGACATGCAAGGCCTCCGCGCGCTCGACATCGGCTGCTCCGATGGCTACTTCTCGTTCGAGATGGAGCGCCGCAGGGCGGATGTCGTGGCCATCGACTTCGTGCCCGAGACCTACACCGGCTTCGCCACGGCGCGCACGATCCTCGGCAGCCGGGTCGAGTACCGGATGGACAACGTCTACAACCTCTCGCCGGAGACGTACGGCCGGTTCGACGTCGTGCTCTTCATGGGCGTGCTGTACCACCTCCGCAAGCCGCTGGCCGCGCTCGACGCCATCCGCTCGGTCATGCGTCCAGGAGCCCTCCTCTTCGCCGGGACGATGATGATCGACGAGTACTTCCTCCTCCCCGACGGGAACGTCACCACGTTGGACGCCGTGAATCCCGTTCTCCGCGACGTCCCGCTCTGGCAGGCCTATCCCGGCGACACGCTCAACGGCGACTTTACGAACTGCTTCGCCCCCAACCGGCGGGCGCTGGAGGTGGCGCTGGAAGAGGCGCAATTCCGCGTCGAGAAGATCGAGACGGTCTCGATGGGCGGATACGCGCGCGCGGTGGCGATCGACGATCCACGATCGGCGAAGTATCAGAAGCTCGACGGACGTCTGGAGTCGGCACCGTTCGATCCGTCGGTCCCCTACTTCCTCGACGAGGAGGGCTCGGTCCACGCGGTCACGGGTCAGCCGCGGCCGAGCCCGGCGCGGCGCCGCCCGTGGTGGAAGTGGCGGCGGTGAAGGCCGCCCGGGTCTCGTCCATGCGGGCGATGCGGCTGATCAGCGCCATGCGCGAGCCCTCCGAGCGGAGGAGGGAGAGGAGGACTCGCTGCTCGATCGGGTTCGGCGCGCGCTCGAAGAGGGCGAGCCACGCCCGCCGGATGAATGCGCGATCGTCCTCGCAGGCGCTCGATGTGGCCAGCGACTCCAGGAGGTGCTCGATCGCGGTCTCGCCGGCGGCGAGGCGTGGCCAGGCCACGACGGGATCGAAGCCGAGCCTGCCGAGCAAGGGCTCGACGGCGTCGCGATCGAGCCGCGTCAGTTTCGTCTTTTCACGCCGGCGGGCCGTGAGCGCATCGAGGTACGGCGCCGGGCCTGCCGGCGTCAGCTCCTGAAGGCGGATGGCCCGGAACGGTGGCGACGGCGCCGGGCTGGCGGGCGCCCCAGCGTCGCCAGCCCTGATCATGTGAAAGGCGGCGCTGAGCGGGCGCGGGTCGCTGAGCGACGGGTCGAGGTCCGCCGGCGCGTGCGCCCGCGAGAAGCGGATCTCCAGGACGTTCGCGCCGTCGGGCCGCCACGCCGTGGCCGGAAGGCGCAGCTCGTAGTCGTCGAGCCCGGCGGGCATGGTGATCTCGCCCGCCGCCGTGCCATTCAGCGAGACGTGCATCACCTGCGGCGGCAGCCCGCGGTGGCTCAGCGGGGAGGCCCGCATCGTCAGCACCCGGTCTTTCCGGCCGGTGAGCGGGAGCGTGACGGTGGCCTCCCGTCCAACGACCCACCGGAATGTGTCCTCACCGGTCCCCTCCGCATCCGCCCAGCTCGAGTCGAGAAAGATCCCGTCTTCGCGGCCCATGCTCAACGTGAGCGAATTCGAGCCGGACGCGGCGGCGACGGCGCGCCGTTCGTGAATCGTGCTTCGGGCCCGCAGGAAGTCGGCCGGGCCGGGGGCGTAGTGCATCCGGAAGCCCTCCAGCCGGCTCGACAGCACGACTGGGAAACGACAGATCCACTCCGCCACTCTCGACGGACCGGAGTAGCCGGCCGTGACCAGCCACGCCCGCCCGTTCTCCGACAGGAGCGCCTCCGCGATCTCGGGCCTGCCCACCTCGAACAGGCGGACGCGCGGCGGCAGGCTCCGGAGGTAGAACCCCAGCGACACGTTCGACCACCCCTCCGCGGCGATCACGAGGTCGCCCTCGCCGGCGTGATGCCATAGCGTCGAGGCGATCAGGCGCCAGTCGAGCTTCTGGTGCGGCTCGTACCGGGCGCCGGGAATCGTCTGGGCCACGATCGCGCCGGCCGCCGCGAGGGCCACGGCCCACTCGACCGCCGCTGGCCGTCGAAGGCGCTCGCTCACCGCGCGCGCCGCCGCGGAGATCCCCGCAGCGGCGAGCACGATGTAGGCGGGCAGGGCGGGGCTCAGGTACCGCACCGCGTACCAGTGATCCGTCAGGCGCAGCGCCGCGAGCGCCACGACGACCGGCAGCACCGCCATCGAGACGACGATCACGCCACGCCGCCTGTCGCGAGCGAGCAGCGAGACCGCCCCGGCAACCGCGAGGACGAGGATGGCCACGGCCGTGCGCCCCCGTTCCTCCGAGCCGATCGCCGACACGCCGAATGCGCGCACCAGCGTGTCGAGGAACGCTGCGTCGAGCTCGGGGAACGGGAGAGTCGAGCTCGATCCCCCGGCGCCGCGATACAAGAGAGGAACAGCGCCCAACGCCGCCAGGGCCGCTCCGCCGGCGGCGAGGCCACGGCGGCGGGCGACCGGGTCCGCCTGCAGGAGAGCCGACCCGATCGCCGCGACCGCGGCGGCGGCAATCAGCGGCGCGGCAACCGCCGAGGTGTACAGCGCCGCCGCGACGAGCGGATAGAACCATCGTGAGCCGCGGAGCAGCGCGACCAGCATCGCCGCGGCGAGCAACATCGCCAGCGCATAGGGTCGCCCCTCGCGGCTGTAGTAGACATGCAGCGGCGAGGCGGCCAGGAGCACGGCCGCGCAAAGGCCCGCCGTGGCGCCCGCGCCGAGTGCGGTCCCTGCCATCCACACCAACAGGATGGTCGCCGTGCCGAGGAGTGCCGGAACCCATCGCGCGGCCGTCTCCGGATCGCTCACCACTCGCCCGATCAGTTGCGTCGCGTAGTACAGCGGCCCGTGCTCGGCGTCGAATCCGGCCAGCCATGCCCACCAGGGGCGTGCCGTCGCCGCGGTGGTGAGGTCGTATCCGAGGATCTCGTCCAGCCAGAAGCTCGGCTGGCCGAGCGACTCGAAGCGCAGCATCGCCGCAACCGCGAGCACGGCGGCGAGCGCGGCGAGAGCCGCGAGCAGGCGGCGCCGGGCCGGGAGTGTTATGGCGTCCTCGAGACCAGTACCCATTCGGTCGACACCGGCGCGCTCTCGTTTCCCCGCTTGTCGATCGCCGTCACCTCGTACCGGTAGGAGATCCCGATCTCCACGCCGGGATCGCGGTGGTGCGTCTCGGTGATCAGCCCGGTCAGCGGAAACTTCCCTACTTCTCGCAACGTCGTCAGACCGGTCCCCTCGGCGCGCTGCACCCTGTACCCGGCGAGGTCCGGCGCATCGACCGCCGCCCACACCAGCCGCACGGCGTCCGTTTCCACCAGCGCCGACACCCAGGCCGGCGGAGGAGGAGGGAGCAGATCGCGGAAGTTCACCCGTGCCGGCGGCGACGGCTCGCTCTCGAGCAGCGGCGGCCCGGGCGAGGCCACCGCCGTCACCCGGTACTCGTGCTCCCCGTAGGGCGGTACATCGGTGGACGACGTCCCCTCGACGAGAGTCTTGTTGACCGGAGTGGAGAACTCCCGGGCGAGCGTCTCGCCCTCGCCGCGATAGACGTTGTAGCCGATGATCACCGGCTCGCCGCCGGAGACCGCCTGCGCCGGAGCCTCCCACCGGAGGACCACGCCCTCGGCCCCCGCGGTGGCCGTGAGCCCCGCCGGCGCCACGGCGACCGGCAGCGGGATGATGGACACGAGGTTGGAAAGCTCGCTCCGCGCCGTCAGTCCCTCGGTCACCACGGCGTACGTGACGCGCACGGGACGTCCCGGCCCCGACTGAAGCGGAGGGCTGTCGCGATAGATCAGCCTCGACCCCACGGTTGCGTCCGCCAGGTTGGCGCTTTCTATGCTGAAGATCCGTTCACTCAGCCGGGCGAATTGCACCGGGGTGAGCTGGGGCACCGTGGCGAAGCGGGCCGCGGCCTCCGCCACCAACGGCTCGGGCGGGATCGCCGGCGTGGTCGTGGTCGATGGCGGCAACTCTTCGCGATAGCGGTAAACGACGATGCGGCGCAGCCCGCCCAGGGTGCGGCCGGTGGTGGTCAGGCTCGGATAGCTCCAGGAGAGGACGATCCGGTCCGCCCGCTGTGTTACAACCAGGTCCGTGGCCGCCTGGGGGATCACGGGGACCGGCGGCCGCGGATCGCCGCGCTTGCCGCAGGCGACGAGCAGGAAGACCAACACGACCGCCGCTCTCTTCACGGGGGCGGATTCTAAATGAATAGGGGAAGCAGGCCCTCTCAGAAATGTGCGGAATCATCGGATACGTGGGGAATCGTGATGTGGTGCCGGTGCTGCTCGGCGGACTGAAGAAGCTGGAGTACCGCGGTTACGACAGCGCCGGGATCGCCGTGGTCAACGGCAGGGGCGTGGACGTGGTGCGCGCCGAGGGGAAGCTGACGAACCTGGAAGGCAAGCTGGGCGAGACTCCGCTGGAAGGCACCTTCGGCATGGGGCACACCCGCTGGGCCACGCACGGGAAGCCGAACGAGAACAACGCCCATCCCCACCGCGACTGCAGCGGGAAGATCGTGGTCATCCACAACGGGATCATCGAGAACTTCATCCCGCTCAAGCAGCGGCTGCAGCAGCGCGGGCACGCGTTCAAGACCGAAACGGATACCGAGGTCGTGGCCCATCTCATCGAGGAGAAGATGAAGGAGGGGGCGAAGTTCGTCGAAGCGGTCCGCCTGGCGCTCAAGGAGCTGGAGGGGCATTACGCGCTGGTGATGATCCACGCCGGCGAGCCGGGAACGATCGTCGCCGCGAAGGACGGGCCTCCCCTGGTCATCGGCGTCGGGGAAGGGGAGAACATCGTCGCCTCGGACGTGGCGCCGCTGCTCGCCTACACCCGCAACATCATCTATCTCGAGGACGGCGAGTACGCCGTGGCGAGCCAGAAAAAGGTCGAGGTCTTTGCCGGGAACGACGAGCCCGTCGACCGCCCGCCGCGGAAGATCACCTGGGACGCCGTGATGGCCGAGAAGGAAGGCTACCGGCATTACATGCTCAAGGAGATCCACGAGCAGGCCCGGGCCGTGCGCGACACGTTCAACGGGCGGATGTTCGAGGAGTCGGGGGAGATCTGCTTCAACGACCTCGAGTTCACGCCGGAGGAGTGGTCGAAGGTCCGCCGCGTGCACATCGTGGCTTGCGGAACGTCGTGGCACGCCGGGCTGGTCGGCAAGTTCCTTCTCGAGGAAGCGGCGCGCATCCCCATCGAGGTCGACTACGGCTCGGAGTACCGCTACCGGAACCCGATCGTCGACGAGAACACGCTGGTCATCGGCGTCACGCAGTCGGGTGAGACCGCCGACACGATCGCCGGGATGCAGGAGGCGAAGAAGAAGGGCGCGAAGCTGATCGCCATCTGCAACGTCATCGGCGCCGCGGCCACGCGGATGTCGCACGGGATCATCTACACCAACGCCGGGCCGGAGATCGGCGTAGCCTCGACCAAGGCCTTCACCACGCAGCTCACGGCGTTCTATCTCCTCGCTCTCTACATCCGGCAGTTGCGGGGGGAGGACAGGGACGACATCCGCTACGCGATGCACGAGCTGAGCGTCATCCCTCACAAGATCGAGGAGCTCCTCAAGCAGGAGCAGCACATCGAGCAGCTCGCGCACAAGTACCATCGCGCCCAGGACTTCCTCTTCCTCGGGCGGGGCGTCCACTACCCGATCGCGCTGGAGGGGGCGCTGAAGCTGAAGGAGATCTCCTACATCCACGCCGAGGGGTATCCGGCGGGCGAGATGAAGCACGGCCCCATCGCTCTGATCGACGAGAACATGCCCATCGTGGCGGTGGTGACGCACACACCCGTGTACGACAAGGTGGTGTCGAACCTCCAGGAGGCGAAGGCCCGCGACGGAAAGCTGATCGTGATCTGCGACGAGGGCGACGAGGCCATGAGGACGATGGCCGACGACGTGATCGAGATCCCCTGGACCATCGAGCCGCTGCAGCCGATCCTGGCCGTCATCCCCACGCAGCTTCTGGCGTACTACATCGCCCTGCGGCGCGGTTGTGACGTCGACCAGCCACGCAACCTGGCTAAGAGCGTGACCGTGGAGTAGCGTGGCGGGCGATGGGCTGGCTCGACCGCATCCCTTACACGATTCTCGTCCCTTTCGCGGTGATCCTGGCCATCATGCCCCTCGGCGCGCCGCACCTCGTGGAGAAGCTGAGGATGCTGTTCGCCGGAACGCTGCGCCGTCCCCTCGACTGGTTCGACCTGGTCATGCACGGCGCGCCGCTGCTCTTGCTCGTCGCGAAGCTGATCGTCACCGCGCGGCGCTGAGATGCAGGCCGAGAAGCGCAGGAGCGACGAACCCGGCCAAGCCCACCAGCAGAAAACCGATCCCGAGGATGAGTGCGATCTTGTTGGCCATCGCGGAACCTCCGGCGTGTGTGCGTGCGGGAGCCGTGCGCAGGTGACCGCTCCCCGCCGTGACCGGAACGAAATCGACGCGTGACGCTACGGGCGGGAAGGCTGGATCACCAGCACCGGCCTGGTCGTGCTCTTCATGACCGCGCGCGTGACGGAGCCCGTCCCATCGCGGGCCTCCGATGCTGGCCGCCTCCGCGTCGGTCAGACCGTCAGGCGCGGCTTCGAGCCGCGACTGCACATCCTCGACCGATTGGCGATACCAGGCCACGGCAGCTTCCCCGTTCATGGCAATGCACCATGTCACAACACGACATGGCTCGCCATCCGCGACGCACGCCACCGCTGAAGCCGATCGTTTCAGTCGCGCGCGATCCAGCCGCCGCCGAGGCAGAGGTCCTGCTGATAGAAGACCACCGCCTGGCCGGGCGCGACGCCGCGAAGCTTCTGCGCGAACACGACCCGGGCGCGGCCCCCTTCGACCGGCGTCACCGTGGCGCTGACGTCGGCCATCCGCGAGCGGACGCGCGCCTGCACCTCCACCCCACCGGCGGGAACCTCGCCGCTGATCCAGTGCACGCGCTCGGCGATCAGCTCCGAGCGCTCCAGCGCCGCGGCCGGACCGATCGTCACCCGGCGGGTGAAGGGATTCACGTCGACGACGTACGTGCGCGCGGCGGCGCCGCCGATCTGCAGGCCCCGCCGCTGCCCGATCGTGAAGTGGTAGTAGCCGTCGTGATGTCCGACGACGTTCCCCTCCATGTCGACGATCTCTCCCGCCGCGCTCCCCGGCTCGATCCCCCCCTCCCGCTCCACGATCGCGCCGTAACCGTCCTTCTGCGGCACGAAGCAGATCTCGTACGACTCCTTCTTCCGCGCCACGATCAATCCCGCCTCCTCGGCCATGTCGCGGACCTCCGGCTTGGTCAGCTCGCCGAGCGGAAAAAGCGCCTCGGCCAACTGCTCCTGCGACAGCTCGAAGAGGAAGTAGCTCTGGTCCTTGGCCAGATCGCGCGCCTTCCGCAGCTCGAACCGCCCGCGGGGATCGACCGTGATCCGGGCGTAGTGGCCGGTGGCAATCTTTTCCGCCCCGATGGCCCGCGCTTTCTGGTGAAAGAGGTCGAACTTCACGTGCGTGTTGCACAGCACGCAGGGGCTGGGGGTCACCCCGCTGAGGTACCCCTGAACGAAGGGGGTGATGACCTTCTCGTGGAAGTTGGATTCCAGATTCAGAGTGAAATGTGGAATGTCGAGCTTCCAGGCCACACGCCGGGCGTCCGCAAGATCGTCGAGCGTGCAGCAGCCTCCGTAGGTCGACTCCGCGGCGGCGAGGTTGTCGTACATCTGCATGGAGAGGCCGACGACCTCGTGCCCCTGCGAGTCGAGGAGGTAGGCGGCGGTCGAGGAATCGACCCCGCCGGACATGGCCACGGCGATTTTCATTCTCATCGAACGACGCGCGGGCGGCGGTCAGAATTCCATTCGGGTACCCGTTGTGCATCCCGCTCGGGCGTGACAGTCCAGGAGCAGCCCGAGTCAGAGGAACAGCGTCCGCGCGTTCTCGTGGTCGATGACGATGTGAACATCCGCAAGATGATCGTGGCCGCGCTGCGGCGCTCCAACTACGAGTTCCTCGAGGCGCCGAACGGCCGAGAAGCGCTCGACCTGATGCGCCGGGAACGCCCCTCGGTCGTGCTGCTCGACCTGATGATGCCCGTCCTCTCCGGATGGGACGTGCTGCGGGAACGCCAGGACGATCCCGAGCTGCGGGAGATCCCCGTGATCCTGATCAGCGCCAACCGCGACCCGGAGATCGCCTCCGCCGTGGACAAAGGGGTCTGCGCCTTCCTCCCCAAGCCCTTCGACATCGGGGCCCTGACGGCGCTCGTCCAGAGCTGCGTGCAGCCGGAAGTGGGATAGGCAGGGCTCAGGGCTCAGGCCCGCCCACCCCGGTGCACGGCGCGGTTGCAGACTTCCTCCGAGCCCCGAGCCCCGAGCCCCTTTACCTCCCCAGGTCCTGCGCGTCGATGACGGCGATGGCGGCCATGTTCACGATGTCGTTCACGTCGACGCCGCGCTGCAGGACGTGCACGGGGCGGGACATCCCCTGCAGGATCGGGCCGATGGCTTCGGCGCCGCCGATGCGCCAGAGGAG
>DATLEX010000276.1:0-25993 GCA_035525045.1 Thermoanaerobaculia bacterium | reverse complement strand
GGCGTCGGTGTGAAACTCGTTCACCGTCCCTGCGATCAGGATCCACCGCTCCTCGGCGGACGCGGAGATCGAGAAGAGCAGGGCACAAAGGGTGATGGTGGCGCTCACGCGCATCGGAAAGTCTCCTCCTGTTCGGGGGTGAAGCCTATTCTCACGCGGGGGGACGGCAGGGGGTGTTACGCAGTGGTTACGGTCCGCCGCCCGGAGGCATCAATATCCCGGCGCCCCCGGATCCTCGCCCCCAACGACGAAGAACCCGGTCATGACGTTGTGCCCCACACCGCAGGTGATGACCGTGCAGAAGTACGTGTAGGTCCCCTCCTGCGTGACGGTGAAGGCGCGCTCGACCGTTGCGGTGCCGGGATTCGTGTTCGGAACCACCGTGGCGAAGTCGGGCCCGACCATCTGAAACTCGTGAATGCCGTTGAGGCGGCGGATCCGCAGTCTCACCGTGTCGCCCAACTCGATGCCGCCCGGGCCGGGAGAGAAGGTGATGCTGAAGTCCTGCAGGGTGACGTCGAACGTGTGCGTGGTGGGCTGCGACGGAGGAGAGCTGGGGGCGACCCCGGCATCCTCGACCGCGGGGACGAAGGTCTGGTCCGTGGTGCCGTTGTCGATGACCGACGCGTAGGCGAGAACGGGGCTGGTCGCCGAGAAGCTCACCCAGGCGTCCGAGAGGTCGGTGCCGGCCGGCGGGACCGGCTGGAACCAGCGAACTCCCGACATGCGCTCCGCCCGCGTGGTGCCGTAGGGCGGCAAGGTCGTCGTCCCGGCCGCCACCGCCGCGTTGTTGCGGTCATACAACGTCCAGCTCACCACGCTCTCCGCGTTCCCGGGGTTCAGCACGCCGATGTTCGTCCGGAACGTGCCCACCTCCCCCGGGTTGCCGTTGTCCTTCAGTTGCAGGATGGCCCCCTTCGACTTCGCCGCGCTCGCAGGAAGGCCGGGACCGAACTGGCCGAGCGTACCGTCGGGGAGCTGCGCATAGATCCGCGAGGTCACCTCGAACGGATCAGGCGAGTCGAACTGAATGGCCCCGAGAGCCGGCGTGCCGAACAGCGCCGAGGTCACGTCGTTCAGGATGTGCATGCTGCGTTTCGCCACGGTGAAGGTCGTGCCGGGTGCGGTGATCACGCCGCTGTTGCCCGTGTCGGTCGGGAGGAACCGGGCCGTGACCACGATGTCCTTCTCGAAGGAGGGATTGAACACGCGGGCGTCGGTGTGAAACTCGTTCACCGTCCCTGCGATCAGGATCCACCGCTCCTCGGCGGACGCGGAGATCGAGAAGAGCAGGGCACAAAGGGTGATGGTGGCGCTCACGCGCATCGGAAACTCTCGTGATTAGTGTAACGCCCCATTCTAAGCCGCGGCAGGCGGGCCCGGTTACGGAGTAGTTACGGTCTGCCGCCGATCAGAACAGCGCCGGCTCCTGGTACGTCCCGAACACGTCCCGCAGCGCGTCGGAAATCTCGCCGACGGTCGCGTACGCCTTCACGCAGTCGATGATCAGCGGCATGGTGTTCACCGCCGGATCGGCCGCGCCGTTGCGAAGGCGCTGCAGCGAGTCGGTCACCGCCTGCTGCTCGCGGGTCTGCCGCACGCGGTCGAGGCCGCCGATGTGCTCCGCGATCATCGACTCGTCGATGTAAAGGATCTGGTACGGATCCTCCTTCTCCATCTGGAAAGCGTTGACGCCGACGACGATCTTCTCGCGGGAGTCGACGGCGCGCTGGTACTGGTAGGAGGCGTCCCAGATCTCGCGCTGAGGGAAGCCGGCCTCCACCGCCTCGACCATGCCGCCGAACTGGTCGATCTTGTCGAAGTAGTCGAAGCAGCCCTTTTCCATCCGGTCGGTCAGCTCCTCGATGAAATACGAGCCGCCGAGGGGATCGATGGTGTTGATCACCCCCGACTCGTGAGCCAGGATCTGCTGCGTGCGGAGGGCGATGCGCGCCGCGTTCTCGGTGGGAAGGGCCAGGGTCTCGTCGAGCGAGTTCGTGTGCAGCGAGTTCGTCCCTCCCAGCACCGCGGCCAGGGCCTGGATGGTGACGCGGACGATGTTGTTGTAGGGCTGCTGGGCGGTGAGCGAGGCGCCGGCGGTCTGGGTGTGGAAGCGCAGCATCAGCGAGCGCGGGTCCCTGGCCCCGTAGCGCTCGCGCATGACCCTGGCCCAGATCCGGCGGGCGGCGCGGAACTTGGCCACCTCCTCGAACAGGTCGTTGTGCGAGTTGAAGAAGAACGACAGGCGCGGCGCGAACTCGTCGACGTCCAGCCCGGCGCGGATGCCGTACTCCACGTACTCCATCCCGTCCCGCAGCGTGAAGGCCAGCTCCTGCAGCGCCGTCGAGCCCGCCTCCCGGATGTGGTAGCCGGAGATCGAAATCGGGTTGTATCGCGGCACGTTCTCCGCGCAGAAGCTGAACGTGTCGGTGATCAGCCGCATCGAGGGGCGCGGCGGGAAGATGTACTCCTTCTGGGCGATGTACTCCTTGAGGATGTCGTTCTGCAGCGTGCCGGAGATCTTCTTCCAGTCGGCCCCGTGCTTCTCGGCCACGGCCAGGTACATGGCCAGGGCGATCGGCGCGGGGGAGTTGATGGTCATCGAGACGGTGACGTTCTCGAGATCGATTCCGTCGAAGATCGTCTCCATGTCCGCCAGCGTGTCGACGGCCACGCCGCACTTCCCGACCTCCCCCGCGCTGAACGGATGATCGGAGTCGTAGCCGTACAGGGTCGGGAGATGGAACGCGATGGAGAGTCCGTGCTGGCCCTGCGAGAGAAGATACTTGTAACGCTCGTTCGACTGCTTCGGCGTCCCGAAGCCGGCGAACTGGCGCATCGTCCAGAGCTTCCCGCGATACCCCGTCGGATGGACGCCTCGCGTGTAGGGGAACTCTCCCGGAAAGGCGAGATCGCGGTTGAAGTCGAGGCCGCCGATGTCCGGCGGGGTGGCCAGCGAGCTCACCTCCATCCCGCTGACGGTGGTGAAGTCCTTCTTCCACAGACCCCTTCGCGCCGCGATGGGGTCGTGCGCCTCGCGTCGCCAGCGCGCACCCTCCCCCCGCACCACCGCCAGGGCCTCGGCCGAGAACAGCGGGATCTGCTCGTCCTCCCTCCCCTCCCGCTCCGGCAACGCGGCGGAGGCCTTACGCGTCTCGGTTTCATGACCGCTCATGCCATCTCCTCACCGAATCGAGTCTACCAGTCATGCAACGGGAGCGCCCGCGCGCGTTATTGCATCAGCGGAAGATCGACATCATCCGGCCGAAGAGCCCGGAGTTCTGCGGACTGAGGAGCTGCTCGAGCTCACCGCCGTCGAACCAGGTACCGTTGCAGGTCGGGCACTTGTCCAGACTGATGCCCTGGAACTCGATGGTGTGAAGGTCCATGCCGCACTTTGGGCACTTCATGTAGTGGAGCTGCTTGAGGCGCTCCTTCTCCTCCGTCTCCATCTTCGCGGCCTGCTCCTGCGCCCACTTCTTGCGGCGCTCGAGCTCCTCCCGGGCGAAGTACTCGTCCTCGGCGCGGCTGGGCTTGTCGAACTCAGACATTCGCATTCACCTCCGGAGCGGATTCTATCGGTTGCTTGCGCCCAACGAGCAGCAACCCGGGACCGAATGGAATCCAGGAGAACAGCCGGTCGATGGCAAAGGCCGCCCGCACCGCCGTCACCAGCAGGCGCGACCTCCCCGCCCGCGCCACCGACTGCAGGGTGCGGTCCCTCCCGACATCGCGTCGCGCCCGCAGCCTGTTCATCGGCAGGAGAAAGATCGTGTCGTACAGCAGGACCACCGGAAAGCCCCAGAAGGCCGCCTTGCGCACACGAAAGCCGGCCTCCCGGAAGAGCCGCATCAGAGCGGCCCGGCCGTAGCGGCGGCGATGCTCGTAGTAGTGGTCGGAGCGGCTCCAGAGCATCGGCAGCGCCGGAACGGTCGCCACGCATGTGCCACCCGGGCGCAACACCCGTCCGATCTCCCGCACCGCGGCGGCGTCGTCGTCGAGGTGCTCGAGCGTCTCGCCGGTGGTCATGCCGTCGAACGAGCCGTCACGGAACGGCAGGCGCGTGAGGTCGCCGACGACCACCGGGACCGGCGCGGTTCGCCGTACATACAGCGCCGCATCGAAGGAGTAGTCGATCCCGAAGACGCGGAACCCGGCCGCGCCAAGGCGGCCGGCGAGCTGCCCCAGACCGACCGCACCATCCAGGATCCGCGCTCCCGCCGGCAGCGCGCGCACTTCGCGCACGATCATCCCCAGACGATGCTCGTGGCGCGGCCCGAACATCTCGGGCTGCGTACCCCAGGCGTATGTGCGGGATTGCGCCGTCATCCTGTCATCCCGAGCGTGAGCGAGGAATCTTGTAGGAGGGGGTGCGATCAGCGAGCCGCCCAACCGCCCGGATTCCTCGCTACGCTCGGATATCTGAGGTGGCCTAACGAGTCAAATTCTCATGCAGCTTTGAGGAAAGGGACGACCGGCGATCCCCGCCGGACAAGCTCCTCGATGTGTTTGTTTTCGTCGTACTGTTTGCCGTCCTTCCAACAGCGGAATGACAGACGGCGAAGGACCCCCCTTTTGAGGGGGTCCTTCGCTTCGCTCGGATGACACGATATCAGTTGCTCGGCGAGACTATGGCGGCGGCGCTGTTGCGCGAGCCGCAGGCGTTCGAGACCCGCACCCAGTATGGGGTGGGCACCGTGATCGCTTCGGTGGTCAGCTCCGAGGTCGTGGCCCCGGCGATCGGGAACGCGGTGCTGCCGCTCGGTCCGCGATACCACTGGTAACGAAGCGGCCCGTCGCCGCCGGGGACCGCCCGCAGGACGGCCGTCGTGCCCAACGGCACGGTCTGACTCTGCGGCTGGTGGCCGGGGAGTCCGAGGAAGAACGGCGGTCTGCACTCGACGATGACGTGGATGATCGCGTAGTTGTCGAGGGCGCCCTCGCGTGCCGCCTTGACGATCACGAGGTGCGTCCCCTGCGCCGTCTCCGAGCCGGCGGTGATCAGCAGGTCGATCTCCTCCGTCCCTTCGAGCTCCGCCGCTCTCGGGTGGAACGCCACCGAGAACGAACCGGGCGTCCCATCCACGTTCTCGACGCTCCACACCGTCTGGTTGCCGAACCCGGCCGGCTCCATATTGAGGATCCGCACCAGGCCGGTCTCGCCGTTGAGCAGGACAAGCTCCATCGGGTCGATGAAGAGGTTGGTCGGCCCCAGACGGGCGCCGCCGCCGCAGTTCTCCACGATCTCGATGATGATATCCGAGACGTCGCTGGCGTCGGGCTGCGTCTCCTTGAAGAAGCCGCCCGTGCTCGTGACAGGGTCCTGGAGCAGGGCGATGATCTCCGACTCCGGCGAGTTCCCGGTCGGGACGTAGACGCTCGTGACCAGGATGCCGGCCCCCGCGGCCTGCTCCCCGACCTGGTGAACCAGCACGTCATGGGTCCCAGCCTGGAAGTCACAGTCGAAGCCGCTCGGATGCGTGTCGGTGATGATGATGGCGATCTTCGTCGCGCCGGCTCGCCATGCGTTCGGGAAGTCGCCGATCTGGCTGCCGTCCGATCCTGTCCGGGCCGACAGTCCGTTGACGGCCGTGTTCAGCCCTTCGTCCCATCCCACACCAAGTCCGCAACTCCCCTCCGTGCTCATCCGGGCCACGGCCGTATCGAGCTGCGCGCGGTTGCCCGGCTCGAGCGTCAGAAGGATCTCGATGTCGTTTCGGGGCAGCACGATCAGTCCGAACTGGTAGTCGCTCCCCGAGGCCTGCGCCACCGCATCGGCGATCTGGCCGACCTGCGCCTGAATCTCCTGGATCACGTTTCCCATCGATCCGGTGTTGTCGATGACGAAGACGACATCCATCGGTCCGCAGCTCTGCGCGCGGGCCGTTCCGGCAGCGCCGAACACAATCATCGCAGCGACAACGACCAGAACAGCCCCTCGGGCTGCCCGCATCTGGTTCAACATCTTCCCTCCTCGGCTCACGCCCCCTGATGCTCGTTCGAATGGCTGACTGATGCCGCAAAGCTTACGGGCTTGCGCGGATAAAGGCAACCCAACGAAAGGTATAACCGGCTAAACCGAGGCGGTCAGCAGCTCGTCCAGGGCGGCAGGGGCCTGCCCGAGCGCCGCGTCCAGCTTCGCCGGGTCCTTGCCGCCGGCCTGGGCCAGATCGGGCTTGCCGCCTCCCTTTCCGCCGACGATCGGCGCGAGCTTCTGAATCAGCACGTTCGCCGGGATCCGGTCGACCAGGTCGCTGGTCACGGCCGCCAGCAGGGTAACCTTGCCGTCGGTGACGCTGCCAAGAACGATCACTCCGCTGCGGATCTTCGAGCGGAGCTCGTCGGCGAGGTTGCGCAGGTCCCCGCCGGTGACGTCGTCGACCCGGCGAGCCATCAGGCGCACACCCCCAACCTCGACGGAGCTGCCGGCGCTCTGCGCCGCGGCTCCGCCGCCGGACGCCAGCCGCATCTTCAGTTGCTTGAGCTCTTTCTCGAGCGCCTTCTGCTTCTCCTGGAGGGAGCGGACGTAGCCGGGCACGTCTTCGAGCCGGGCGTTGAGTTGCTGCTGAAGCGCGTGCGCCGAGTCGTCCAGGGTCTGGAAGTAGACCAGCGCCCCGCGGCCCGTCAGCGCCTCCATGCGCCGCACGCCCGCGGCGAGGGAGCGGTCGGAGGTGATCTTGAAGACCCCGATGTCGCCGGTGCGGTTCACGTGGCAGCCGCCGCAGAACTCGCGAGAGTACTCGCCGGCCGAGACGATGCGCACCCTCTCGCCGTACTTCTCGCCGAACATGGCCACCGCCCCACTCCGCTTCGCCTCGTCGATCGGCACGATCTTCTTTTCCACTTCGAGGTTCTCACGGATCTTCTCGTTGACCTCCTGCTCGATCCGCCGGAGCTGCTCGTCGGTGAGGGGCTGGTGATAGGTGTAGTCGAACCGGAGTCGGTCGGGAGCGACCAGCGAACCCGCCTGCTGCACGGTCGGTCCGAGGACGTCCTTCAGGGCCTTGTGCAACAGGTGCGTCGCGGTGTGGTTGGCCGTGGTGTCGAGGCGGACCTCGACGGGAACCGAGGCCCGGACGGCGCCGTGGACGGGCAGCGATCCCTCGTCGACGCGCACGCGCGAGACGATCAGTTCGCCGACCGGCTTCTGCGTGTCGAACACCGCCGCCCGCCCCCCCTCCCACTCCAGCGTGCCGGTGTCGGCGATCTGCCCTCCCGACTCGGCGTAGAACGGCGTCGGCGAGAGGACGACCTCCCCTTCCGAACCGCGGGACAGCGACGGGCGCTCCTGCCCATCGACGACGATGGCCTTGACGGTCGTCTCCACCCCGGACAAGCGGTCGTAGCCGACGAATTCCACCGGCCCCACCTTCTCGGCGATGCGGGCGAAGGTCGCCGCGTCGGTCGAGGACTGGAACCTGGAGGAGGCCTTCGCCTTCGCCCGGGCGCCGGCCATCATCGTCTCGAAGCCCTCCCGGTCGAGAGTGACGCCCTCTTCCTCCGCCATCTCGGCGATGAGGTCGATGGGGATGCCGTAGGTGTCGTAGAGGCGGAAGACCTCCGCGCCGCCGAGAGTCCGCTCGCCGCGCGCGCGGACCTCGTCGAGCACGGCGCCCACCCGCTCCATGCCGGTGGAGAGGGTCCGGGAGAAGCGCTCCTCCTCCGACTGGAGCGTTTTGATCACCGCCTCGCGCCGCTGGCGCAGCTCCGGGTACGCGGCGCCCATGGCGGCGATCACGCCGTCGACCAGGTTCGTGAGCAGGACCGGGGAGGGCAATTTCCTGCCGAATCGGATGGCCCGCCGGATGATGCGCCGCAGCACGTAGCCGCGCCCTTCATTCGACGGGATGACGCCGTCGCTGATCAGGAACGTCGCGGCGCGGGAGTGATCGCAGAGCACGCGGACCGCGGTGTCGAGGTCATCGTCCATCCGGCCGCGGTAGTCGTGGCCGCTCACCTCCCCGATCGCGTTCATCACCGGCGCGAAGAGGTCGATGTCGTAGTTGGTCGATGTCTTCTGCAGCACGCTGGCGAGCCGCTCGAGGCCCGCGCCGGTGTCGACCGACGGCGCCGGCAGCGGATGGAGCACGCCGTTCTCGTCGCGGTCGTACTGCATGAAGACGAGGTTCCAGATCTCCATCGTGTCGTCGCCGGGACCATTGACCAGCTCCGGGACGTTCCTGGAGAGGTCGTCGCCGCGGAAGTAGTGGATCTCCGAGCAGGGACCGCACGGGCCGGTCTCGCCCATCGACCAGAAGTTGTCCTTTTTGCCGAAGCGGAGGACGCGGCCGGGCGAGGCGCCCGCCGCGATCCACAGCTTCACCGCCTCCTCGTCCGCCGGCACGCTCTCGTCGCCCTCGAAGACCGTGAACCAGAGGCGCTCGACCTCCAGGCCGTAGACCTTGGTCAGAAGCTCCCAGGCGGACTCGATCGCCTCTTTCTTGAAGTAGTCGCCGAAGGAGAAGTTGCCGAGCATCTCGAAGAAGGTGTGGTGGCGGGCCGTGCGGCCGACGTTCTCCAGGTCGTTGTGCTTCCCTCCGGCCCGGACGCACTTCTGGGAAGTCGTGGCCCGGGTGTACTCGCGCGACTCGCGGCCGAGGAAGACATCCTTGAACTGGTTCATGCCGGCGTTGGTGAAGAGAAGGGTCGGATCGCCCGCCGGGACGAGCGAGGAGCTGGGCACGCGCCGGTGACCCTTCGACTCGAAGTAGGAGAGGAACTGCTCGCGAATCTCGCTAGTCGTGAACAACCGGGATCTCCTTGACCACGCTCTGGACGAGCGCGGCATCGTAACCTCGATTCAACAGGTACGCGGCCAATTTCCTTCTCGCCTCCTCGGTCGAGACGTAGGCCTCCCCATGCCGGCGGATCATGAGCCGGCGGCGTTTCTCGAAGAGAGCCACCAGGTCCTGGCGCTCCTTCTCCGGGTCGGCGTTCTCCCGAAGGGCCCGGTCGGCCGACTCCCGATCGATTCCCGCCGCCGCCAGCTCCCGGGCGATCTTCCGCCGCCCGTGGTGCTTCTGCTGTTTGGTCCGCACCAGCGCCGCGGCGAAGCGCTGGTCGTCGAGCCACCTCTCGCCGCGTAGCCGCTCGATGGTCCGGTCGATCAGCCCCGCTTCGAACCGCTTGGCCCGCAGCTTCCGGCGCAGCTCGGCCTCGCTGTTGAATCGGTAGTTCAGGATCCGGAGCGCGGCCGCGTAGCAGCGTTCGAGGTCGTCGGACATGGAGAGGACCCTCACCCCCGGCCCCTCAGGCCCCCCTCTCCCGCGAGCGGGAGAGGGGTGTGAGATCTAGACGTTGTTGGAAAAGTCGAACGGGGAGTCGTCCGAGAACGGGTCGGAGCCGCCCTCCTTGGCCACGCTGAGCTTCGACTCCATCTCCTCGCGCGACATGTCCGCCGTCGACTGGATCCCTTGCAGCTTGAGGCGGAACTCGTCGGGATTGGAGGCCCGGCGCAGCGCCTCTTCCAGGGTGATGAGTCCGTTCTTGTAGAGGAAGTAGAGCGACTGATCGAAGGTCTGCATGCCGTACTGCGAGGTGCCCTGGGCGATGGCGTCCTTGATCAGCTTCGTCTTTTCCTTGTTCTCGATGCAGTCGCGGATGTAGGCCGTGGAGATCAGGACCTCCGCCGCCGGCACGCGTCCCATGCCGTCGGCGCGCGGAAGGAGGCGGAGAGAGACGACCGCTTTCAGAACGGCCGCGAGCTGCAGCCGGATCTGCTTCTGCTGGTGCGGCGGGAAGACCGAGATGATGCGGTTCACCGTCTCCGTCGCGTCCATGGTGTGCAGCGTCGAGAAGACCAGGTGACCCGTCTCCGCCGCCGTCAGCGCCGTCTCGATCGTCTCGTAGTCGCGCATCTCGCCGACGAGGATGACGTCGGGATCCTGGCGCAGCGCCGAACGGAGCGCCTGCGAGAACGACTTCGTGTCCACCTCCACCTCGCGCTGGTTGACGATCGACTTCTTGTCGCGGTGCAGGAACTCGATCGGATCCTCCACCGTCATGATGTGCTCGGTGCGATGCGAGTTGATGTAGTCGATCATCGCCGCCAGCGTCGTCGACTTCCCCGACCCCGTCGTCCCCGTGCAGAGGATCAGCCCGCGCCGCTCCTCGGCGATCTTCTCCAGCACCCCCGGCAGCATCAACTCCCGGATCGAGAGGATCTTGACCGGGATCACGCGCAGCACCATCCCCACCGTGCCGCGCTGCTGGAAGATGTTGCAACGGAAGCGCCCCAGCCCCGGCACCGAGTAGGCGATGTCGATCTCGTAGTTATTTTTGAACTTCTCCTTCTGCCGCGACGACATGATCGAGAACGCCATGGCGATCGTGTCTTCCTGCATCAGCCGCTTCAGCTCGACCAGAGGGAGAAGCTCCCCGTCGACGCGGATGACCGGGTGCGAGCCGACCTTGATATGCAGGTCGGAGGCGCGCCGCTCGGCCGCGATCTTCAGTAAATCATTGATATGCACGGGCTCACCTCGGGTGTCAACGATCGATTTTACGTCAGAATGTCCAACCTATGACCACCACAAGGTCCGAAGACCTTCCATTAAAGCACGTTTTGTCGGTGCCCAGCGGTCGCCCCGAGAGCGAGGAACTGCCGCTGGTCATCCTCATACACGGGCGCGGCGCCGACGCGTTCGACCTCGCCGAGGTCGCTCCTGCGCTCGATGGACCGGGCGGCTATCGCTTCGTCTTCCCGAACGCGCCAAAGCCGTTCGAGGCCTATCCGGGGATGACGTTCGGCTTCACCTGGTTCGACGGCTGGCCGCCCTCGCCGGAGTCGGTCGGCGAGTCGCGCCGGCTCCTCCTGCAGTTTCTGGAGCAGGTCACGCGGCGCTATCCGACCCCGGAGGGAAAAGTGATTCTCTCCGGCTTCTCGCAGGGAGCGCTGATGGCGCTCGATGCCGGCCTCCGCACGGGCATGAGGCTCGCCGGCGTGGTGGCCATGAGCGGCGGCATCTACGAGGAACAGCTGCCCGATCTGAGCTCGAAGAAAGAGCTCCCGATCCTGATCGTCCACGGCACCGCGGATGACGTCATTCCCCTCCCCGCCGCCCGGCGAGCGCGGCAGGTGCTCGAGCGGCACGGCCTGCGGCCGGAGTACCGGGAGTTTCCGATGGGGCACCACGTTACGGCGGAGTCGATGGCCTGCGTGGCGGACTTCATCCGGCGCTGCCTCGGGTGAGAAATGGCGTGTCGATTGCTTCCGATCGTCCCAGGGTGACTCCAAATAAGATCTCGCTTTCCGTCGCGGCCGCGATCCTGGCGGGCTCGGCCTTCGTGGCCGTCCCGCGGGCCGGTGCCACGGTCGCGCTCGCCGCGACCTTCGATGAGAAGGTCGAGAACGCTCAGGCCATCGTCCTGGGACGGGTGGTGAAACAGGAGACCCGCTACGACGAGGAGAAGCGGTTCATCCTCACCTACACTACCTTCCGCGTCGAGAAGGCGCTCAAGGGCGGCGCGCCGCCGGATCTCACCCTGGTGACGCCCGGCGGACGCGTCGGCGAAGTCCGGCAGACGACCGTCGGCGTACCTGTCTTCGAGGAGGGTCGCGAACACGTGGTCTTCGTGCGCGACAGCAGCCGGGGCCCCACGGTGCTCTTCTTCGACCAGGGGGCCTACGACGTGGTCACCGAGCGGGGCGAGAGGATCGTCCTTCCGGTGGCCACCGGTGCGGTCCGCCTCGACGCGCAACGCGGCGTGGCGGCCGCTCCCGAGCAGCCCCGGACGCTTCGGGAATTCGAGGCCGCGGTCCGCGCCGCGGGTGAGCGCGCCCGCCTCCACCGCATGCAGGTGCTCGAGCAGCAGCGCCGCGAGGCGGAGGAAAGGTCATCGATCTGGACGGCGGTGGCCCGCAACAAGTGGGTGATCCTCCTGGCGGTGCTGGGGCTGATCGTGGCCACCATCCACTTCATGCGCCGCACCTGATCCCCCTTCCCACGACGGCCGAGCAGGGGCCGGAGCTGTTTCTCCTCGACCTCTCTCCGCGCCAGTTCCAACGGCCTGAAGATCCCGAAGGCATTCGTGGCCGGGGGATGGCCGCCGACCGCCGTCGCCGCGCCATCACCGCCGGCCTGATCGCGCTGGCGCACGAGCTCGAGGGGTGGCTGGCTAAAACCCCATCGCCTTCGCCAGCTTCCCCTCGTCCGGGGCGTGCTCGTCGCGGCGGCGATCGAGGTCTTTCATCACGTTCTTCTTGAAGTTCTCCGGGCCGCCCTCGCGCATCATGGCCTCGACGTAGGCGGCGATCTCGAGGTTCTCGACCCGCATCCGCACGGTCTTGAAGGCTCGAGGCAGGCGGCCGGGCACCTGGACGTGGTGCAGCCCGCCGCTGTACGCCAGCAGCATCCGCCCCGTCTTGACCGCCGCCAGGATGTCGGCGATCCCACCGCGGACCGTCATCGGCTTTCCCTGCAGGTCGAGACCGTTGGCGCGCTTCATTCGCCCTTCCGGCGCGATGACCACCATCGATTTCGGATCGATCCGCTGCAGCACCGCAAACCACGTCTGATCGCGCTCGCGGGTGATGGGGATGACATGGTGCGCCACGAACTTGAAAACGAGCCCCACCAGCGGCCGGCCCGTCGTTTTCTCCGCGGCCGGCACTACCCCGTGCGCCGCCAGACGCCAGATGAAACGGTTCGGCACCGCGCCGAGAAACACCGGCTCGAACAGGCTGGTGTGGTTGAGAAAGGCGACCAGGCGGATGTCATCCCAAGGGTCCGCCGGCATCGCCCCGATGAACGCGAACTCGTGGCGATAGAACACCTTGCTCAGGTACTTGAGGAAGATCAGAAGGCTGAAGACCAGCGCACTCCGGATCAGGCCCACGGCCCCGAGAGGTTACCACGGCCTGACCGCGGCCTTTCAGGTACCGGGCGTGAGGAGTTGCTTGAACTCGGCGGCGAACCGCGGACCCTTCCCCTCGTCTTCGTGCTTGAAGAAGACGTAGGTGTCGGACCATGACTGCTCCTCGATCCGTCTCGCCCACGCCTCCAGCGCGTCCCCGCCGTACTCGCTCCGGCGGAGGCGCAGGTAGCCCCACGACGCGGTCGGCACCAGGACGCTCTCCGGATCCTCGACCTCGTCCGTGTCGGCCGCGCAGAGCGACGCGTCGTGCTCGCGCAGGATCGAGTAGATCTCCTCGTCGAACCACGACGGGTGGCGGAACTCGAAGGCCGCCCGCGACCGCGGCGGGAGGCGCTTGATGAAGTCGCGGAGTTTCTCCGCGTCCTTTCGCGCGAAGGGGGGGAGCTGGAAGAGCACCGGTCCGAGGCGGGGGCCGAGAACGCCGGCCGTCTCGTAGAAGAAATGAAGGTCGTCGGCCACCCCGGCGAGCTTCTTCTGGTGCGTGATCCTTTGCGGCGCCTTCAGCACGAAGACGAAGCCTTCCGGCACCTGCCCCCCCCATCGCTCCACCGTCTGGACGTCGGGCATGCGATAGAAGGTGTTGTTGATCTCGACCGTGTCGAAGCGACCGGCGTAGAAGGAGAGCATCGTCGCCGCCGGCAGGTCGTCGGGATAGAAGCTCCCCTTCCACTCCTTGTAACTGTACCCGCTCGTCCCGACCAGCACCCCCATCCCCCTGATGCTACTCGGTAGGGGTCAGGTCTGAAAATTTAACTTGACGTCTACGGGCCGTGGATCCTCTCAGGGGCGTCTACGCCTGGTAGAGCCCAAGTCAACTTTTCAGACCTGACCCCCGTTTCGGTGACCCCCGTTTCGCCCCTCTGCACCGCAGAGAACAGCCAGGATGACACCGGACCGTTTCATACTGCCGGCCCGCCGCCGTGACATCATTCCCATTCCAGGAGGAACCATGCACAAGTCCCTTTCTCTCGCAGCCGCTCTCTGCCTGGTCGCCGCGGCGGCCACCGCCCAGGGCCAGAAACCACTCAGCCCGCCGGCCAAGGCCGAGGCCTCCATCGCGGGGAAAAAACTGACGGTGGACTACAACGCGCCGTCGAAGCGGGGGCGGGTGATCATGGGCGAGCTGGTGCCGTACGGCAAGGTGTGGCGCACCGGCGCCAACTCCGCCACCACTCTGAGCACCGAGGCGGACCTCACCATCGGCGGCCTGAACGTGCCCGCCGGCACCTACACGCTGTTTACCATCCCGGGCGAAAAGGAATGGACATTGATCGTCAACAAGCAGACCGGTCAGTGGGGGACTCGTTACGACCAGAGCCAGGACCTCGGCCGCGTGAAGATGACCGTCAACCCGGTCAAGGAAACGGTGGAGACCTTCGTCATCGACATCAAGCCGGGGAGCGGGAACGAAGGCGTGCTGCGGATGCGGTGGGAGAACACCGAGGCCAGCGTTCCGCTCATGGTCCGCTGATCGATGAAAACGATCCCGTTCCTTCTTCTCACGCTCGGCGCCTCCCCGCTCGCGGCCCAGCAGGCGCCGATGACGTTCGAGGAGTACGACCCGAAGTCGACCCTCGTCGTCCCCGAGAACCCGCGGCCGCGGGCGAAGTATCCCTTCATCGACGTGCACAGCCACCAGCGATCGAGCATCTCCGCGGAGGACGCCGCGAGGCTCGTCACGGCGATGGACCGGCTGAACATGGCCGTGATGGTGAACCTCAGCGGCGGCAGCGGGCCGGCCCTGCAGCGGTCGATCGCCGCTCTCGCAGGGCGCCATCCCGGACGCTTCGTGACCTTCTCCAACATCGATCTGCGCGGCCTCGATGAGCCTGATTTCGCCCAGCGCGCCGCCCGCCAGTTGGAAGAGGACGTGCGCAACGGAGCCGCCGGCCTCAAGATCTACAAGAACCTCGGCATGAACCTGACCGATGCCTCCGGCAAGCGTGTCCCGACGGACGACCCGCGTCTGGACGCAATCTGGCGCAAGGCCGGCGAGCTCGGGATCCCGGTGCTGATCCATACCGGCGAGCCGATCGCCTTCTGGGAGCCGGTGGACAAGCACAACGAGCGCTGGCTGGAGCTGACGCAGTTTCCGCAGCGGCGGCGCGACGACCCGAAGTTCGCCTCCTTCGAACAGACCATGGCCGAGCAGCACAACCTCTTCCGCAGGCATCCGCGGACCAGGTTCATCGCCGCGCACCTCGGCTGGTACGGCCACGACCTCGGCAGACTGGGCAAGCTGCTCGACGAGCTCCCCAACGTCTACACCGAGCTCGGCGCCGTGCTCTACGAGCTCGGCCGCCAGCCCCGCGCGGCGCGCGCCTTCCTGATCCGCTACCAGGACCGCGTGCTCATGGGGAAGGACATCTGGAATCCGGACGAGTATCCCGTCTACTTCCGGGTCCTGGAAACCGAGGACGAGTACTTCGACTACTACCGGAAGCGGCACGCCTTCTGGAAGATGTACGGCCTCGGACTGCCCGACGAGGTGCTGAAGAAGATCTACTACAAGAACGCCCTGAAACTGATCCCGGCGATCGACGGGAGCCTGTTTCCCAAGTAGCCCCCTACTTGACGGCGATGGCGCGGGCCTGCTTGTAGTCGACCACGCCCTTGAACACCTTCTCCAGGGCGTCCTGCAGCAGCGTGCGCATGCCCTGGGACTGGGCGATGTGGCGAAGCTCGTCGATGGGAGCGCGGCGCTGCACGGCCCGCTTGACCTCGTCGGTCCCCACCAACAGCTCGTGCACGCCCATCCGGCCCTTGAACCCGCTGTTGTTGCAGTTCGGGCACCCTTTCGGCCGGTAGATGGTCAGGTCCTTGGTGTAGTCGATCTCGGCCCGATCGAAGTAATCGGGACCGTACACGGTCACGATCTCGTTGAACTCTTCGACGGTGGGATGGTAGCCCTCCTTGCACTTCGGGCAGAGCGTCCGCACGAGACGCTGGGCCATGATGCCGAGCAGGGCGTCGGCGAAGTTGAACGGATCGATGTTCATGTCTAGGAGACGGCTGATGGTCTCCGGCGCCGAGTTCGTGTGCAGCGTGGAGAAGACGAGGTGACCGGTGAGGGAGGCCTCGATGCCGATGGCCGCGGTCTCGTGGTCGCGCATCTCGCCGACCATGATCACGTCGGGGTCGGCGCGCAGGAACGAGCGCATGGCCGCGGCGAAGGTGAAGTCGATCTTCGGCTGCACCTGGACCTGGCGCAGGCCCTTCTGCGTGATCTCGACGGGATCCTCGGCGGTCCAGATCTTCATGTCCTCGGTGTTGATGAAGCCGAGGGCGGAGTGGAGGGTGGTGGTTTTGCCCGACCCGGTCGGGCCGACCACCAGGCAGATGCCGTACGGCTTCTGCAGGATCTGCTTGAAGCTCGCCAGGTTGTAGTCGCTGAATCCCATCTGCTCGATCGGCAGCGGCTTCGAGGCCGCCAGGATGCGCATGACCACGTCCTCGTTGCCGTTCGCGGTGGGGATCGTGGCCACGCGAAGCTCGATGATGCCTCGCGAGTACTTGAAGCGGATCTTGCCGTCCTGCGGCTTGCGCCGCTCGGAGATGTCGAGCTTGGACATGATCTTCAGGCGCTGCACCAGGGCGTTGCGGTGCATGCCGGGGACTTCCATGAACCTCACGCAGTCGCCGTCGATGCGCAGGCGGATCAGGCAGGGATTCTTCGCGCCGTCGGGCTCGATGTGAATGTCCGACGCGCCGCGTGCGGTGGCCTCGATGATGAGCTGGTTGGCGAGGCGCACGATGCCGGAGTCCGTCTCGTCGATTTCCGGAGAGTCGTCCTTCTTCTCCTCCTCGACCTCCGCTTCTCCGTCGCCGAGGGTCTCGATGATCTTGGCCAGGTCGGCCTCGCCGACGCTCACGTCGGCGTCGAGCTTCTCGCCGTAGGAGTGGGAAATGAACGCCAGGATCTCGTGCTTGAGGCCGACCATGAAGTCGTAACGGGGGGAGAGGGTCATGGCCCGGATGCCGTCGAGCCGGGTCAGGTCCTGCGGCTCGTCCACGGCGATGACCAGCACGCCCGGCCGCCGCTCCACCGGCGCGCAGACATACTTCTTCCACATGTCGGACGGCACCCGCTCCCGCAGATCGGGAGCGATGGTCTGCTCGCCGTCCCAGTTGAACGCTTCCGTGTTGTAGAACCCCGCCAGCGACTTGAGGATCTCGTCCTTGGGAACCTTATAGTCCTCGATCAGCACCTTCTCCACGTTCACGTTGTTCATGCGGGCGCTGGAGACCGCCTGCTCGATGTCCTTCTCGGAGACGATGCCCCTGTCGATGAGAGCCCCGAACCTGGAGGGCTTGGACGTGCGCGCGGCGCGATGCTGGTTGTAGAAGGCGATGCCGAGGATGCGCCCGATCTCCTCGGCGGTGTCCTCGTCCTGCGGCGTGAAGGCCGTGCCGTGCCGCTTGTTGATGAGCTGGATGACGCCGAGCAGGTACTTCTCGAACGAGACCGGCACCGCCAGCACGCTCCGCGTCCGGAAACCGCTCTGCTTGTCCCAGCGCTGGTCGAAGCGGAGGTTGGGGTGGAACTTGGTCAGCTCGGCCGCGTCATAGGCGTCCTTGATGTTGATCGTCTTCCGGGAGAGGGCGGTGAAGCCGGCGATCGAGCTGAAGGACTTCGGCACCCGGATCTCCTTCGGCACATCGCCGATCTTCTGCACCGAGTACAGCTCCTGGTTCTTCGTGTCCACGGCGTAGATGGTCAGCCGCTCGGCGTCGAGCAACTCCAGGATCTTGTCCTTGAGCGTCATCAGGATGTGCTGGATCGACTCGGCCGAGTTGATCTGATTGGTGATAGCGGTGAGCTTCTTTCGAAACTCGAGCTCGCGCTCCATCGAGGAAGAAGAGGCCTGCACGGTCATGGAACTTTCTCCAGAGGTTGAACTTAGAATCTCGGAACTTCGGCCAAGAATAGCGCGTCCCGCCGCGAATACCAACGCACCCGCCCCGGGCCGCGTATATGAGGCATAAACCAACGCACCGGCCGGCGCGTGGATGAAATCAGGAGAACATCACCATGCGCTATCGCTCCATCGTCTTGTTTCTAACGCTCTTCGGCGCCGTCACGGCCTTCGCCCAGGCGCCCCCACCCGTCATCCAGACCGTCACTCCCTCCCGCGGCCCCGTGGCCGGCGGGAGCCACGTCACCCTCACCGGCATCGCCCTCAATCCGTCCTGCGGTGCCTACCTGATCGCCTGCCCCGAGCCCCAGGTCCGCATCGGCGGCCGGCTGGCCACCATCATCTCCCGCTCCCACGACCAGCTCGTGGTCATCGCCCCGCCCCACAGCAACGGCCTGGCCGACGTGGAGGTCAGGACCGCCGGCGGCACCCACACACTGCCGCGCGCGTTTGCCTACGGCGCGACCGATTTCCGCAGGCTCCTCCTTCCCGTCTACATCGACGGCGTCGTGGAGGGCGCTGAGGGGTCGCGCTGGGTCACCGAGCTCTCCGGATTTCACCGGCAGACCGACGTGGCCCGCGTGACGGGCGATCCGGAGACGTCCGCCGGCACAGTCGCCGGCCGGACCGCCTTCACCCCCGCCGTCTCCACCGAGCGGCCCGGCCTCGGCCGCTTCATCTACGTGGCCGAGGAGAACGCCGCGGCCGTGATCCTGAACCTCCGCGCCCGCGACGTCTCGCGGGAGGCCGAGAACCTCGGCACCGAGATCCCGGTGGTCTCCGCGGACCAGACGTTCGTCTCCGGCTCGGACATCGCCCTGGTGAACATTCCCACCCAGGAGCAGTACCGGCAGAAGATCCGGATCTACGACTTCGACGGCGAGCTCGAACGGGTCGTGACGGTGCGGGTCTATGGCGACGACATGTCCAATCCGCTCGCCACCCGCGAGCTGACACTCACGGCCGGCGAGCTCGATCATGACTATCCGCCGTATCCCGGCCAGGCCGACCTCGACCTCAATCTGCTCCCCGAGCTGGCCGGCGTGCCGCGCGTCACGGTCATCGTCGAGACGCCGGATGAGGGTCGCTGGTGGGCCTTCGCCAGCATCACCAACAACGCCACGCAGTTGATCACGACCGTCACGCCGTGAGGCGAGGGGCTCGGGGGTCGCAAACAACACCTCCGAGCCCCGCGCCCCGAGCCCTCTTTTTTAGATCCCCGTCACGCGGATCACTTCCTCGAACGTGGTGACGCCCTCGGCGAGCTTGCGGAGGGCGGACTGCCGCAGGGTGCGCATGCCGCGCTTGATGGCCATCTCCTTGATTTTGAGAAAGTCCTCGGAGCGGTCGATCAGATCGCGGATCGCGTTGTCGATCGGCAGGATCTCGAAGATCCCCGTTCGCCCGAAGTAGCCGGTGTTGCGGCAGCGGATGCAGCCCGCCCCTTCCTTGACGATGATCCGCTTCCCCGCCGGCGCCTGCAGGTTGAGCATGGCCGCCTCCTCCACCGTCAGGGGGCGGTTGCGCTTACAGTCGTCGCAGATCTTCCGGACCAGCCGCTGGGCCATCGCCCCGATCAGGCTCGAGGAGATGAGGAACGGCTGAATGCCGAGGTCGACCAGGCGCGTCACCGACGTGGAGGCGTCGTTGGTGTGCAGGGTGGAGAAGACCAGGTGCCCGGTCAGCGCCGCCTGCACCGCGTTCTGGGCGGTCTCCTGATCGCGGATCTCGCCGACCATGATGATGTCGGGGTCCTGGCGCAGAATGGTGCGCAGCGCGGAGGCGAAGGTGATGCCGATCTTGTTCTGCACCGAGGTCTGGTTGAAGTCGTCGTAGACCATCTCGATGGGGTCTTCGATCGTGGTGATGTTGATCTCGGGAGAGGCCAGGGTCTTGAGCGCGGAGTAAAGCGTGACGGTCTTGCCCGACCCGGTGGGACCGGTGACGAGGATGATGCCGTGGGGGCGCTCGATCCAGTCGTGGAAGGTCTTCAGCTCGTCCTCGTAGAAGCCGAGGCCGGAGAGCGTCCGGAGCATGACCTCGGGGTCGAAGATGCGCATGACCACCTTCTCGCCGAAGGCGGTGGGGAGGGTGGAGACGCGGAGCTCGATCTCCTTCCCTTCGTGCTCGGTCTTGATGCGGCCGTCCTGCGGCCGCCGCTTCTCGGCGATGTCCATCCGGCACATCGTCTTCAGGCGGGAGGTGATGGCCAGGTTGACCAGCCTGGGAACCCGCTGGATCTCGTGCAGCACGCCGTCGATGCGGAAGCGGATGAGCGCCAGCTCGCGCTTCGGCTCGACGTGGATGTCGGAGGCCCGCGAGTCGTAGGCGTGCTGGAGGAGATAGTCGACGGCGTTGACGATGTGCTGGTCGCTGGTCTCGATGTCGGCGCCCGACTTGAGCTTGACGTACTGCTCGAGGTTGCTGAGGTCGATGGCTCCCTTGGTCAGGTCGCGCTCGGCCTTGCTCACCGCGCTGCGGAATCCGTACTGCTCGTTGATCACCCCCATCACGTCCGACTCGGCGGAGACGACGATCTCGATCTCCTGCTTGGCGATGGGACGGTAGGAGTCGATGGCCACCGTGTCGAACGGGTTGACCATCGCCACGACCAGCTTCCCGTCCCGAACGGCCACCGGCACCATGCGGTTCTTGCGGGCGAAGGGGCGGGAGATCTTCTTCTCGATCATCTCCACGTCCAGCTTCAGCGCGTCGATCTTGAAGAACGGCAGGTGCGCGTCCTCGGCGATGAGGCGGGCCAGCAGGAAATCGTCGATGCGCGTCCCGTTGCCGCTGGCGTCGGTCAGGTTCATCGAGGCCAGGGCCTTGAAGGGGCTCGCCTCCTCCTCTGCCCTTCCCTTCGACTTGGCCTGCGCGCGGAACTGGCGGTCGAGGTTGTCGATGTCGCCCTTCTGTCGCTCGTCGACGAACCCGGCGCCCTGGAGCAGCTCGCCGAGGTACGAGACGGTGATGTCGCGGGATACCCGCGGCACCGGAACCGAGGAGAGGGTCGACATGATCGGACTAGTGTACCTGCAGGAGAAACCCCTTGAGGTACTCGCTCTCCGGACAGTACAGGGAGACGGGGTGGTCGATTCCCGCCGTCAGCCGCCGGAGGAAGGAGACCCGCCGCCCCGCGTCGACGGCGGCCGAGAAGATCACCTTCTGGAACAGGTCGAGCGACATGTGGCCGGAGCAGGAGAAGGTCATCATGAAGCCTCCCGGCTCGACCAGCTTGAGGCCGTAGAGATTGATGTCCTTGTAGCCCCGCGCCGCCCGCTCCACCTCTCCCCTGCTCCTGGCGAAGGCCGGCGGGTCGCAGACCAGGAGGCCGGCGCGGTGGCCCGCCGCGGCCCGCTCGCGCACCACGCCGAAGGCGTCGCCGGCGGTGAAGCGGGCCCGATCGGCCGTGCCATTCATCTCGTGGTTGCGGCGAGCGAGGTCGATCGCGGCCACGGAGACGTCGACGTTCTCGACTTCCGTGGCGCCGCCCGCCGCCGCGTAGACGCCGAACGCTCCGCTGTACGAGAAGAGGTTGAGCACGCTCCGCCCGGCGGCGAGCTCGCGCGCCAGGGCGCGGTTGTCCCGCTGGTCGAGAAAGAACCCGGTCTTCTGCCCCTCCCGCGGATCGACGGCGAAGCGGAGCCCGTTCTCTTCGATGACCGCCGCCGGGTCGCCGTCGCCCACCGTCTCGGACTCGGTGGTCAGACGCTCGAGCTTCCGCGCCGGGATGTCGTTCTTGAAGTGGATCACGCGCGGGGCCGCGGCCTCCCGCAGCGACTCGACCACCAGCTCCTTCAGCTTCTCCAGCCCGCTGTTCGCGATCTCCACCACCGCCACGCCGGCGTAGAAGTCGATCACCAGGCCGCTCAGCTCATCCCCTTCCGAGTGGACCAGGCGCGCCGCGGTCGTGCCGCCGGTCAGCAGCCGGCTGCGCCGCTGCACCGCCTCGACGATGCGCGAGCGAATCGTGCCGGCGGTCAGCTCCTCCTCTCCGAATACGAGCGCGCGCATGCGGATCTGCGAGTGCTGCGAATAGAGGCCGGAGGCGAGGCGGCGGCCGCTCTCCTCCACCAGGTCGGCCAGCGCCGCGCCGGCCGGCCCGCTCTCCCCCCCGATGGCGCCGGCGAAGATCCACGGATGACGGTTCGCCAGCACGCGCTCCTTGCCGCGCTTCAGGACCAGCCGCCGTCGTTCGGAAGTCGCGAACATGCCACCCCATGTCATCCTGAGCCGCGAAGACGGCGAAGGACCCCCTGCCGGCGGCTCGGTTCGACCAAGGGGGTCCTACGCCGCGCTGCGCCGGCTCAGGATGACAGAGCCTATAATGGTTCCTTCAATGGGTCCGCCGCGCGCAAAACAGTTCCATACCGAGTGCCAGGAAGAGGTCTACCGGCAGGTCAAGTCGTACCTCGACGAGCTGGTCGACGAGCACTTCGACGACGCCGAGCACTGCGACTTCTACCTCAAGTACGGCTCCACGGTCCTGGAGGTCTCCATCCACCCGTACGAGGAGGACGACGCGGTCGTGGAGGTCCTGGCGTTCTGCGTCAAGGGGGCCGAGCCGACCGCCGAGCTGATGCAGGAGCTTCTCGAGATCAACACGGAGGTGGTCCTCGGCGCGTTCAGCATGGTCCGCGACGAGATCTTCTTCTCCCATTCCTTCCTCGGGCGCCGGCTGCGGCCCGAGCAGCTCATCGCCTCGCTGGATATGGTGGCGAGCACATCGGACGAGTACGACGAGCAGATCGTCTCCAAGTTCGGCGGCGAGACCGCCCTGGAGCGTCTGCGCGGGCAGCGCCAGCCTCTGGCGTCGGGTTCTCCAAACAACTGACGGGCGGCACATCGATTGCTCTTGATTGGGTCATGATGAAGAGAGCGGGAGCGGGGATGGCTGGTGCTCTTCTTGCCGTTGTGCTCGCCACGAGCGGTTGCACCGGAGGGCAGGAAGGGACCGCGGCCGAGGAGCACGCACCGGCGCGAAATGCGATCGACGGCACGCCGGAGAGCGTCAACGCACGGGAGGCCCTCCGGTCGATCAGTCCGGCCATCCCGCTCTACGCGGGAGCGCGATACCGCGACGACCTCACCCGCCGCGACACGGTCATGGTGCGCAGCCGCTACGGCCCCGGCACCGAGGTGTACACCCTGGCCACCAATGACTCCTTCCCGCAGGTCTACCACTACTACACCACCTACCTCGCCCAGTTCAGGGCCTTCCCCGCGCAGCAGACCTATCCGCGGGAAAAGGAGAGCTGGCGCACGCTGGAGGTGGTGTTGAACGAGGCCATGCAGGACCCGTTCATCCCGGGAGCCGCGCTCGATCGGAGCGATAAGCGGGTGATCCTGCAGGTGGCGGAGACGGAGGCGGAGCCGAAGACCGTGATCCGCTACATCGTCGCGCCGGGCGGCGCGGCCGCGGCGCCGGTGGCCACCGCGGAAGGTGCCCCGGTCATGCCCGCCGCAAGGTAGAGTGAGAGTCGAGACTGACGCCTGAGACTCGGCTGCCGATGTATCCATTTCGCCGTATCCTGATTCCCACCGATTTCTCGACCGCATCGGAATGGGTCTTCGATGACGCCGTGCGCATCGCCGTGACCACCGGCGCGGAGATCATCATTCTCCACATCCGCATGACCTGGCAGTCCCATCCCGACGAGCTCCGCTTTCCCGCCGATCCCTCCCTCTACGAGTACGCCGAGCGACACGAGCTCGAGCGCGTCCGCGACCGGGTCCGCCGCTCCAACGCCACCGTGCCCACCCGCCTGGCCGTAATGCAGGGGCCGAACCCCGGTGCCGAGATCGCGAAGTACGCGGCCGGGGAGGACGTCGATCTCATCGTGATCGCCACGCACGCGCGCCATCATGTGGCCCACCTGCTCATCGGCTCGACCACGCTCTCGGTGATCAAGGAGCCGCCGGCCCCCGTCCTGGCCATGCGCTACGGGATCCGGAAGCGAGGCGGCCGGATGAAGAAGATGGTCGTGCCGGTCCACCCGCCGCAGACCACTCATGCCGCGCTCGACCTGGCCCTGGCCATCAACGCCCGGGAGGGCGGCGAGGTCCACCTGCTGACCATCTGCGGCGAGGCCGATCGGAAAGCCGCGGAAGCCCTTCTCGGTGAGCTCTCCGCGCGCAGCCCGAATATCCGCCAGACCTTCGTGCGCGGCACGGACGTGGAGCGGGAGATCATCCGCTACGCCGCCAGGGGCGACGCCGACGTCATCTTCCTCAACGCCCGCCAGAAGTTGAGTGCGGCGAAGGAGAACATCGTCCGCCACGCCTCGACCCCGGTGATGGTCGTCCCCTCCCCCGGCCCGTGAGTACCATGTGCCGATGCTGCACATCCGCGCCGCCGCCGAAGCCGACGTCCCGCTGATCCTCTCCTTCATCCGCGACCTGGCGCGCTACGAGAAGCTGGAGGAGAGCGTCGTGACGACGGAGGAGCGTCTCCGCGACTCCCTGTTCGGCGAGCGGCCGTACGCCGAGGTACTGATCGGGGAAGAGTCGGGGCAGCCGGTCGCCTTCGCCCTCTTCTTCCACAACTACTCGACGTTCCTCGGCCGTCCCGGCCTCTACCTCGAGGACCTGTTCGTGAAACCGGAAGCCCGCGGTCGCGGCCACGGCCGGGCCATGCTGGCGCGGCTGGCGCGCGTGGCCCGCGAGCGGAACTGCGGGCGGATGGAGTGGTGGGTGCTCGACTGGAACGAGCCGGCCATCGCCTTCTATCGCAGGCTCGGCGCCGTCCCCATGGACGACTGGACCGTGTTCCGCCTCAGCGGCGAGGCGCTGGAGAAACTGGCCGGCCAGGCGCTGCGCGGCAGAGCCCACAACACTCCTTAGCATTTCGATGGCCGGGAGGTTATTCAGTAATACCGTTCTTTGAAGGTTGTTGTAGGGTATGCACGTGCGGGGTTAGCTCAGCGGTAGAGCATCTCGTTTACACCGAGGGGGTCGGGGGTTCGAATCCCTCACCCCGCACCACCCCCAGCGGTTAGAATCGCGCGCCGGTGATCCGCTTCCTCCGACGAAAGTCCCGCATTCTCCTTCTCGACGACGACGTCTCGATGCAGAAGCTCGTGGCCACGCTCCTCCGCCGCGAGGGGTACCGCGTCGAGGTGGTCGATCACGGCAACCAGGCCATCGACGCGCTGGGGAAGCGAAGCTATGACGCGGTCCTGCTCGACCTGATGATGCCGCACGAGGGCGGGATGACCGTGATCGCCCATCTGCGCGAGGAGGACCCCGCCATGCTCGAGCGGGTGATCCTCCTGACCGCGACGCCGGAGCCGGTCCTCAAGGGCATCGCCGCCGAGGTGGCCGGCGTGGTCACGAAGCCGTTTCAGCCGGAAGAGCTGGTGGAGACGGTGCGGCGCGTGGCCGGCTGAGCTGCCGGCGCCTCCTCGACCGGCCGGCGGAAGGCGCGCTTGTAGATGTCGAGGATCGTCATCAGCAGCGAGAAGACCAGCGGGCCGATGACGAGCCCGACGAAGCCGAACGCGTGCAGCCCGCCGAGTACGGCGAACAGCAGCGGAATGGCCGGCATGCGCGCCTTCCCCCGCATCGCCCACGGCCGCACGATGTTGTCGATGATCGAAACCGGCCCGGCTCCCCAGATGAGAAGGAAGACCGCGTGCCAGTACGGCCGGTCACCCATCGTCGCGCCGATATAGAGGTAGATCACCGCCGGCGCCCACACCACGAAGGCTCCGACGATCGGAAGCAGCGACAGGAGCGCGGCCACCGCGCCCCAGAAAACCGCCCCCGGAATCTGGACGATGGCCAGCCCTACCCCGGTGAAGACGCCCTGGGCGAGGGCGGTCATGATCTGGCCGCGAAAGGTGGCGTCGATGACGTCGCCGAACTTCCTGGCGAACTCCCGGTCGTACTCGTTCGGCAGCGGCGACAGCTCGGTCAATTCCTCGACGATGGCCTCGCCGTGAATGTAGAAGAAGTACCTCGCGACCAGGACCAGGAGAAACCCGATCGCCGCCCCCGCCAGGCCGCCCAGGAGCGCGCCGCCGTGACGGGCCACCCATCGGGGGATCTGCTGCACCGCGGGCAGCAGCAGCCGCTCGGGGCTGATGGTCGCGGGATCGAAGTCGGGCGCCACGCGCCGGATCCATTCGAGCTGTTCGCTGATGTCGAAGCGCTGCAGCATCTGCCGGGCGTCGCCCGACTGCAGCCGGTCGATGACGATG
>DATLEX010000274.1:0-8186 GCA_035525045.1 Thermoanaerobaculia bacterium | reverse complement strand
GCCGCTTCTGATCTTTCACGGAGAGGATGACCCACGCGTCCACCCGAGCCAGTCGCTCATGCTCTACCGCTACCTGAAGATTCTCGGCAACGTCCCGGTCCGCCTCGTCTTCTACCCGAAGGAAGGGCACGGGAACCGGCGCTCGCTGGCGCGGCTCGACTACAACGTCCGCATGCTGCAGTGGTTCGACCACTACTTGAAGGGCCCCGGCGGCTCGCCGCCGCCTCCCGACCTCGAGCTGAAAGCCCCCGGCGGGGAGGAAGAGGTCCCGGAAGCCGACCCGGAGGCGAAGCCGGAGCATTAGGGAAGCGGGAAGCGGCTAGCAGTTAACCGTTAACCGTCGCGGCGTGCCTACCGTCGTCAGCCTCGGCTTCCAGCTTCCCGCTTCCCCCCCCGCCCCTGGCCAGGATGAGCACTCCGGCGAGGGCGGAGAGGAACGAGGCGGCGAAGACGGCGACCTTCGCCGCGGCGAGGTCGGACGGATCGGCGAACGACTGACCGGCGATGAACAGCGACATGGTGAAGCCGATCCCCGCCAGTGCGCCGGCGCCCGCCAGATGGCGCCACGAGTAGGCCTCCGGCTTCGAGGCCAGCCCGAGCCGCACCGCCACCGCGGAAGCGGAGAGCAGTCCGAGCGGCTTGCCGATCAGCAGGCCGGCGGCGATGGCCGCGATCAGCGGCACGGCGGAGATGCCCTCGTTGGCGGCACGGCAGTAGGGACAGGCGTAGCTGCCGTACTTGAGAAGGGTGATCGCGGCAGCCGGAGGGCCGAGGATGTGGTCCGATTCGGGATCGACGGGCCGGTCGAGCCGGCTGAACACCCTCCGCCATCGCCATAGCGGCGGAGAGTCTAACGCGCGTCTGGAGAGAGGCGTATAATACCCGCCGCCATGACGGCCCGGCTCCGTACCGCGCTCGCCATCGCGATCCTCCTTGCGCTCGCGGCACACCCCTTTGCGCACCCCCTGCTGAAGGAGTGTCCCTGCATTCACCAGACCGCGACCGGCGCTCTCGACCGGGCCGACTCGTTCGTTCTGCCGCTGCTCGCCGCCCCGGCCGAAACCGGCGTCGAGCATGCGGTCGAGGCGCCGGAGATCCGCGTCCGGCCCTCGCGCGCTCCTCCTGTGGGCTGATCTCGCACCGCGCGGACATCAGCCTGAACTTCGAGGAGGATTCCATGGTTCGTCACAGAGCGCTCGCGCTCGTCATTCTTCTTTTTCTCACCACCGCCGCCTTTGCGCAGAGCACCGGCAGCATCACCGGGACCGTTTACAACTCGCAGGCCGTGGTCGTTACCGACGCCACGGTGACGCTGGTCGAGCTCCGGCGCTCGGTCCGAGTCGGGGACGACGGCACCTTCGCCTTCACCAATCTCCGCCCAGGCCACTATCACGTCCGGGCGGAGAGCCCGCGGGAGGGATCGGCCACCGGTGACATCGAAGTGGGTGCCGGCGAGACGCGGACGTTGGAGATCGTGGTCGATCGTGCCGTGCACGCCGAGCAGATCGTGGTCACGGCCAGCCCCGACACCCGCGTCGCCTCCGAGGTGTACCAGCCCGTGAACGTGCTGGGGCAGGAAGAGATCGCCCGCCGGCTGCAGCCGACTCTCGGCGAGACGCTGAAGCAGGAGCCCGGCGTCGACGCCACGTACTTCGGCCCCGGCTCGAGCCGGCCGGTGATCCGCGGCCTGGGAGCCGACCGCATTCGCATTCTGCAGGAGGGGGTGGGGACGGGCGACGTCTCGAACGTCAGCCCCGACCACGCCGTGAGCGTCGATCCTGCCAACGCCGAGCAGATCGAGATCGTGCGAGGGCCGGCCACGCTCCTCTACGGCAGCAACGCCGTGGGGGGGGTGGTGAACGTGATCGATGAGCGCATCCCGTCGCGGGTCCCGGCGCAGGCCGTCACCGGGAATGTCGATCTCCGCCTCGGCTCGGTCGCCGACGAGCGGACCGGTTCGTTCAATCTGACCGGCGGCCAGGGGCAGTTCGCCTGGCACGCCGGGTTCCTCCGACGCCGGACCGGCGACTACCAGATCCCCGGCCCGGCCGACGAGCACGACGAGGACGTCGGGCGGACGGCGCTCGAGAACTCCGCCCTCTCGACGCAGTCGGGGAGCCTCGGCGGGTCGTGGATCGGCGAGCGGGGCTTCTTCGGTCTGGCCGTCAGTCAGTTCAAGACCGACTACGGCGTCCCCGGACATCATCATCATGACGAGGGCGAGGACGACGAAGAGGAAGAAGAAGAGGAGGAGGGCGTCCGAATCGATCTCCGGCAGCGGCGGATCGATCTGAAGGGGGCGTTGACGAGCCTCGACGGTTTCTTCCGCAACGTCCGCCTGCGCGTCGGCCACAACGACTACGAGCACCGCGAGCTGGAAGGGACCGAGGTCGGGACACTCTTTCTCAGCAACGGCCTGGAAGGACGGATCGAGGCGTCTCACCGTCCCATCGGCCCGCTGCGCGGCGCGTTCGGCGTGCAGCTGCTGCGGAACGAATTCGAGGCCGTAGGGGAGGAGGCCTTCGTTCCGCCGAACGAGACCGTGGCCCAGGCCGTCTTCGCCTTCGAGGAGATGACGGTGGGGAGCGTCGACTTCCAGTTCGGCGCCCGTTACGAGCACCAGGACGTCTCCACGACGGCGGAAGACCTTCCGGACCGCTCCTTCGCCGGACTCTCCGGCTCGATCGGGGCGATCTTCCGGCCGGCGCCGCAGTACAACATCGCGGTGTCGATCGCGCGCGCCGTGCGCCTGCCGACGGCCACCGAGCTCTACGCGAACGGTCCTCACGCGGCCACGCGGCAGTTCGAGATCGGGGACCCCAACCTGGACGAGGAGAGGAGTCTCGGCATCGACGTCTCGCTGCGGAAAACGGCTGGGCGGATGAACGGGCAGATCAACTTCTTCAACAACGAGTTCAGCGGCTACATCTTCGAGACGCCGACGGGGGAGGAGGAGGACGACCTGCCGGTCTTCCGTTTCATCCAGGCCGACGCGCGGTTCCGCGGCATGGAGCTCGACACGCACATCGAGCTGTGGCATCGCGACCGCCAGCACGTCGAGCTGGAGGCGGGAGCCGATTTCGTCCGGGCCACGCTCTCCGGCGGCGGCAACCTGCCGCGGATTCCGCCGATGCGGTTCCGGGCCGGCCTGCGGTATGAAGCGGGTCCGTTCTCGGGCCTGGCCGAGGCGCAGCGATACCGGCGGCAGAACCGGGTGGCGGACCGCGAGGAGCCGACGGACGGCTACACGCTGGTGAACGCGATGCTCGGCTACCGTTTCTTCGCCGGCAACACCATTCACGACGTGATGCTGCGGGGGACGAACCTGACCGACGTGCTGGCCAGGAGCCACATCTCGCCCCTCAAGGAAATCGCGCCGCTGCCGGGACGCGACTTCTCGCTCTCGTATCGCCTCACATTCTGATCAGAAAGCTGTGTTCGTTGTCGTCGCCGGCGCCGCGGTCTCCGCGGGCGCCGGCGACGCGGGGCGCGGCGGGTCGCTCCCGGCTACATCGGTAGCTGCGACGAATCGACCGTCCACTCGGCATCGAGCGTGCCGTCCACCTCCTCCGCACAGAAGGCGCGGACGGCCTCGACGACGCGTGCCACGTCGAACGGCTTCCGGATGATGACCTTCACGACCTCCGGCTCCAGGTCGCCCGTGGCGGCCTCACCGGCGGCGGTGACCACGATCACCGGGACGCGGGGGGTGCGGTGGCGGAGCATGGCATCGATGACGTCGCGCCCGTTCATCACCGGCATCATCAGGTCGAGGACGACGCAGGCGTAGTCACCCTTGGTTAGGAGCTCGATGGCTTCGCTTCCGTTCGCGGCCGTGTCGGCAGGGATCCGCTCCCGCCGCAGAACCGCGGCGAGCAGATTCCGAATCGGCCCTTCATCGTCAACGATCAGTGCGCGGCGCATGGGGAGAGCAGGTGAGCATTGCCTAACCTATGGCTGAATGCGTCGTTCGTCAACCGGTTTTGAGAAAGGTCGCTCTGGAATAGTTCATGCTCCGCTCGTACCCCATGCAACGTCTCTCTGGTTCGGAGCTTCGATCGCGGCGAATCCGGCTCGGTCTCAGCCGGGAGCGGCTCGCGCATGCCGTCGGCGTACCCATCACGACCGTGACGGAGTGGGAGGAGGACGCGGTCCCGATCGCCTGCCCTCACGCCGTCGAGCAGGTTCTGCGCCAGGAGGAGGTCCACTCCACGGCGCGGCTTCCTCGTGCGAGCTGAGCGCTTCGCCGACCGGCATGAGGCGGGAAGGCTTCTCGGTGAAGAGCTCGCCCGGCGACTGACTCCCCGCGACGGCGAGCGGATCGTTCTGGCCCTTCCCCGCGGCGGGGTCCCCCGGTGGCGTATCAGGTGGCGCAGGCCCTCGAGGCCCCCCTCGACGTCTTCATCGTCCGGAAGCTCGGCGTCCCGGGCCACGAGGAGCTGGCCATGGGCGCCATCGCCTCCGGCGGCGTGCCGGTGATGAACGAGGAGGTGCTGCGACACCTTCCCATCCCGCCGCAGCGGATCGAGGAGGTCACCGAGCGCGAAAGGCGAGAGCTGGAGTGGCGCGAGCACGCCTACCGCGGATCGAGGCCGCCGCTCGACGTGCGGAATCGCACCGTCATCATCGTCGACGACGGACTGGCGACCGGACGAGCGGCCAGCGCTCGAGCGGTCCGACGGCCCGGGTGGTATCGAAGTGGATCATGGCGTCGAACTGCCGAGCGTCGCCGCCCCGGCATTTCCGCGGAGCGGGAGATGGAACGCGTCGAGATCGAACTGGTGAAAGAGCTCCTCGTAGCTTCCCGGCATTGCCGGGCGGAGCTGCTTGCGCTCCGCCGGCCCATCTCACTCCGATGCGGCCGTCACCGTACCGGAGTAGGTGCTGAAACCGATGAGACGCGTGTCCTCGCGGTGCCGGTCGCGCATGAGCTCGCCGTCGTTGCTCATGGCCCGGACGCACCGGTTCACCCGGTAGGCGTCCAGCCAGTCCGCCTCCCCGCCGGAGGCGGGGGAGAAGGCTCTGCGGTTCATCTCCGCTTCACCGGCGCCCGGCGCCGTCAACCAGCTCGGGATGACCGGCGGCGGAGAGAGAACTTCGATCCGCACAGTCGCCGCAGCACTCCTCCGATCGTGCCGCCGATCGCTCCGCCCGGCATGGCACAATGATCGCCCCATGCGACGTGTAATCGCCGGCGACGTCGGCGGGACCAAGACTCTGCTCCGTTGCGTCGAGGCCTCCGGGGAGATCTCGGCCGAGCAGCGGCTCGAGAGCGCGGCCTTCCCCGCCTTCGACGCGCTGCTGGCCGCCTTTCTGCAGCGATGTCCCGGCACCATCGATGCCGCCTGCTTCGCGGTCGCGGGGCCGGTACTGGGCGGACGCGCCGATCTGACCAATCTGCGATGGCTGATCGACGAGGCGGCACTCGAGAAGGCCTTCGGAATCGGGCGCGTCCTGCTCATCAACGACTTCTATGCGATCGCCCTCGGCGTGCCGCTGCTTTCCGCCAGCGACCTGGTCTCGCTCCACGGCGGCCAGCGCGACCGCACCGCGCCGATGGCCGTTCTCGGCGCCGGCACCGGCCTCGGCCAGGCCGTGGTCATCCACAGCGCCGGCGGATGGACCGTCATTCCCGGCGAGGGAGGGCACGCCGACTTCGCTCCGCAGGACGAAGAGCAGGTCCGGCTGCTCCTCGCTCTGCAGAAGAAGTATGGAGGACGCGTCAGTTGGGAGAGGGTCCTCTCGGGGATGGGGCTGCAGAACATCTACGAGTTCCTCACGGGCCGGATCGAGGAGCCGGCGGCGATCTCGCGGCTGGCCTCGAAGGAAGATGATGCGGCCGTGCGCACGATGAGGATCTTCGTCGATGCGTACGGCGCCGAGGCGGGGAATATGGGCCTGCGTGTGCTCGCCCGCGGCGGCGTCTTTCTGGCGGGTGGAATCGCGACGAAGAACCTTCCCTTCTTCAGCGACGGGGTCTTCATGGAGGCGTTTGTCCGCAAAGGCCGCTTCCGCAGCCTGATGGAAACGATTCCCGTCGACGTAATCGCCGACCAGAGCGTCGGCCTGCTGGGCGCGGTGGAGCAGGCGAGAAGGGTCTGAATGGAATCGAGCCGAAGCCCGATCGGTTGAGGGCGCCGAGTTCTGGATCTCGGAGTCATTGAATGGGTTTATCCGTCGGGATCGTCGGGCTTCCGAACGTGGGGAAGTCGACGATCTTCAACGCGCTGACCGCCGCCGGCGCCCAGAGCGCGAACTATCCCTTCTGCACCATCGAACCGAACGTCGGCATCGTGCCGGTCGTCGATCCGCGCCTCGACGCCATCGCCGCCCTCGCCCGGAGCAGCCAGACCACCTACACCGATCTGAAGGTGGTGGACATCGCCGGGCTCGTTCGCGGCGCCAGCAAAGGGGAGGGCCTCGGCAACCAGTTCCTGGCCAACATCCGCGAGACCGACGCCATCCTGCACGTGGTCCGCTGCTTCGAGGATCCGAACGTCGTGCACGTCGAGACCACCGTCGACCCCGCGCGCGACATCGAGATCATCGAGACCGAGCTGCTCCTTTCCGATCTGGAGGCGCTCAACCGGAAGCTCGACCGCCTCGGCAGGATGGCCCGCGTCGGTCAGAAGGACGCCGTACCGGTCGCCGGCGCGCTGACCGGAGCCGTGGAAGCGGTCGAGAAGGGGATGCCGCTGCGCGCGCTCTCCCTCACCGCCGGGGAGCGAGAGGCACTGCGCGACCTGAACCCCCTCAGCCTCAAGCCGGTGCTCTTCGTAGCCAACGTGGCCGAGTCCGACCTGGGTGGCGAGAGCGCGCAGGCGCAGACCGTCCGCGCCATCGCCCGGGAGAAGGGAGGGGAGGTGGTGGTGATCTGTGGAGAGCTGGAGGCGCAGATTGCGCAACTGCCGCCGGAGGAGAGGCGCGGTTTCCTGCGCGAGCTGGGTCTTGCGGAGCCTGGCCTGGACGTCCTGGTCCGCGCCGCGTACAGACTCCTGGGGCTGGAGACGTTCTTCACCGCCGGTCCGAAGGAGTCGCGGGCCTGGACCATTCATCGCGGCGCGAAGGCCCTGGAGGCGGCCGGAGCGATCCATTCCGATTTCGAGCGCGGCTTCATCCGCGCCGAGACCATCGCCTACGACGACTATGTTTCCCTCGGCGGCGAGCAGCCGGCCAGGGCCGCCGGCAGGATGCGCTCCGAAGGGAAGGAGTATGCAGTGCAGGACGGCGATGTGATCCTGTTCAGATTCAACGTGTGAGCCTGTCATGAGTTTCGAGATCGCCTCCTCGGATGGACTCCCGATCCGCGGCAATCTCGACGTGCCGCGCGCTCCGCGTGCGCTCGTCGTGATCGCGCATGGGTTCAAGGGCTTCAAGGACTGGGGCTTCTTTCCCTGGCTGGCCGAGCACCTCGTCACGCACCGCTTCGCGGTGTGCCGGTTCAACATGTCGCGGAGCGGCATCGGCGAGAGGCCGGAGTCGTTCGACCGCCTCGACCTGTTCGCGGGCGACACCTATTCGGGGCAGGTGGACGATCTGATCACCGCCACCCGATTCGCGCAGTCGAAGACCGGCGCTCTGCCGACCTTCCTCCTCGGTCACTCGCGCGGAGGCGCCGTGACCCTGCTGGCCGCTGCCTCGATTCGCAGGCTTGCCGGCGTGATCACCTGGAGCGCCATCGCCCGCGCCGACCGGTGGGACGAGGCGACGAAAAAGCGGTGGCGCGCCGACGGCTTCATGGACGTGGTCAACCAGCGCACGCAGCAGGTCATGCGCGTCACCACGGCCATCCTCGACGACTACGAGGCCCATCGGAGGGAGCTCGACGTCCTCGCCGCCGCGCGCCGGCTCCGATCGCCGCTCCTGGTCATTCACGGAGGGCGCGACGAGAGCGTGCCGGTGGCCGAGGCGCGCGAGATCGCGGGCGCCGCCCCGGAGGCCTCGCTGCTGATCCTGCACGCGGCCGGTCACACCTACAACGCCATCCACCCCCTTGTGCACGTCCCCTCCCAACTGCTCTGCGCTGCCGAGGTGAGCGCGCACTTCGTCGCGGCCTACGCCTGATGGCACGACGTGCCCTCTCCCCGCCGCGGGCGGGGAGAGGGTGGCGCGAAGCGCCGGGTGAGGGGCGATTCGCGTTTGCCCCCTCATCCGGCCTTCGGCCACCTTCTCCCCCGCGCAGCGGG
>DATLEX010000271.1:0-3806 GCA_035525045.1 Thermoanaerobaculia bacterium | reverse complement strand
CCCTCTCCCGGCTCTACCAGAGCGACTTCTCGCGGCTCTTTCCCAGCTTCATCCGCCTGAACCAGGCCGCGATCGTCGCCTCGATCCTCCTGGCCGTGTCGCTGCTCGTGTTCGCGATCGTCCGGCGGCGATGGTTGCCGGCGCCGCTGGGCGCCGCCCTCGCGGCGGCGACCATCGCGGCGGGGTTCGTCGCGGGCCGGCAGCCGGCGGCTCGCGTGGAGTTCGAGGATACCCACGTGGTGCATCGCGGCGGCGAGCTCTTCCCGCACGAATACACCGTGGCGCGCTTCGCCTACCGGGGAGGGTGGATCCTGCACGAGGGCGACTCGCTCTCCTTCCTGGCCCGGGCGGGACCGGCGACGCTTCATTACGTCACCGGGATTCCCTCGCTCATCCAGATCGGCACGAGGGTCTACGCTCTCGATCCGGCGCCCGGCTACCGCGCCATCCCGATCGAGATCGAGCGGAGCGGCCGCGTGGTGCTCCGGTGCGTCCGCGGAAGCGTGAATCTCGACCGGCTGGAGTCCCGTTGATACCCTCCGGGCCGATGTCGACGATCGTGGTGGCCACGCCGGACGTGGTGGGGGCCCGGATGGCCGGACCCGCCATCCGGGCCTGGCACCTGGCGCAGGAGCTCTCCCGCGCCGCGCCGACGACGCTCGTGGCGAAGCTCGAGGGCGCGCCCCTCGCCGCGGACGGATTCGCGGTGATCGACCGCCGGTCCGACACGGCGGCGAAGGCGCTCCGCGAAGCGGCCGTCCTGGTCGGGCAGCCCGCGCGCGGGCTCCGAAAATGGCGGCGCGAACAAAGGGCCGTCTTCGACATGTTCGACCCGACGGTCCTGGAGCTGCGGGAGCTGTACGGCAGCGCTCCGTCGATCCGTCAGCGGATCCACCTGGCGGCCGAATGGTCGCGCCTCTGTTACGCGTTGGAGATGGCCGATCTGCTGATCTCCGCCGCGCCGCAGCAGCGGAGGTTCTATGCCCAGCTTCAGAGCGGCGACGCTCCATGGATCGACGTCCCGTTCGGCATCGACCTTGCCGAGACGCCCTCGTGCGCCAGGCCGCAGGACAACGTCGTCATCTGGGGGGGAGGCGTCTGGGCCTGGCTCGATCCGGTCACGGCGATCGAGGCCGTCCACCGGGTCAACGCCGCCGGGGTTCGGTGCAAGCTCCTCTTTCTGGGCCGGACCCGGCCGAACGTGGAGCTGGTGGACCGCCGGCGCGAGGACCGTTTCGCCCAGCTCCTGGCCGGGGCCGGCCCCGATGTCAGCGCGAACGCCGAGTGGGTACCGTATCGGGAGCGGTTGTCGTGGCTGCGCTCGGGTAAAGTGGCTATCATGCTGCACCGCCCGACGGCGGAAGCGGAGTTCTCGATCCGGACGCGGCTGTTCGATGCCATCGCCGCCGGTGTTCCGGTGGTGGCGTCGGCGGGGGGGTTCGCCGCCGGCCTGGTGGAGCGGGAGGGGTTGGGAGTGGTGGTGCCGCCGGGCGATGCCGGCGCCGTGGCCGCGGCCATCCGGCGGCTGCTCACCGACGACGTTTTTCATGCGAGTTGCGTACAGAGTCTCGAGCGGATCCGCCCGCGCTACGCCTGGGGGGTGGTGGCGCGGCCGCTCGTCGAGGCAGTCAGTGCATGGTTGAGGCAGTCATGACCGGGTCGCAGACGGCTCTCGCCGGCGCGCCGGCGTTGGAGGGCGTTCCGGCCCTCGAGCCGCTCGACCTCTCCATCCTGATCGTCACCTGGAACAGCGAGCGCTGGATCGAGCGCTGCCTCCGATCGCTCCCCGCCGCCTGCGAAGGGCTGCGGTACGAGATCCTCGTCCACGACAACGGCTCCTCCGACGGGACGCTGGAGAGGCTGCCGGAAGAGGGGACGCGGGTGTTCCGGTCGCCCCGGAACGAGGGTTTCGCCGCCGCGACCAATCGCTCCTTCCGCGAGTCGCGCGGCCGGTATGTCTTTCTTCTCAATCCGGACTGCGAGCTCGAGCGGGCGGCGTTGACCACGCTCTGCGCATTCCTCGAGGAGCACCCGACGGCGGCGGCGGCCGCGCCGCTGCTGGTCGACGAGGGCGGCGGCTCGCAGCGCGATTTTCAATTGCGGCGCCTCCCGACTCTCCGCGGCCTGGCCGCCGAGGCCCTGCTGCTCAACAAGCTCTTCCCGCGGAATCGGGCCACGGCGCACTATCGCTATCGCGACCTCGACCTGACCGCGCCGCAGCGCGTCGAACAGCCTGCCGCGGCCGCGCTGCTCATCCGGCGCCAGGTCGTCGATGAGGTCGGGCCCTTCGACGAGCAGTTCTCGCCGGCCTGGTTCGAGGACGTCGACTACTGCCAACGCCTTCGCGCCGCCGGGAAGGAGGTGTTCGTGGTGCCGGCGGCGGTCGCCCGGCACTATGGAGGGGCGAGCCTCGATCACATGACCTATGCCGGCTTCATCGAGGTCTGGTACCGGAACATGTGGCTGTATGCCCGGAAGTGGTTCTCCCGCGGCGAGGCGGAGGCGTTGCGCTGGGCGATCGCCGCCGGGATGCTCCTGCGATGCTTCGCCGCGCTGCTCGGCGTGAAGAACGGGAGCAAGTCGCGGCGCGAGGCGCTCCGCGCCTACGCCGGCGTGATGCGCAAGTCGCTCCGCCACTGGGAGCGCGGGTCCTGAGCGTGGACCTCGCGCCGGCTCCCGAGCCGGCGACCGCCGCCTGGAGAGGCGGCCCCACGCCGCTCCTCTCGGTCATCGTCGTCACCTGGAACAGCGCGGAAGTTCTCCCGCGCTGCCTCGACGCGCTCCGCCGCCAGACCCTCACCAGCCGCGAGTTGATCGTCGTCGACAACGGGTCGGCCGACGATTCGGTTGCCATCGCCGAACGGCATGAGGCCCGCCTCATCTGCAACGAGACGAATCGCGGCTTCGCCGCCGCGGTCAACCAGGGGATTGCCGCCGCGCGCGGCGAGCTCATCCAGCTCCTCAACCCCGACTGCTTCCTCCACCCCGAGTACTGCGCGCGGCTCGCCGCCTCGCTCGGCCTGGCGGGCAGCGAGTTCGGGATGGCCACAGGGAAGCTCCTCTCCGCCGAGCGCCCTTCCCTGATCGATTCGAAGGGGATCGCCATGACCCGGAGCGGCCGCCATCTCGACATCGACCAGGGGCTCCCCGACGACGAGGATGACGCCGATGCGGAGGTCTTCGGCGTCTCGGGAGCGGCGGCCATGTACCGGCGCTCTTTCCTGGAGGACGTTTCCATCGATGGAGAAGTCTTCGACGAAGACTTCTTCAGCTATCGGGAAGATGCCGACCTCTCCTGGCGAGGCCGGCTCTTCGGCTGGCGTGCCCTGTACGCGGCCGACGCCGTCGCGCATCATGTCCGACGCGTCACGCCGGAGCGGCGGCGCGACCTTCCACCCCTCATCAACTTGCACTCGGTGAAGAACCGCTTCCTGCTGCGCCTGAAAAACGAGGGATGGCGGCTCGCGCTGCGCAACGCGCCGTTCGAGATCTCTCGCGATGCCGTGACCATCGCCGCCGTTCTCACCGTCGAGCGAACCTCGCTCCCGGCGCTGGCCTGGCTCTGGCGCCATCGCTCGCGGATCCTCGCCAAACGGCGCGCCATTCAGGCCCGGCGCCGCGTCTCCGACCGCACCCTGGCCCGGTGGTTCCGGTGAGGATCGGCATCCTCGGCACCCGCGGCGTCCCCCCCCGCTACGGCGGCTTCGAGACCTTCGTCGCCGAGCTCGGAACGAGGCTCGCCCGGCGGGGCCACGAGGTCACGATCTACTGCCGCGACGTTGGAGTGCCGCCGCCCCCGGCGGAAG
>DATLEX010000266.1:0-30095 GCA_035525045.1 Thermoanaerobaculia bacterium | reverse complement strand
GAGCACGGAGGACTTCGACCGCCTCGGGGCGCTGCTGGCCTCGCGGCCGACCGAGGAGACGCTTCCCGTGGCGCGCGCCTTCGCGCACTTCCTCAACCTCGCCAACATCGCCGAGCAGCACCATCGCGTCCGCCGCCGGCGAGACTACGAACGGGAGGCGGGGGCGGACCCCCAGCCCGGCTCGTGCGACGAGGTCTTCGGCCGGATGATCGCCGGCGGGCTCGACCCCGGCCGGCTCCACGAGACGGTGACCTCGCTCTCGATCGAGCTGGTCATCACCGCGCATCCGACCGAGGTGGTGCGGCGCACGCTGCTGCAGAAGTACAAACGGATCGCGGACCTGCTGGCCGCGCTCGATCACTCCGACGCCACGCCCGCCGAGCGGGAGGAGGCCGTCGATGCTCTCCGCCGCGAGATCACCGCGGCGTGGGAGACCGACGAAGTGCGGCACGACCGCCCCACGCCGCTGGACGAGGTCAAAGGGGGACTGGTCGTCTTCGAGCAGACGCTGTGGGAGGCCCTTCCGCGGTACTTCCGGGTGATCGATCAGGCGCTGCGCAAGCACTGCGGGCGGCCGCTGCCGGCCGGCGCGGTGCCGATCCGCTTCGGCTCGTGGATCGGCGGCGACCGCGACGGGAATCCATCCGTGACGCCCGACGTGACCGGGAGCGCCTCTCTTCTCTCGCGCTGGGTGGCGGCCGATCTCTACCTCGGCGAGATCGAGGCGCTGCGCTCGGAGCTCTCGATGTCGAGCGGCTCGGAGGAGCTGCGGCGCCTGGCCGGCGACGCGCGCGAGCCGTACCGCGCCGTGTTGAAGGACGTGCACGCCCGCCTGACGAGCACGCGGACCACGATCGAGGCGGCCCTCGGCTCGGCGGACGGGTGGCGGCGATGGAAATCGCCGTTCGCCGATACGAACGATCTTCTCGCCCCGCTCCTCGCCTGCCATCGATCGCTGCACGACACCGGCAACGCGATGATCGCCGAGGGGCGCCTGCTCGACCTCATCCGGCGCGTGCAGACGTTCGGCCTGACGCTGGTGCGGCTGGACGTCCGCCAGGACGCGGCCCGCCACACCGCGCTCCTGGGCGCGATCACGCGCGAGCTCGGCGAGGGCGACTACGCGGAGTGGGATGAGGGGCGCCGCCAGGAGTTTCTCCTGCGCGAGCTCCGGTCGCGCCGGCCGCTGATTCCTCGCGACGTCCGGTTCGAGGACGACGAACACGATGTACTCGGTACGTTCCGGGCCGTGGCCGCCATCGACCGGGAGTCGCTCGGCGCCTACGTCATCACGATGGCTTCGCAGCCGTCGGACGTCCTGGCCGTGGCGCTCTTGCAGAAGGAGGCCGGCGTCGGGGAGCCGCTGCGCATCGTGCCGCTGTTCGAGACCATCGCCGATCTGCGCGGCGCGGGCCAGTCGATGAAACGCCTCCTGGAGATCGACTGGTATCGGGAGGAGACCGGGGGGCGGCAGGAAGTGATGATCGGCTACTCCGACTCCGCCAAGGACTCGGGACGCTTCGCCGCGGCGTGGGAGCTGTACAAGGCGCAGGAGGAGATCGTGGCCGCCGTGAGCGGCGCGGGGGTGGAGCTGACGCTCTTTCACGGGCGCGGCGGAAGCGTCGGGCGCGGGGGCGGCCCGACCTACCTGGCCATCGGGTCGCAGCCGCCGGGATCGGTCGACGGGCGTCTCCGCGTGACGGTGCAGGGGGAGATGATCCAGGCGGAGTTCGGCCTGGCGGGGATCGCCCTGCGCACGCTCGAGATCTACACAACCGCCACCCTCGACGCTACGCTCGCGCCCCCCTCGCCGCCGCGACCGGAGTGGCGCCGGACCATCGAGGGGATGGCCGAGGCAGCCGCACGCGCGTATCGCTCCCTGGTGTACGAGCACCCGCGGTTCGTCGAGTACTTCCGCAAGGGCACGCCGGAGGTCGAGCTGGGCGAGCTGAACATCGGCAGCCGCCCGGCGCGGCGCGGCGGCGCGAAGAGCGGGGTGGAGTCGCTGCGGGCCATCCCCTGGCAGTTCGCCTGGACCCAGAACCGGCTTCTCCTCCCCTCCTGGCTGGGCACGGGCGAGGCCATCGCCGCGGCCGGCGAGGAGACGCAGCGGATGATGATGGCGGAATGGCCCTTCTTCCGCTCCACCATCGAGCTGACGGAGATGGTCCTGGCCAAGGCGGAGGCGAAGATCGCGGCCTACTACGACCGCGTGCTCGTCCCGCCCGATCTCCAGCCCATCGGCGAGTCGCTGCGCGAGCGCCTGCTGCGGACGAGCGAGCTGGTGCGGCGCGTCACCGGACACGAGCGGCTGCTGGAGTCGAATCGCGTGCTGCGGAGATCGATCGACGTCCGCAACCCCTACGTCGACCCGATCAACCTCGTGCAGGCGGAGATCCTGCGCCGCTACCGGCAGCGTCCCGACCCCACCCTGCGCGACGCCTTCGTGATCACCGTGAACGGGATCGCCGCCGGGATGCGGAATACGGGGTGAGGCACGTTTCACACCGATGAAGTTCCGGGCTCGGGCTCGGGCTCGGGCACGCTCGGTTAACGGTTAACGGTTAGCGGTTAACGGGAGTTAAGCTATCGGCCGATGTTCGAAGACCGAATTCCCCACCATCCCGTTCCCACCACCGAGCAGGCTTTCGACCAGCTCGGGCTGAGCGAGGCCACGCTCGACGCCATCCGCGCCGTCGGGTTCGTTCATCCGACCCCGATCCAGGCCGCCGTCATCCCGCCGGCCATGGAGGGGAAGGATCTCATCGCCCTCGCCCAGACCGGGTCGGGGAAGACCGCGGCCTTCGTCATCCCGCTGGTCGAGAAGCTGACGCACGGCAACGGCGTCCGGGCGCTGATCGTCTCCCCCACGCGCGAGATCGCGCTGCAGACGCAGGCCTTCATCGAGCTGTTCGGGAAGAACCACGAGCTGAAGGCGGCCTGCCTGATCGGCGGCGTGAGGATGCAGCCGCAGCTCGATGCCCTGCGCGCCGGTCCCGACATCGTGGTGGCCACGCCGGGACGCCTGCTCGATCACGTAGAGCGCAAGAGCGTCCGCACGGACAAGGTCGCGCACCTCGTGCTGGACGAGGGCGATCACATGCTCGACCTCGGTTTTCTCCCGCAGGTGCGCAAGATCGTCGCCCGCATTCCGCGCGAGCGGCAGACGATGATGTTCTCGGCCACCATGCCCAGCGCCATCGAGGAGCTGGCCCGCACGCTGCTGCGCAATCCGCTGCGCATCGACATCACCCCCAAGGGGCGGGCGGCGGTCGGCATCAGCCACCGGCTCTACATCGTGGCGCCGGAGAACAAGCGGCCGTGCCTGGTCGCCCTCCTGCAGCAGGAGCTCGGAACGACGCTCGTCTTCGCCCGCCGCAAGGTCGACGCGGAGTGGCTCTACCACATCCTCGAGCGCCAGGGGCATCCGGTCACGCGCATCCACTCCGACCGCTCGCAGGGCGGCCGGGTGCAGGCGCTCGACAACTTCCGCTCCGGCTCGCATCGCATCCTGGTGGCCACCGACATCGCCGGGCGCGGCATCGACGTCCCCGGCATCGAGCACGTGATCAACTTCGACATCCCGGAGTCGGTCGAGGACTACATCCACCGCGCCGGCCGCACCGCGCGCGTCGACCGCGAAGGCATCGTCGCCACCATCGCCACTTGGCAGGACCTGATGATGGTCCGGCAGATCGAGGCGGCCATCCGCCAGGAGATCCCCCGCTGCACCGTCCCCGGCGTCGAGCCGTGGGTGGAAGGGAAGCGCGAGGCGGCCAGGACACGCCGCAGGCTCTGACCGGATGGGGCCATGCGCATCGCGGCCGTCGAGCTGACCCAGATCCGCCTCCCGCTCGTCGCTCCCTTCGAGACCAGCCTCGGGCGCACCAGCGAGCGGAACATCATCCTGGTGCGGGTCGACGACGGCGAAGGAGCCGAGGGATGGGGGGAGTGCGTGGCGGACGAGCGGCCGCATTACAGCGAGGAATGGACCGGCTCCGCCTGGCCGGCGATGGAGACGATCCTCGGGCCGATGCTGGCCGGGCAGGAGATCGAGCGCGCCGGGGACGTCGCCGCGCTGTTCGAGCCGATCCGCGGCAACCGCATGGCCAAAGCGGCCATCGAGGCGGCCTGCTGGGACCTGGAGGCCCGCCGGCGAGGCCTTCCGCTCTGGCAACTGCTGGGAGGAGAACGGCGGGAGATCGCCTGCGGCGTGTCGATCGGCCTGCAGCCGTCGATCGAGACCCTCCTGGCGAAGATCGAGCGCGAGCTCGCCGCCGGGTATCAGCGCATCAAGGTCAAGATCAAGCCGGGGCGGGATATCGAGCTCCTCGCCGCGGTGCGCGAGCGGTTTCCCGACGTGCCGCTGATGGCCGACGCGAACTCCGCCTACCGGCTCCACGATGCGCCGCTGCTGCGCAATCTCGACTCCTTCGATCTGATGATGATCGAGCAGCCGCTCGCGCACGACGACATCGCCGACCACGCCCGGCTGCAGCAGGAGATCATGACGCCGATCTGTCTCGACGAGTCGATCCGCACCGCGGCCGACGCGCGCCATGCCGTCGAGCTGGGGGCGTGCCGCATCATCAATATCAAGATGGGACGCGTGGGAGGGCACAGCGAGGCGCGCCGGATCGAGCGTCTCTGCCGGGAGAGCGGCGTGCCGGTCTGGTGCGGCGGGATGCTCGAGGCGGGAATCGGCCGCGCGCACAACATCGCCCTCTCGACCCTGGCCGGATTCATGCTGCCGGGCGACGTCTCCGCCAGCGCTCGATACTGGGAGGAAGACATCATCGACCCGGCGGTGACGGTCACGGCGCGGGGGACCATCGTCCCTCCTCCGGGCCCCGGCATCGGATACGAGGTCAGGCGTGACCGCATCGACAAGCTCGCGGTCCGGCGGAGCGTGGTTTGATCGAGATCCGGCCGATCCGGCACCTCGGCGAGTACCACGCCGTGGAAGACCTCCAGCAGGAGGTCTGGAACGTCACCGACCGCGAGGTCGTCCCCGCCCTCCACCTCATCCCCGCCTGCGCCGTCGGGGCGATCCTGCTCGGCGCGTTCCACGGCCAGCGCCTCATCGGCTTCGTCTACGGCTTCCCCGGCTTCGAGGGCGAACATCGCATCATCCACTCCGACATGCTGGCCGTGCTCCCCGACTACCGCGAGCGCGGCCTCGGCCGCCGCCTCAAGCTCGCCCAGCGCGACGCCGCGCTCGAGCGCGGCATCGACCGCATCACCTGGACCTTCGACCCCCTCCAGGCCCGCAACGCGCACCTCAACTTCAACCGCCTCGGCGTCACCGCCGATCGTTACCTGCGCGATTTCTATGGCCAGACCAGCAGCCCCCTCCATCACGGGATCGGCACGGACCGGCTCTGGGTTACATGGGTGCTCGATCAGGCCGGCCCCACCCCTGCGGCCGGAGAGCGTCTGGTCGAGATTCCCCCGGAGGTGGGGGCGCTGCCGCTCGAGGAGGCCCGCCGGTGGCGGGAGAGGACACGCGGCGACTTCGAAGCGGCGTTCGCGGAGGGGTACATCGTGACCGGATTCGACCGTGGGAAAAGCTCCTATCTGCTGACGGGATGACAGGTCAGAGCTTCGCGCCGCAGTCGGCGCAGAACTTCGCCGTGCGCTCGTGCCACCCTCGGCTGCAGCCGGGACACTGCCGGATATTCGCGCGCGTGGCGCGGTCTAGCTCCACGGTGACGATGCCCGTGGGGACGGCGATGATGCCGTAGCCGGTGATCATCAGCATCGCGGCGAGGGTCTTGCCGAGTGTCGTGACGGGGGCGATATCGCCATAGCCGACGGTGGTCATGGTGACGATCGCCCAGTAGATCGACTCCGGGATGCTGGTGAACCCCGACTGGGGGCCCTCGATCATGTACATCATCGAGCCGACCACGACCACGGCGGTCAGGACCGTGAAGAGGAACACGGTGATCTTGTAGCCGCTGGCGCGGATGGCGCGGCCGAGGACGCCCGCCTCGCCGACGAACTGCGCCAGCTTCAGGATCCGAAAGACGCGCAGAACGCGCAGGATGCGGATGACCGCCAGGAAGCGCGTCTCCGGGAAGAGCAGCGCCAGGTACGTCGGAAGGATGGCCAGGAGGTCGACCGCACCGAAGAAGCTGAGCACGTACGCCCGGCGGTTGCCGGCCGACCAGACGCGAGCGATGTACTCGACGGTGAAGAGGATGGTGAAGACCCATTCGACGCGACGGAAGAACAGCGGGTGATCTCCCGAGAGTCTGGCTACGCTGTCGAGCATCACCACCAGGACGCTCACGGTGATGGCCACGATCAGGGCGAGGTCGAAGGCGCGGCCGGCAGGCGTGTCGTGCTCGAAGATGATCCGGCGGACACGCTCGCGAAGTGGGGCCACGAGAAAAGGATACACGTCCGGCCGGGGGCACAGTTCCTGCTCTGGAAAAGGGTGGGGCCGCGCCGGATGGGCCGGCCGGCACCTCACAACCAGCAACGGGAGATCCGATATGACCAGACGACTCTCAACCATGGCCGTCACAGCCTTCGCGGTTGTGATGCTCGCCGGCTGCGCCTCAGGCGGGCTCGGCGATATCTTCGGAGGCAGCCCCGCCTCCAACGAGCTCCGCGGCCGCGTCGATTACGTCGACACGACCAACCGATTCGTCGCCCTGACCAACGTCAGCGGACAGGGCACCATGCTGTCCGCCGGCGGCGGGAACACGGTGCGCGTCTACTACGACGAGCAGACGCCGGTCGAGCATCAGGGACGGACCTACCGCCCGGCCGACCTCGAGCGCGGTGATGAGGTCGCCGTCCAATACGACCAGTCGGGCAACAACATCATGGCCCGCTCGATGACCGTTCTGCACGACGTGCGCAGCGGCACGGGGACCACCCCCGGCGGCGTCTACGACTCCACGATCCGCGGGACGGTGCGGCACGTCGACCCCGCGCGGCGGACCATCGAGATCGACCGCGCCGGCCTCGGCAGCGCCGTCATCGAGTACGACGCGAATACCCGCGTGACGTTCAGCGGACGCAGTCATCGCCCCGAGGACCTGAAGCGCGGCGATGAGATCGACATCCGCGTCCGCGACATCGGCGGCGGACGGCTGCTGGCGCAGGACGTGAGCGTGCTGCGCAGCGGTTCCGGGACCATCGGCGGCACGCAGGCCTCGACCGTGCGCGGCACGGTTCGCTTCGTCGACACGTCGCGCCGCGAGATCGGCCTCGAGCAGACGAGCTGGAGCTCCGGCTTCGTCACCGGCACGCCCGGCGGCTCGACCATGGTCGTGCAGTACGACGCGAACACCAGCGTCGAGTTCGGCGGGAGCCTCTACGCGCCGACCAACCTCGAGCGCGGCGACATCATCGATGTCCAGGTCCAGAATCTCGGCAGCGGAGCTCTGCTGGCCAACCGCATCGTCGTCGTCCGCGACGTGAACGTACGCTGATCCGGCGATCTGTGCAGGAAGAAAGCCCGGCCGATTCCGGCCGGGCTTTTTCGTCTCACAAATAGTGCGATAATCCGCCCGTCCGTTTTCCATTCTCTTCATGAACTGCCCAGTCTGTGACGTGCCGCTGATCGCCGTGGAGCGCGACCGGATCGAGGTCGACTCCTGCATCTCCTGCCATGGCCTCTGGTTCGACCATGGAGAGCTCGACCTGCTCTGCGAGAAAACCGGGACGCCCATCGATCACGCAACGCTCTTCACCCCCGCCGTGTCGAACGAGAGGCTCCGGAAGTGTCCCCGCTGCACGAAGAAGATGGAGAAGGTGGCGCTCGCCGCCGACCTCAGCGTGATCACCGATCACTGCCCGGAGGACCACGGGATGTGGTTCGACGCGCGCGAGCTCGGTAGGTTCATCGATCACGCCGCGGCGGCCCAGGGGGTATCAAGGCCGGTGGTGAATTTTCTCGGCGAAGTCTTCGGAAAGGACAGTAGCTAAGGAGGGTTTCATGATTGGAACGATCGTCCTGCTGGTCATCATCGCGGTCCTGGTGATGTTCGCCGTCGGGATGTACAACGGCCTGGTCCGGGCGCGGAACGAGGTGGGAAATGCCTGGAGCCAGATCGACGTGCAGCTCAACCGGCGCCACGACCTGATCCCGAACCTCGTGGAGACGGTGAAGGGATACATGACTCACGAGCGGGAGACGCTCGAGGCGGTAGTCAAGGCGCGGCAGCAGGCCGTGCAGATCACCGGCGGGTCGATCGAGGACAAGGCCCGCGTCGAGAACGCGCTCTCGCAGACTTTGAAATCGCTCTTCGCCGTGTCGGAGAACTACCCGCAGCTCCGCGCCAACGAGAACTTCCTGGCCCTGCAGGAGGAGCTGGCCTCGACCGAGAACAAGATCAGCTTCTCCCGGCAGTACTACAACGATTCCGCGCTGCGGCTGAACAACAAGGTAGAGATGTTCCCCACGAATATCTTCGCCGCCATGTTCAACTTCAAGAAGTCGCCCTTCTTCGAGGTGGAGTCGGCCGACATCCGGAAGCCGGTGGCCGTCAAGTTCTGAGATGCACGAGCTCGTCCGCGCCAACCAGCGCCGCACCGTGATCCTCGTCGCGTTCATGGCCTTCCTGCTCATGGCAGTCGGCTACGCGCTGGCGGAGCTGGCCGTGCCCGGCGCGGGGCGCGTGGGAATCGTCCTGGCCCTGCTGGTGTGGGGGATCCAGGCCGTGATCAGCTACTTCGGCGGGCGGCGCATTCTCCTCGCCATGAGCGGGGCCCGCAAGATCGAGAAGAAGGACCACCCCATCCTCTACAACATCGTCGAGGAGATGTGCGTCGCCTCCGGCACCTCCACGGTGCCCGACATCTACATCATCGACGACGACGCCCTGAACGCCTTCGCCACCGGCCGCGACCCCGAGCATTCCGCCGTGGCCGTGACGGCCGGGCTGCTCAAGGAGCTCGACCGCGACGAGCTTCAGGGGGTCCTCGCCCACGAGATCGCCCACGTGCGGAACCGCGACGTCCTCTACATGACCATGCTCGGAGTGATGCTGATGGCCATTCTCATCCTGGCCCAGATCGGGATCAGGATGCGCTTCGTCTCCGGGACCCGCACCAGCCGCAGCAGCGGCTCCGGCGGAGGGGCGCTGGTGATCATCGCCCTGCTGCTCATGATCATCGCCCCCCTGCTGGCGCGCCTGGTCTACCTCGCCGTCTCGCGCCGGCGGGAGTACCTGGCCGACGCCTCCGGAGCGCTCTACACGCGCTATCCGGAAGGGCTGGCCCGCGCGCTGGAGAAGCTCGGCGGCTCGCGCACGCCGATGCGGAAAGCGAGCGCCGCGGTGGCGCCGATGTACATCGTCGCCCCTCTTCGCGCCGCCGCCGAGAAGATGTCCGTTCTCGGCTCCACCCACCCCCCCATCGGCGAGCGGGTCAGGATCCTTCGCTCCATGGGAGGAAGCGCCGGCGTGCAGAGCTACGACCAGGCGTTCCGCAAGGTCACGGGCCGCCCCGTCGGGGTCGTCCCCTTCACCGCCATGAGGGAGATCGCCGACGTGCCGGTGGTGCAGCCGCCGCCGCTCCCGATGGCGACCGCACCGTTCATGCACGTCGACCGCGTCCGCCAGACCACCGACATCCTCTGGGCCCTCAACGATTACATCTTCATCACCTGCCTCTGCGAGACGAAGCTGAAGATCCCGCCGGCGTATCGGGGGAAGAAGATCGAGTGCCCGCATTGCAAGCGGGTGCACGAGGTGTGACGGCAGATTCGCTGTGATTTTGGATTTTGGATTTTGGATTGAAGGCCGGCGGGGGCAAACATCGATGGCCTGGCGCATTCACAAGCAGGCGAACGGAAAGTTCGCCATCCACTCGAACCGGATCGATGACTACATCGTCATCGACGCCGACGAGCTGGAGATCGCCCGCATCTATGCCGAGAAGGGCGTGAAGGTCTACCTCGCCAGCGCCCGCGCCCAGATGACCACGCAGCTCGTCGAGGCCGGTTCCGAAGGGGAAGCGAAGATCGAGGCCAGCCGCCGCCGCGGCTCGACCCCGCGCGAAGGCAGCGTGCCGATCGGCGTCACCGGCTTCACCCTCACCGACGAGGAGTAGCCGTCCGTTGTCACGACTGCCACACCAGGCTACATCAACTCGAACTCGCGCTCGCTCACCCTTCGTCCGTTGATGGTGACGACGGCGCGGTGCGGACCGGGGGACCACTTCGCCGTATCGCCGGACGAGAAGGCGGCGTACTGCGAGTCCTTCGGCACCTCCACCGCGTCGCGGCGAAGGAGGCGTCCGGCCGGGTCGACCCATTGCACTTCGATGGCGTGATCGCCGCTCGCGCCGGCCAGGTGGATGGAGAGGAAAAGCTCTCCGCCGCGGCGAAAGCGGTCGCCAGCCGCGTCGCGGGCCACGGCCCCCTCGGCCGTGAGCAGCGTGCCGAGGGCGAAGGGATCGGCCGCCGAGCGTGCGCTCTCGGTGGTGGTGATCGAATGGGGGTTCGGGTCCGTTCCGCCGCGATCGGCGGCACATCCAACCAGCAGCGGCAGCATCGCCGCGGCAAGGAATCTGCGTTCGAGCAAAGGGGCCTCCAGGGACTCTTTGGGCGAATCACTGCACGATCCATGCACAGAACCCCGCGAACCCTCTCTGGGGATACATGCAAGAGTGCGAAACGTGCGGTGCGGCGCGCCGCTCGAGCGCGAGGGGGGAGTCTGCCCCGACTGCTCCACCGTCATCGTCCTCCATACGCATGCGGTGATCGCGGTGTTGCGCGAATCAAAGGAGCGGCCGCGGGTGACAGCGCCGGCGGAGGCGATCGCGCCGACGGGGGCGCCCGCGCCACGCTGAGGACGCCTACCTCCCCGGCTCACGCCTCGAAGACGATGCTGCAGCAGGTTACGCCGGCTTCGGCTTTCTCCATCTCGTCGTAGTCGAGGGACTCGACGCGCTGGCCGCGCTCCTCGAGCAGGCGGCGGGTTCGGGGGTGCGACGAGGAAACCAGGAGCGTCTCGCCGATCCGCAGCACGTTCGCGGCGCCCGGTTCCAGCGGATCGACCGCAACCAGCTCCAGACCTTCGAAGGCGCCCGCGTCGACACACTCCGGGTTGTACAGGAGCGCCCTTGCACCGATCGCCGTCACGGCGGTCTTGAGGTGGAGGCAGTCGCGCAGCAACACCGGCACCACCGAGTAGCCGAGCGGCGTAACGATCTCCCGGAGCTGGGCGATGGCACGGTCGTTGGTGCGACGGGAGCGGCCGGCGTAGAGCGTCTGCCCAATGGGGAGCAGGTCGCCGCCGTCCATCGTGGCCGGCTCTTCGATGGACCGCACGGCGCGGTAGCGCTGCAGGGCGCGGGCGATGCCGCCGGTCTCCCCGCGTCGCGAGGCGGCGCCCGGCCGCATGATCACCGCCACCTCGTCGAGCACGACCGCCGTATCCTCGACGAAGACGCCGTCCGGGTGCTCCGGCGCCTCCTCCGCACGAACGATCCGGCATCCGTGCGACTCGATCCACCGTTCGTAAACCGCGTGCTGCGCCGCGGCCCGCGCCGGATCGATCGGCTCCCGCTCGCGGAACGTCAACTCGCAGTCGCGGATGCGCGGGCTGACCGCGCGCGTCACGGCGATGCGCATCAACCGCTACCGCAGCCCTTCCGCCACGTAGAGGTCGTTGAGCGTGCGGAGGGCATTGTAGGCGTAGGCGTTCCCGTTCCTGGTGATGACCACCGGCGAGATCCGGTACACCCCCGCGGGATCGGCGGGGGCGAACTCCCTCCAGTGGTCGCGGGAGCCGTCGCCGAGGTCGATGCGCACGATGCGAGCCGGCAGCGCGGTCGGCTGGTAGACGTACAGCGAGCGCCCGTCCGCGCTCCACTGGATCGGGATTTCGCCTTTCCTCGCGCCGCGCACGGGCGTGGAGCGCAGCGAGCCGTCGGTCGGGTAGAGCACGATCGTCTCCGCCCGGTTCATGCCCGCCACGCGCCGTCCGTCCGGCGAGACGGCGAACGGCCGCACCGCGCCCCCCCAGATGTTCTCCGCTGAGAGGGGCCTGACGGTCTCCAGCTCCGTATCGATGAGGAGCAACCGGTACTCCCCCTTCGGTTGCGCGCCGCCGACGACCGCCCGGCGCGAGTCGGGGAGCCAGACCGCTCCGAGGTCGAAGCTCCCCGCGACCTTCAGCTCGCGCTGCTGGCCGGCGCCGGTGGGGAGCACGACCAGCTTGCCCCCGACATGACAGAGCACGTGCTTGCCGTCCGGCGACAGCGCGGCACCATACCCCTCGCCGATCCGGACCGGCGACTCCGAGCCGCCGCGGTAGAGATAGATCGAGCTTCGCGCCCCTCCCCCCTCCCTCGTCTCGTTGAACAGCAGCGTCCGTCCGTCATTGGAGAGATCGGAGACGATCGACCAGTCGAGCCACGAGACGTCGCGCTCCGGGGCGCTGCCGGGGGGCGAGTAGTGCAGCGCCGCCCGCCAGGTGCCGTTCGCCACCAGCAGCCGTCCGGCGGCGGAGATGTCGAAGAGCTTCATCGACCCGGTCAGGCGGCTCACCAGGCGGCGGTCGCCGCTGAGCGTGACGGCCCAGAGCGCGGGCGGCGCCGAGGTCTCCGTTCCGGTGATCCAGATCTCCCGACCGCCGGGCGCCCAGGCCAGGCCGTTCGCTCCCCGCGACCATCCCCGCGCGATCGGTTCCGGATCCCCCTCCCCGACCAGAACGAGATCCGTGGCCCCGCCGTGCGGCTCGAGAAACGCCACCTGCGTTCCGTCGGGGGAGATCCGCACGTCGCGGATGTAGTGCGGCGTGTCGTATCTCGTCTTCCCGATCGGAAACTCGAGACGGAAACGGGGCCCCTCGGCGCGAATCACCGCCATCCGCGAGCCGTCGGGAGAGAAGTCGGCGTACAGCACGTCGTTGGCGATCTCCCGCGCCGCGCCGCCGGCCAGCGGCACGCGGGCCAGCGTGCCGAGCCCGCTCAGACGGTCGCGTCGCAGCAGCACGGCCACCTCCGCCGACCTCGAGACCGCCAGGACCTCCGCTTCGGGGATTCCGAGCGGCCGCGCCTCCGGGCTGTGCCGGCTGGCCACGAAGATCTCGGACGGCTCCCCCTCCCAGGCGGCGCTGTAGACGATCGTCTCGCCGTCGGGAGTGAAGCGCGCCGTCCGCACTTCCCCGCGCCGGAAGGTCATCCGCCGGAAGAAGGTGTTCTCGGCCGCCGTCCGCTCCCGGCTGGCGAGGTACCACCCTGCGACGGCGGCGCCGCCGGCCGCGACGAGGAACAGCACCACCAGGAGAAGCGGAGAGACCGCGGACCGCCGCGGGACGCTCGCCGGCGGGCGCGGCCGCGGCTGCGTCGCCGGCCGCAGACCGGTCGGATGAGGCAGGCCCGGCATCGTGGTCGTCTTCGTCAGAGTCGTGTCGGGCGTGACGGGGGGCGGCGGCCCCGGCGCCTTGCGCCCGGTCAGGGTGGGCGGCCCGGCGGGGAGGGTCGTCAGCACCTCGAGGTTGAAGGCCAGATCGCGCGCCGACTGGAATCGCTGGTTCTGGTCCTTCTCCAGACACCGCCGGACCAGGCGCTCCACGGCCGGGGGGAGGTTCGGCACCAGGTCGGTCAGATCCGGCGGGTCGTCTTTCAAAATCGCCGTCATCGTCTCGACCGAGGTGTTGCGCTGGAAGGCCCGGTTCCCGGCCAGCATCTCGTAGAGGATCGCGCCGAGCGCGAAGATGTCCGAGCGGGGATCGACCTCCTCGCCGCGCACCTGTTCCGGCGACATGTACCCGACCGTTCCCATGACCATGCCCGGCTCGGTGGCGTTGATCGGAAAGAGGGGCCCGTCGTGAGATGCCGTCGGCGAGAGCTTGGCGATGCCGAAGTCGAGGATCTTCACCCGCCCGTCCTTCGTGCCGAAGACGTTCTCCGGCTTGAGGTCTCGATGGACGATTCCCTTCTCGTGCGCGGCGGCGAGCCCGTGGGCGATGCCGAGGGCGATCTCGGCGGCGCGCCGGGGGGCGATCGGACCGCGTTTGAGCCGGTCGCGGAGCGTCTCCCCCTCCAGCAGCTCGGAGACGACGTACGGCGTATCGCCGGCGTTGCCGACGTCGAAGATCGTCAGCAGATTGGGGTGGTTGAGCATGCCCGCGGCACGGGCCTCCTGCTCGAAACGGAGGAGCTTCTCCCGGTCGTGAACGGTGAGATTGGTCAGGACCTTGACCGCCACGTCGCGGCCGAGACGCGTATCGCGGGCCCGGTAGACCGCCCCCATGCCCCCCTCGCCGAGGAGCCCGGCGATGCGATAGGGCCCAAGCATCACGTTTTCGGGGAGGACCGCCACCTCCTCATGGTAGCAGCCGCGACGGCCCGGCGGTGTGACGTGGGACCGGCCCTCCGGCCGGGTCACGTGATATCGTTTTCGCGGATCATGTTGCGCAGCAATCAAGTCTTCGACGAGATTCACGTCTACGAGGGAGTGGCCGAACGGACCGGAAAAACGGTGGATCGGAAGACCGTCCGCGGCAGCGACTCCGTCTGCCGGAGCATGACCGAGCTGGCCCGGAAGGCGCGGCGGATGGGCGACGGCTACTTCTACCTCTCCACGCCGGCCTGGCCGGAGGGACAGACGCGCGTCGAGCTCTCCGCGGCCTGGGTCCCGATGAGCTGAGGCCCGCCGCCTACCGCTTCCGCAGCTCGTCCAGCGCCGCCAGCACTTCCTCGCTGTGCTGCACGACCTTCACCTTCTCGAATACTCGGACGATCTTCCCCTCCGGATCGATGATGAAGGTGTTGCGCGCCGAGAACTTCGCCCCCTGATGCTCGATCACCGAGCTGTAGGCGGTGGAGACGGAGGCGTCGGAGTCGGAGAGAAGGCGGAAGCTCAGCCCTTCCTTCGTGCAGAAGTCCTTGTGCGACTCGGCCGAGTCGACGCTGACGCCGATCACCACCGCGCCGCGCTCCTCGTACTTCGCCAGGTCGCGCTGGAAGTTGCGCGCCTGTATCGTGCAGCCGCTGGTGAAGTTCTTCGGATAGAAATAGAGCACCACCCACTTCCCGCGGTAGTCCTTCAGCGCGGCCTGCTTCCCTTCATCGGTGGCCAGCGTGAAGTCGGGCGCCGGCGTCCCGATCGACAGAACATCCGCCGCCACCACGGACGACGCAACCAGCAGGAGCGGGAGGAGAAGGGTTCTCATGACGGCGAATTATAGTGAAAATCGAAGGATGCAGGACGCAGGATGAATGGAATTCATCCTGCATCCTGCACAATGGCTCCGTGCAACGCAGGTTTCTGCTGTTTGTCGCGGCGTCGGCGGTCTTCATGCCGGCGATCCTCCTGCTCGATCGCGGCGGGCTCTTCCCGCAGCTCATCCTCGGTGGCGCCACGGCCGCCTTTCTCTTCGCCTTCGCCCGGAGCTCGACCGTCCCGCCGCAACAGATCGGCTGGGCCATCGTCATCGCCACGACGGGCGAGGTCCTCCTCTCCATCGGCTGGGGCCTCTACTCCTACCGGCACGCGCTGATCCCGCTCTACGTCCCCCCCGGGCATGGCCTCTTCTACCTGCTGGCCGCCGAGAGTGCGCAGCAGGAGGCGCTCCGGCGCAATGCGCGCGCCATTCTCGGCTCCGTGGTGATCGCCGGCAGCGTTGTCGCGGCGACGACGCTCGTTCTCTTCGACGACGTGTGGGGACTCATCTGGTGGATCGCCGCGGCGGCGATGCTGGTGCGATCGAAGAGCGGGGTCCTCCTCCCGGCCTGCTTCGTCTACACGCTGCTGCTGGAGTGGCTCGGTACCGCGATCGGGAACTGGAGATGGGCGGCCGAGGTGCCGGGGCTGGGGTTGCATTCGGCGAACCCGCCCAGCGGCGTCGGCGTGCTCTACATCCTGCTGGATCTGACCACGGTCACAGCCGTCGCCGCGCTCGGAGGCGCGGCGACGGTCGTCAACCGGGTCAGATCGGCGGTCCCGGCGGCACGGGGGGCATCACCGGCGGCTGCCATGCTTCCGCGGGACGGTTGAGAAAGCGCTGGATGTCATCGCGGGTGAGCATGCGATGCGCATTCTCCGCGCGGTCGTCGCGGGGACTCATGAACTGGCTCAGTCTGCGCAGCGCATCGTTTGCCTCGGCACGAACCTGCGGATCGGCCTGCCGGTTCGCGGCCAGCTCCATCAGCCGCGTGGCGAGGAGCGTGCGCGTGGCGCGGGTGATGGCTCCGTGCCGCGAGACGAGATCGATCAACACGTCCATCACCTCGCGCAGGGAGAGGTTGCCCGGCTCCTGCTGCGCGAGGCGGGCGCCGCGCGCAGGGTCGAGCAGGGCCGAGATGGTGATGTCGGCCGAGGTCATCGCCGCGGCGATCGGATCGAAGAGCGGATCGGTGCGGCGGGGGAAGAGCTCGGTGTTGGCGTCGCCATGCGCATACGCGGGCGGCGGAATCAGATCGACGATCCGCCGCGGCAGCTCGAGGAACGAAGGCTCGAGCGTGGCCATCACCGCCGCCAGCGCCTGGCGCTGCTGCTGCACCGGCACGACGCGCCGCACCTCGGCCGGATGCGCGGCGTTCCCCTCCTTCACCGCGTAGGTGAAGTAGACCCCGCCGATCGACTTCGCCGCCGCCTCGAGCTGATAGCGGTGATGAAGATAGAGAGGAAGCAGCGTCTCCTCGAGCGAGGACAGCGGGCGGCCGCTGTCGATGTTGCGCAGCCCGAACTGCTCGAGGGCGATGCGCCGCACCTCGATCTCGTGGCGCAGCATGGCCACCGGGTCGGCGCCATTGTCCCATACCGAGCCCAGCGGATGCGCGCCGCTGACCGGACGCGAATGCGGATCGGAGACGAAGAGAGGCGTCTGACGCGCCAGGCGATTCAGCTCCGCCTCCTCGTCCGCCCCGGGAGGAAACTCGCTGTAGGCGTACCTGATCAGCGCGACGTCGTATGGGCCGACGCCGGTGGCATAGGCCTCGGAGAGATCGAGGCGTCCGTCGGTGATCTTCACGTACGGGGCCGGATAGTCGAGCACGGAGGCGCGGCCGTACGTCGACGCCGCCATGTTGTGACCGAGACCGAGGGTATGGGCGATCTCGTGGGCGGAAAGCTGCCGGATGCGGGCCAGCGCCATCTGCGACGGGCTCCGCGCGGGATCGAGCTCGTCGTACCCGGCGATGAGACCGCGGGCCAGGAGCACGTCCTGGCGGATGCGCAGAGATCCGAGCAGCACGTTGCCCTTGATGATCTCGCCGGTGCGCGGATCGACGATGCCCCCGCCGTACGACCAGCCGCGCGTGGAGCGGTGCACCCAGTTGATGACGTTGTAGCGGACATCGAGCGGATCGGCGTCGGGCGGGAGCACCCTCACCTGAAAGGCGTTGCGAAAGCCGGCGGCCTCGAAGGCCTCGTTCCACCAGGCCGCCCCTTCGACCAGCGCGCTGCGGATCGGCTCCGGGACGCCGTTGTCGACGTAGTAGAGGATCGGCTCGACCGGATCGGAGAGCGCCGCCGCCGGATCTTTCTTCTGCAGGCGGTGGCGGGCGATCCACCGCTTCGTGACCGGCTCGGTGAACGGCGAGGCGTAGTCGTAGAACTCGATGCCGAAGACGCCCACGCGGGGATCCTGGCGTCGCGGCCGGTACCCCGGCTCGGGGAGAGCCACGAACGAGTGGTGCTGGCGAACCGTGATCGCCTCCGCCGCCGGCGCTACGCCGCGGACGAGCGCGCCGGGACGGTCGTTCGTGGTGAAGGTGAGCGTCGCCTCGACCTCGGTGTTGCGCGGGAAGGCCCTGGTGCGCGGCATGTGGATCGCGCTCCGGTTCCTGTCGAGCGTGTAGTTGCCCTGCTGCGTGTCGCGCAGCCTCCGTGCCACGCCGTGCGCGTCGGAGAGGAAGAAGTCCGTGGCGTCGACCACGACGCCGGCGGCGGTCGACGACTCGACCTTGAACCCGGCAAGGATCGACTGCGCGAACGACTCCTCGACCGCCCGGCGCTCGGAGGGGTCGTCGCTCAGGGCGCGGTACCCGTAGTTCGGCTCGATCATCAGCACGCGGGGACCGACCCGCTCGAAGCGGACCACGCGCGTCGCGCCGAGTTGCTTGCGGTCCAGGCCGATCGGATTCGAGCCGACGCCGGAGGCGAGCGAGACCTGCCAGATCATCTCCTCGCCGAGACCGTTGATCTCCATCAGCAGTTTGCCGTTCGTTTCATCCCAGCGGAGGGGGATGAAGCCGTCGAGGCGCGCGGATTCGTCCGGCGGTCGTGACTGCGTCGATGCGGCCGGCGGCGGGGTCGAGGTCGCGCAGGCGGTGAGAAATGCCAGGAGAGCAAAGGTGACGTGGCGCATGGGGGGGTATGGTAGCGGAGAGGAACCTGGGGCAGGAACGATCCCCGCCCATTCCCCCCGCCCCTACTCGAGGACGATCCGATGTCCGCCCTGCTGGCGGGCCCGCGCCACCATCTCTTCCGCGCGGGCCAGGAGGGTCTCGGCGGTGTCGCCGGGCCGTTCGGTCGCCACTACGCCGATCGAGGCCTCCAGGCCGATCGCCTCCAGCGCGTTCCGCACCGTCCCCGCCGCGGCGCCGGCGCTGGCCAGCGGCAGGTCGGCCATGCCGATGGCGAACGACTCGTCGCCGATCCGGCCGAATTGCCTTCCGCTTCCGTGGTACGACTCCCGGAAGATGCGCGCCACGTCGTGCAGCATCGCGTCGGCCGCCGCGCGCCCGCGGGAGGCGATCACCCCGGAAAACGCATCGAGCTCGAAGCCGATCACGCTCACCGGCCGCGCCGGTGAGGCCTCTCCGATCAAATAGGCCAGCCGGGTCAGAAACCGCGCCCTGTTCGCCGCACCCGTCACCGGGTCGACCGTGGCCCGCTCGTGGAGCGACTCCGACAATTCCACTTCGACGAGGGACTCGACGTACTTGAAGACCGAGTTGCCGAGCTTGAGCAGGCTCCCCTGGGCCAGGAACACCGGATTGCGAATGCGCCGGCCGTTCACCACCGTCCCGTTCGTGCTCTGGAGGTCGGAGACGGTCACGCCGGCATCGGTCCGCACCACCTCGGCATGGTGGCCGCTGACGGCCTTCTCGCGAAGGCGGATCTCGCAGTCTTGCCGCCGCCCGATGATCTGCCGGCCGGCCTGCAGCCGGAAGACCTCTCCCGGCAGGTCGCCCTGCAGCATCACCAGCGCGGGCTGCCGCTCGTCGGCATGCTCGGCGTCGGTCCGCCGCTCGGTGACGTCGAGATAGACCTCCGTCGTCCGACCGGGGACGATGTCTGCGAACTCCTGCGAGCCGCGCTTGATTTGCTCTGTCATCGCTTACGGGGAGGCAGTAGTCTACTCGGAGTGACTCCCTCACACCACTCCATCGACCTCCGCACTCCTTCGGGGTGCATGGGACGCAGGGATTGCAGGCGGACCCGGCCGTGACCGACATCCGCGTGAAGAGCTGGATCGAGCTGCAGGAAGCGGTCTTCGCAAGCTCGTGGCAGCCCTCCATTTCCCGGTTCCGATCGAACTTCGTCTTCCGCGGGGTGCCGCGGGTGAGCCACACCCTCGAAACGAGCCTGCAGGCGGGGGGGTTCGTCGGCCAGGAGGCGCACCTCCTCACCAGCTTCCGGAAGTACGCGGCCCGCAACGCGGTGAGCGGCGACTGGGTCTGGAACTGGCTTTCGCTGGCCAAGCACCACGGTCTTCCCACGCGGCTTCTCGACTGGACGTACTCGCCGTACGTGGCCATGCACTTCGCCACGCACGATGCGAGGCGGTTCGAGCAGGACGGCGTCATCTGGTGCGTCGACTCCGCAGGACCAACGAGCTGCTCCCCGATGCGCTGAAGCAGGTCCTGGCCTGGAACGACGTGAACATCTTCACCACGGAGATGATCAACGAGGTGGCCCGGTCGATCCAGGAGTTCGACAGCCTCTCGAGCAGCGACTTCGTCCTCTTCTTCGAGCCGCCGTCGCTCGACGAGCGCATCGTCAATCAGTTCGCCCTCTTCTCCCTCCCCTCCAGCGCCGCCATGCAGTTGGAGAGGCTGCTGAAACAGCGGGAGGAGATGTACCGCCGCCTGATCATCCCGGCGGAGCTGAAGTGGGAGGTCCGCGACAAGCTCGATCAGGCGAACATCACCGAGCGCGTGCTGTTTCCCGTCTGGACGGTCTGTCCCAATGGCTGAAACGGTATTTCACGACGCGGCACATGTGACGATGACTCTTGCGCCGCGCGGCGGACGGCTGCAAAATTGAGAGGATCAGGAGGCGCCCATGAGTCGTGTTGAGGCCGTCAGAGGGACCACCGGCGGTCCGCCAATCATCCGCCCGGAGGATGTGAAGGCCATCCGCTACCGGCTCAAGCAGTCGCAGGCGGAGTTCGCGCTCATGATGGGGGTCAGTCTGGCCACGCTCCAGGGGTGGGAAGAAGGACGGCACCGGCCGGACGGCCCTGCCGTGGCGCTGCTCCGCGTGACGGCCCGAAATCCGAAGATCGTCGCCAAGACCCTCGGCCGGGGCTAGGCGGCACCCCTCGTGTCTTTCCCGCAGAGCCTTCTCCCCCGTAACCCTCTCCCGCAAGCGGGAGAGGGCACGCAACAGGCCGGCCGCCGAAGGTCAGGCCGGCCTGAGCGGCGGCATCAGTTCATCGTCACCGAGTCGAGGAACCCGTACAGCGCCGCCAGCGTGCTCGCACTCGCCTTTCGGGCCGCGTCCCGCTTCTCGTCGCTGTCGCAGAGCCGCCGGAGCAGACCGCGCGAGGTCTCCGAATGGGCAACGTCCGCCGCGAGGTGGACCGAGAAGAAGGCGATCGATCGATCCCCGGTGATGCCATACCACTTCGCCAACCCGTCGATCTTCGCCGCGGCGACACCGGGAACCTGCGACTCGTACGAGTAGAGCGCCGCCAGTCCTTCGTGGAGCTGCCCATCGCGCGCCGCCGATCGCATGCAGTCGATCAGCGCCCGGGTGGCCTGGTTGGCCTCGCCGGCGAGGACCTCTTCGCGGTCGAGACCGAGGGCCTCGCAGAAGCGGAGCCAGAGCTCGGGATGGTTCTCAGGGCCGTGCTCTTCCTCGATCAGGTTCTCGAGCAGGAGCTGCCGCGTCGGAATGTCCTCGGTGTGCGCGTGCATCCCGCTGAGAAACGTCGGGAAGGCCGCGGCGTAGTGGTAGTACTGGCGGGCGTACTCGCGGAGCTCTTCCTTCGTCAGCTCACCGCTGCTCCAGCGCTGGTAGAAAGGATGATCGAGCAGCCGCCGCCCGGCGATCTCGCCATCGAGTTGTTGCATCACGTCGTCCATCAGGCACCTCGTCGAATGGGATTCGGAACAGGCGGAGTGTACCTTCAATCCTCCCCGCACCGGACATCGGACCGCCGGGCCGCCGTCACGTAGGTCTCGAACTCCGGCGCCACGAAACGGGTCACGGGCGTGTAGGTCCCGGTCCCCTCGCCGCCGGCATTGCCGCTGACCGACCTCCCCTCGATCCGGAACGTCAGCCGCGGCTGCGAACAAAACGCCGATCGCAGCGCTTCCGGGCGGCCCGGCCCTCCCACGCGGCTGCGCGTGGCCACGATCTCGCTTCCCCGCTGCTCCCACGTGCCGACGGCAGCCACGCACGGCCGGCCGGACTGGATGAGCACGGTCTGATCCGGCTGCTCGATCAGCGAGCAGTGGACCTCGACGTACTCCCCTCCACCTCGGAAGGCGATGATCGTGCCGGGCGCCGTGCGCACATCCTGCCGCGCACCGGGCGGCGGCGCTTCCCACGCCCGGTCGAGCCGCCACAACTGCGTGTTCAGCGGGACGACGGGATCGCCCCAGCCGCAGGCCACGACCAGCATGAAAAAGGCGGCGACCACGACTTTCACGTTCCGATGATCACACAGATCGCGTTACCCTAGGTGCCGCAAGCGGTCCCGACCGTTCCAATCCGAATCATGCTGCGCCGTCTTCTACTGGCCCTGGCGATCGTGGCGGCGCTCGCGCTGCTCGTGTGGTGGGCCATGCGCCCGAAGCCGGTGGAGGTCGTGGTCGCCGAGATCGGGCAGGGGCGCGTGGAGCGCTCCGTGGCCAACACGCGCGCCGGCACGGTCAGCGCCTGCCGGCGGGCGAAGCTGGCGCCGCCGGCCGGAGGACAGATCGTCGCCATTCCGGTGCGCGAGGGGATGCGCGTCGAGGCCGGCCAGGTCCTGCTCGAGCTCTGGAACGAGGAGGCGGCGGCGCAGGCGCGGATGGCCGAGCAGCAGGCTCGCGGCGCGGGCCTCCGCGCGGAGGAGGTGTGTGGCGGGGCCGCCGTCGCGCAACGCGACGCGGACCGTGCCCGGACGCTTCACCGCGACGGGCTCCTCCCCGACGACCAGCTCGATCGCGCCGTCTCGGCCGCGACGAACCTCCGCGCCGCCTGCAACGCTGCGCGAGCCGACGTTCAGCAGGGGGAGGCGCGCGTCGCGGCCGCGCGCGCCGCGCTCACCCGCACCGTCCTCCGGGCGCCGTTCGCCGGCGTCGTGGCCAGGATCACCGGCGAGCTCGGCGAGTTCACCACCCCCTCCCCGCCCGGGATCCCCACACCGCCGGCCGTCGACCTGATCGACGACAGTTGTCTCTACGTCGTCGCCCCAATCGACGAGGTCGATGTCGCGCGCGTCCGTCCCGGTCAGCCTGCCTGGCTCACCATCGACGCCATGGCCGGGCAACGCTTCCCCGGCCGCGTCCGGCGCGTGGCCCCCTACGTGCTCGACCTGGAAAAGCAGGCCCGCACGGTCGACGTCGAGGTGGAGTTCGCCAATCCCGACGACGCCGCAGCGCTGCTGGCCGGCTATAGCGCCGATGCCGAGATCATCCTCGAGGTGCGCGAGAACGTCCTCCGCGTTCCGACCCAGGCCCTCCTCGAGGGCAACCGCGTCCTGGTCCTGGGCGGCGGCCGCGGAACGATCGAAGAGCGCCGGATCGAGACCGGCGTCTCGAACTGGCAGTTCACAGAGGTGGTCTCCGGACTCGCCGCGGGCGAGCAGGTGATCGTCTCCGTCGACCGCAAGGGCGTGGTGCCTGGAGCCAGGGCCGTCGCCGGCCGATGATCGCTCTGACGAACATCTCCCGCGTCTTCGAGGTGGGCGATCAGGAGGTCGCCGCGCTGCGCGAGGTCACCCTCGGCATCGAACGCGGCGAGTACGTCTCCATCATGGGCCCCTCCGGCTCCGGCAAGTCGACGCTGCTGAATATCCTCGGCCTTCTCGACCGTCCCACGCGCGGCACCTACGAGCTCGACGGCCGCGACGTGACCGGGCTGACCGACGAGGAGCAGTCGCGGGTGCGCCGGGAGAAGATCGGCTTCGTCTTTCAATTCTTTCATCTCGTGCCGCGCCTGTCGGCCGCGGAGAACATCGAGCTGCCGCTGGTGCTCGCCGGCGTCTCCCCCGACGAGCGCAAACCGCGCGTGAGCCGGCTGCTCGAGGAGTTCGGCATCGCGCAGCGGGCGCGGCATCGCCCCGACCAGCTCTCCGGCGGCGAGCGCCAGCGCGTGGCCATCGCCCGGGCCATGGTCATGGAGCCGGCCGTGATCCTCGCCGACGAGCCGACGGGAAACCTCGACCAGACCACCGGGAAGGAGGTCATCGGCCTGCTCGAGAAGCTGCACGCGCGGGGTGTGACGCTGATCCTGATCACGCACGACGCGGCGCTGGGCTCCCGCGCATCGCGGCACGTGCGGACCCTGGACGGGGGGGTGTATGAGTGATTTTGGATTTCGGGTTTTGGATTTTGGATTGCACGTCCGCGCAGCCCAAATCCAAAATCCAAAATCCAAAATCCAAAATCACCCATGATGCGACTCGAAGACATAGGGCTATTCGCCTGGCGCTCGCTTGAGGGTTACCGCGCCCGCACCCTCCTGATGGTGCTGGCCATGTCGATCGGCGTGGCCGCCGTGGTCATTCTCACCTCCCTCGGCGAGGGCGCCCGCGAGTACGTGCGCAACCAGTTCGAGTCGCTGGGGACGAACCTGATCGCCATCCTCCCCGGACGGGCCGAGACGACCGGCGGCACCGGCGGGATCGTCTCCGGCCGCACGCCGCGCGATCTGACGCTCGACGACGCGCTGGCGCTGCGCCGCATTCGTGGCGTCGAGCACCTCGCGCCACTCAATCTCGTCTCCGGCGAGATCTGGTGGAAGGGGCGCCGCCGCGATGTGCCGGTCGTCGGCTCCACCGCGGAGATCCGGCACATCTGGGGCGTCTCCGTCGCCTCCGGCCGCTTCCTCCCCTCGCAGGACCCGCGGCAGGCCACGCCTCACTGCGTCATCGGATCGAAGGTGCGGCGCGAGATCTTCGGTGCCGAGTCTCCCCTCGGCGAATGGATCCGCATCGGCGATCGGCGCTTCCGCGTCATCGGCGTCCTGGCGCCGAAGGGGGAGATGCTCGGCGTGAACATGGACGAGCTGGTGATCATCCCCGTGGCCTCGGCCCAGGTCGTCTTCAATCTCCACTCGCTGCTGCGCATCGGCGTCATGACCCGCACCCGCGAGGACGTCCCGCGCGTGAAGGAGGAGATCCGGGCCATCCTCCGCGAGCGCCATGGCGAGGAGGACGTCACCATCGTGACCGAGGAGGCGATGTCGGCCGCCTTCGACCGCATCCTGGTCGCGCTGACCTTCGCCCTCGGCGGGATCGCCGCGATCAGCCTCAGCGTGGCCGGGATCCTGATCATGAACGTCATGCTCATCGCCGTGACGCAGCGGACCGGCGAGATCGGTCTGCTGAAGGCGTTGGGCGCCTCGCCGCGGCAGATCCGCGTTCTCTTCTTCGCCGAGGCGGCGGTGCTCTCGGCCGTCGGCGCCGTGGTGGGGTCGATCCTCGGTCAGATCGGCAGCTTCGTGATCCGCCAGATCTATCCCGCCGTCCCCGCCTTCTCACCGTTGTGGGCGGTCGTCGCGGCATTGCTCATCGCCGTGGCCACCGGGATTCTCTTCAGCGTTCTTCCCGCGCGGCGCGCGGCGGCGTTGGATCCGGCGCTGGCGTTGGCAAGGCGGTGATTTTCGATTTTGGATTTTCGATTTTGGATTTTGGATTGGTGATTCATGGATGAGCAGGAGTTCAAGCGACGGACGAAGGACGTTGGGCTGAGGATCATCAAACTGGTCGAGTCTCTGCCGAACAGTCGAACATCCGACGTGATCGGCCGCCAGTTGTTGCGATCCGGTCTGGCCATCGGTGCGAACTACCGCCCGGCATGCCGCGCCGTGTCGCGAGCGAACATGATCTCGAAACTCGGCGACGTGGAGGAAGAAGCCGACGAAGCGGTCCACTGGATGGAAATGCTGATCGAGTCGCGCCTCGTCCCCGAAAACAAACTCAGGAGCCTGATGAATGAAGTGAACGCGATCGTGGCTATGACAGTCGCATCGATCCGCACACTCCGCCGCAAAAACCCAAAATCCAAAACCCAAAATCCAAAATCACCATGAGGTTCCCCGATTTCGCGCATCTCACCCTCGGCTCCCTCCGGGCCCACAGGCTGCGGACGTTCCTGGCCGCGCTCGGGATCGCCGTCGGCATCGCCGCGGTGATCCTGCTGACGTCGATCGGCCAGGGCGTTCGCGACTTCGTCCTCGAGCAGTTCAGCGACTTCGGGACGAACCTGATCATCGTCATGCCGGGGCGGGTCCAGACCTCCGGCCTCTCCATCGGCATCTTCGGAACGGTGCGCCCGTTGACCATCGAAGACGCCGCGGCGCTGCGGCGGCTCCCCCACGTCCTGGTCTCGCACCCGGTCACGGACGGGAACGCGGAGGTGCGCTATGCCGGGAGGCGCCGCCGCGTGACCGTCTTCGGCTACACCCCCGAGTGGATGCGCATCGGATACACGCAGATGCAGAGCGGCTCGTTTCTCCCGGAGGACGACGTCCTCTCGCCCCGTCCTCTGGCCGTCCTCGGGTCGAAGGCGAAGGCGGAGCTGTTCGGGAACGAGAACCCCCTCGGGAAACGGATCGAGGTCTCCGGCTACCGCTTCCAGGTCATCGGGGTGATGGAGGAGCACGGCCGCCTTCTCGGCATGGACATCGATGACTGCGTGGTCATCCCCGTGGCGCGGGCCCTCGAGCTCTTCAACCGCGAGGGGCTGACCGGCATCCACGTGACCTACGAGCCCGAGGTTCCGGTGGAACGAGTCGTCGGCGGGATCCGGAGGACCATCGCCATGCGGCATGGGCGCGACGACATCAGCGTCATCACGCAGGACGAGGCGCTCAAGGTGCTCGCCTCGGTGCTCGGCGTGCTGACCTTCGCCGTCGGCGCTCTGGGCGGCATCTCTCTCCTGGTCGGTGGCGTCGGCATCCTGACCATCATGACCATCGCCGTGACGGAGCGGACCGCGGAGATCGGCCTGCTCCGCGCCCTCGGCGGCCAGCAGCACCAGATCCTCCGCCTCTTTCTCGGGGAAGCGGCGCTGCTCGCGGCCGCCGGCGGCGCGGCCGGCCTGCTACTCGGCGTCGGGGTGGCGCAATTGCTCCGCCTGGCAGTCCCGGCGCTCCCGATCAGCACGCCGTGGTGGTTCGCCCTGCTGGCCGAGGGAATGGCGGTGACGATCGGTCTCGCCGCCGGCGTGCTGCCGGCCCGTCGCGCGGCGCGCATGGAGCCGGTGGACGCCCTGCGAACGGAGTAGCCGCTCCGCTTTACGGCATGAAGGTTGCGATGGGAACGGCAGGAGGACGAATCATGACGACACGCGCTGATGGTCTGTGGGACATGGTCAAGGGCAACTGGAAGCAACTGAAGGGACGGGTCCGGGAGAAGTGGGGACTTCTCACCGATGACGACCTCGAGCAGATCGCCGGACACAAGGATCGCCTGGTGGGCAAGATCCAGGAAAAATACGGCGAGGCGAAGTGGAACAACGCGCAGATCGAGGAAGAAGTGCGCCGGATGAACCCGCCCGACACCACCCCCCGATGACGGCGTGAGTGCCGAAACCCTCACCCGGCGCTTCACGCCACCCTCTCCCGCAAGCGGGAGAGGGTACGGGGGGCGCTACTGCGCCGGCGCGTCGTGCCAGTGCCCATGCTCGGGCGACCAGACCTTGCCGGGAGGAGCGGGGCCGGGCGGCTGAGCAGCGGGCGCGACCTGCTGCTGGGTCGTCACCTGGATCGGGCTTCCCGGCGACTGCATCGGCCCGCCCCCGGGCGAGCCCAGCGGGAGCGTCATACGGGTCGGCGCGTCGTGCCAGTGACCGTGCTCGGGTGACCAGACCTTTCCCGGCGGAGCGGGGCCCGGCTGTGGCGTGTTGGTCTGCGCGGCGCTGCGCGCCGGCGATGCCGAAGACGGGACCGGCCCGTCAGCCTTCTTGTTGCTGGAGAGAATCGGGATCAATCCGATCGCTGCCACCGCGGCGATGGCGCTGATGAGCAGGATCAACCCTCTCGACAGTCGCTTGGACGCTTTCCCTGCGCAGCATCTCTTGAACTTCATTCCGCTCCCGCAGACGCAGGGATCGTTTCTGCCTGTGGCCATCGGGCCTCCTGGTCGTCGTGATGATATGGTCTACAAACACGAAGGTCCATCGATGATTCCGGATGCGCTCCGCATCACGTTTCTTGCCGTGCTCGCCACGACTATTCTCATCGTGCCGGCGACGATTTCGGCGCAGGTGGCGGTGACGCGCTCCCCTGGCGGCATCATGCAGGTTTCCGGAGACAGCAAAACGGACTCTTTTGTCGTGGCCAATGGGGGCGAAGCAGCGGTCTCGGTCACCGTGACGGGGAGCGCCGCATTCTTCACCGTCACACCCTCATCATTCGTCCTCGCTCCCCGCTCGAGTCAGACGGTCACCATCCGCCCCGAAGTCACCGGGCCTGGTCTCTACGACGGGACGGCGACGGTATCGGTTCCGGGCGGGCAGCGGCCACTGACGGTCGCGGTACGGCTCTTCATCGCCTCCGCCACTTCGGGTTTTCCAACGGGAGGAGACGTCACAGCGATCCTCGGCTCGAGCTTCGTTCTGCTCAGCGGCCTTCCTCACGAGATCCGGTCAGCCACGTTCAACGTTTCCAATGCCGGGACGGATGAGATGCAGGGGCTGATGGTCGCCGACGTGCCGTGGGTAGGCGCGCCATCGAACCTCGTCTCCGTCGGCCCCGGCGCCACCGCCCGCATAGCGTTCAGCGTCAATCCCGCCCTGCGTCCCGACAGCCCATCGGCTCTCGGCGCGTTGATCGGCAGCCTCTCGATGAATTATTTCCACGGCTCGGCGCAGACGGCGAAAGCGACGGTCACGGTGCTCGACATCACCAAGGCCGCGGTCGTCCCGCAGCAGCCGCTGGCGCTCGCCGCCGGCGAGATCGCCTCGTTCCTGGCCGGCATCACCGACACGACCGCCACCAGTCACCTCTTCCTGTCGAACAGGACCACCTCCGCCCTCTCCGGGATCCAGCTCTTCTACTCCGCGGCCGGCGCCGGGCAGGCCGGCGCGCTGCTCGCCGCGATCCCACAGTTCCCCCCGTCGGGGAGCGCGTGGTTTCCGCTCGTTCCGGGAAGCCTCTTCAACGTCTCGAACCAGAGCGGCAGCGTCCAGCTCCGGACGCTCCAGGCAGGGCAGGCATCGCTCTCGGGGCTGCTGGCGAACGTTCCCGACGCTCAGAACCTCTACCTCACGTCCATACCGCTGCTCCGCTCCGACGGTGCGGTGGGATCGAACGGCCGCCTTGCGTTCGCCGGAGTGGAAAAGAGCACGGCGGCGAGCACCGATCTGCACATCCAGGAGACGGCCGGCCACGCCGGCAGCTTCACCGTCGATTTCTTCGACGCCGCGGGCGCGCCGGTCGCGCCGAGCCGCAGCGAGTCAATCCCGCCGTTCGCATACGTTCCACTGCCCGACAGCGTCCCCGCCGGCGCCCGCTCCGCCCGCGTCTCGAACACCGGCGGCGGCGCAACGCGACTTGCCGGATACGCCGCGGTCGTCGATGCGGCGACGCGCGACCGCTGGACCATCACCGACTCGCGGCCGGGCGCCGGCTCTCCCTCGGAGCTGTTCGTCCCCATGCCGTCGTTCTCGGGCATCCCCTCGGCCACGCTCGAGGTCTGGGTGACCAACGATTCGGCCCGCGCGGCGAAGGTAACCCTCGCCACGAGCCCGCAGCCGCTGCCGCCGCCGCGGAGGCGTGCGGCGGGACACGGCCTCGGGTCCTCCTCGCTGCCGGTCGAGACGACCAGTGTGATCGAGACCTTCGTCCTCGCGCCGTCGGAGAGCCGAAAGGTCACCGTCGCCAGCGCGCCGCAGGGACACGTGCGCATCTACGGCCCGCCCGGCGCCATCAGCGCCAGCGGCCGCCTGGTGAGCACGGCCCCCGGCCGGCAGGGGTCGTTCGGGACCGGGATTCCCGCTCTTCCATCGTCGGCGGCGGGGGGAACGGGCAGCAGGAAACAGTTCTCGCTCGCCGACGATCAGCCGGGCGTGTTGCCGCCCGCGCTGCTCCTGCTCGAGACCACGGGGCGGCCCGCCACGGTGCGGGCCACGATCCGCTTCAGTTTCCCCGGCGGCTCGACCGCCACCGGGCAGGCCGAGGCCTCGCGCGACTACGAAGTCCCGGCCGGCGAGCTTCTGACGATCGCCGACCTGACCCGCTCGATTCTCGGCGCGCAGCGAGATCAGCTCGGACGCCTCTTCAAGCTCGTCATCGACGTCGAAGTCACCGGCGGCGACGGACGGGTCCTCACCTTCCTGCAGATCACCGACCGGTCGGGCGATACAGCCCTCTTCGTCGACTGAGTCCGCTTCACATCACCAGCTCCGGCTGCCCGCTGCGCGGGTCGCGGTCGCTCCAGGGCCGGATGGTGTCGACGTTCTGGAAGCCGCGGGGGAGCTTGAGCCCGCGCTGCGCGCGCTTGCCGATGTACGACTCGAGGTCGGCGGCCTTCAGATTCGTGAAGCGCTTCCCGGCGTGGACCACCAGCGTCCCCCCCGCCGGGATGACGGCCGTGGCCACCACCTTCTCCGGCGCGATCGGCGTCCGGTGGATCTTGATCGTCTGCACGCCCTTGCCGCGCGCCAGTTGCGGCAGCTCGGTGATCGGGAACAGCAGCAGCTTCCCCTCGCTGGTCGCCGCGGCGACGAAGTCGCCCGCGGCGAAGACCCTCTGCGGGCGGAGCAGCCGCGCAGGGTCGTTGACGTTCATCACG